>CAMLOR010000027.1 GCA_946481615.1 uncultured Aquimonas sp.
ACAAGGCCGGCGAAGCCGGGCGCGGGCAGGAGGCCCGCGCGTTTTCGCTGAGGCAGGGATGCCGAATCGAAAACCCCCGGCCGACTCCAGCTTCCCGCGCGCAGCGCGGGCGCCGCAGCCGGGCCGGCCACCCCACCCCGGCAAGAGCACCTGCGACAACCTCACGCGAACCACCTGCTCTCCCACCCAGCAAAACCAGCACCCCAAGGTTGCGAGCTCGAAGCGCGGCCGGTAGGGTGGCGCCCGCTCTCCGGTCCGGAATCCCGCATGCGGTCCCATTTTTTCCTGGCGGCGCTGCTGGCGCTGTCCGGCGCGGTCAACGCGCGCAGTTACGACGTCGATTACAGCATCGAATTCTTGCCCGAATCGCACGAAGCGGCGGTGACGATCACGCTCACGCCCGACGGCGGCCGCGCCACGCTGCTCGATTTCGCGATGGACGACGAGCGCTACTCGAAGATCGAAGGCGACGGCGAAGTCGAACGCAAGGGCGGCCGCGTGCTGTGGACCCCGCCCGCGGCCGGTGGCCAGTTCCGCTATCGCTACCAGGTCAACCACGAACGCCGCGGCGGCGGCTTCGATGCCCTGATGACCGACGACTGGGCGATCGTGCGCGGCGACGACCTCGTGCCCAGCGCCAAGGTGCGCACCACGCGCCGCACCGATTCGCGCGCGCGCCTGCACTTCAAACTGCCGCCCGGCTGGAACGGCGTCGACACGCCCTACGTGCTCAACCGCGACCGCAGCGCCTACGTGGTGGTGAACCCCGCGCGCCGCTTCGACCGCCCGGTCGGCTGGGTGATCGCCGGTGCCATCGGCACGCGCCGCGAGTGGATCGAGGACATGGAAGTGAGCGTGGCCGGCCCGCGCGGCGAGGACGTGCGGCGCAACGACATCCTCGCCTTCATCAACGCCACCGCGCCCGAGATGCGGCATGCCTTCGGCTACCTGCCCTCGAAGGTGCTGATCCTGGGCGCCGGCAGCCCGATGTGGCGCGGCGGGCTCTCCGGCCCGCGCTCGCTGTTCCTGCACGCCGATCGCCCGCTGATCAGCGAGAACGGCACCAGCACGCTGATGCACGAACTCAGCCACGTCATCACGCGCATCCGCGGCACCAAGCAGGACGACTGGATCGCCGAGGGCCTGGCCGAGTTCTATTCGATCGAACTGCTGCACCGCGCCGGATTGTCGAGTGACACCCGCCACCAGCGCGCGCTGCAGTGGATGAAGAACCACGGCAAGAACATCACGCGCCTGCGCGCCAAGCGTTCGAGCGGACCGCGCACGGCGCGCGCGGTGACGCTCTTCGCGGCGCTCGACGCCGAGATCCGCAGCAAGAGCGACGGACGCTACGACCTCGACAACGTCACCCAGGCCCTGCGCGGACGCGGTCGGGTCTCGCTCGAGGATCTGCGCGAGAGCGCCGAACGACTGATCGGCGCTCCCGCGGAAACGCTGGAGACGAAGTTGTTCGACTAGTTCGCCGCGGCGGGCGGATCGATCTTCTTCGAACCCAGGCCGCCCTCGGCCTGCGCGGCGAGATATGCGAACACCGCATACGCCGCCGCCTGCTGGTCGAGCGCGGCGGGCTCGATCTTGTCGAGCGTGTCGTCGGCCGTGTGGTGGTAGTCGAAGTAATCGCTGCCGTCCTGGCCGAGCCAGCCCCAAGTCATGCCGCGCGCGGCCATCGGACCCACGTCCGGCCCGGCGCCGCCCTTCGCGGGCGTCCAGTCGATGCCGAGCGGTTCGAGCACCTTCGCGATCTCCAGCAGCGCCGGCACCTTGTCGGCCGGAGCGTTGCTCGAGAACGCGTAGATGCGGCCCGCGCCGAAGTCGCTCTCCGCGCCGATCACGTGTTTTTCCACTTCGTTGGCATGCGCCGCGGCATACGCGCGGCCGCCGAACAGGCCCTGTTCCTCGTTGGAGAAGGCGATCACGCGGATGGTGCGCCTGGGCGGCGTGTCGAGCTTGCCGATCAACGCGCCCGCGGCCATCGTGATGGCGACGCCTGCGCCGTCGTCGATGGCGCCCGTGCCGAGGTCCCACGAATCGAGATGGCCGCCGATCACCACGACTTCGTCGGGATGCTCACTGCCGCGGATCTCGCCGATCACGTTCTGCGAGGTGTATTCGCCGTCCATGCCGGCATCGATGTCGAGCTTCACGCGCACCGGCTTGCCGCGCTCGAGTGCGCGCGAGAGCTGGTCGGCGTCGGGATTGGAAAGCGCGGCGGCCGGGATGCGCGCGACGCCTTCCTCGTAGCGCATCGTCCCGGTGTGCGGCATGCGCGCGCTGTCGGTGCCGATGCTGCGGATCAGCACGGCGCGCGCGCCCTTCTTCGCCGCCTCCACCGCGCCGCGGCCGCGCGCGGCCACCGCCGGCCCGTAGCCGTGCCCGTCCTTGAAGCGCTCCATGCGATTGGCGATGAAGACGACGCGGCCCTTGGCGGCGTCGGCGGGCGCTTCGATCAGCGCCTGCAGCGTCGGAAAGGCGATCACTTCGGCTTCCAGTGCGCCATCGGTGCCCACGCTGCCGCCGAGCGCCGTCAGCGCCAGCGGTTGCGGGAACGGCGCGATGATTTCCGCGCGCTCGTGCCCGCGGCGCCAGACCGGGAAGGTGACGGGTTCGGTGTAGACGCGATCGAAGCCCAGCGCCTCGAACTTCGCACGCGCCCACGCCACAGCGCGCGCGTCGGCCGGCGTGCCGGCCATGCGCGGGCCGACTTCGGTGGTGAGCGATTCGACGATGGCGAAGGCGCCGCTGCCTTTCAGCGCGTCGTCGCGCAGCTGTGCCGCGGTGGCCAGCGTTTCGGACGGATAGGGGGCTGGCGGCGTCTGTGCGACCACCGGACCGGCGAGAGCGAGGAGCAACGTCGTCCCCGCGAAGGCGGGGACCCAGCGATTTCCGCGGCGCCCCGAAAGACGCTGGGTTCCCGCCTTCGCGGGAACGACGGAGGATGACGGCGATTTGCGCATGGCGGGTTCCGTGTGGGAAGAAACCCCCGATGTTACCCGCGCGGCGGCGCCGAACCCTTGAGCGCGTCCCGGATTTCGGTGAGCAGCTTCACCTCGTCCGAAGGCGGCGCGGTGGGCGCCACCTCTTCCTTGCGCTTCATGCGGTTCATCAGCTTCACCACCAGGAAGATGGCGAAGGCCACGATGACGAAATCGACCACCGTCTGCAGGAAGAAGCCGTACTTGAACAGCACGGCGGCCGCGGCCTCCTTGCCGTCGGCGCCGATCACCGCATCCCTGAGCACGATCGCGCGTTCGCTGAAATCGATGCCGCCGGTGATCAGGCCGAGCAACGGCATCACGATGCCGTCCACGAGCGCCGTGACGATCTTGCCGAAAGCTGCGCCGATCACCACGCCGATGGCGAGGTCCACCACGTTGCCGCGCATCGCGAAAGTCTTGAATTCCTGCATGAAGCTCATCGCATCACCCCGTCATTTCACAGGACATCTCCACCAGGCCGTCGATGCCGGCGACGAAGGCGTCGCCCGGCTCCAGGGCCGCCACGCCCGCCGGCGTCCCCATGAACACGAGGTCGCCGGCGCGCAGTTCGAACAGTTTCGACAGCTCGTGCAGGATGTCCGGCACGCTCCACACCATCTCGCCGAGCGGCGATTGCTGGCGCATGCGGCCATTGACCTGCAGCCAGAGGCGGCGCGCGAAGAGATCGCCCGCTTCCGCGGCGGGAACCAGTTCGCCGACCGGCGCGGAGCGATCGAAGCCCTTCGCGATATCCCAGGGCAGGCCCTTGGCCTTGGCCGCGGCCTGCAGATCGCGGCGCGTGAGGTCGAGGCCGACGGTGTAGCCGAACACGAGATCGAGCGCATTCGACGGCGCCACCAGGCCCGGGCCGGCATCGCGCCCGAGCGCCACCACGAGTTCGACCTCGTGGTGCAGATCCTGCGTGCCGCGCGGATAGGGCAGCGTGCCGCCACCGGGCACCACGGCATCCGATGGCTTCGAGAAGAACACCGGCGTGCCGCGATCGATGATGGCGCCCATCTCCTTCGCGTGGTCCGCGAAGTTGCGGCCGACGCAATAGATGCGGTGCACGGGGAAGCGCGCGGCGGTGCCGCGGACGGCGAGCGAGGGTTGCGGTGGCGGGGCGATGGCGTAGTCCATCGCGGGAGTCTAGAACAATACGCTGTCGGCCAAGCTCGGCCCGGGGTGGCGGCCGAAGTCGCTTCCACTGATCGACGACAAGCGGTGGCTGAGGGCAACTCGCTCATCGAGCAAATCTCGTAATTCCGCGCCATTGCTGGAAAAGCTCAGGCCGGGAAAGCGTCAGGTGACAAATTCCTAGAGACAGGGAGCTTGCGCCCGCCTAGAGTCCGCCCGCCGAAATTCCCGGCGAGTGGCGAGACCGCGATGAAGCGATTCCTCATGGCCGGTGGCGGCCGAACCGTGCGATGGGCATACACGTCATCCCGCGCGGTTGCTCCTGCCGCCACGCTCGCCGCGCTGTTGCTGACGATGTCGTTCCTCGCGCAGGCGCAGCCGTCGGTTCCGATTCCGGCCGAGTACGGCGAGCTGCTCAAATCTCGCACCACGCCCGCCGCGCTGGGGCCCGACCTGTTCGGCGACGAGGTCAATCTCTACGACGGCTCGCTGCGTTTCCGTCAGACCGATGTCGCGCTGCCCGGCAACGACGCGCTTTCGGTCGCGGTCACGCGCACCTTCCAGGTCAAGCAGCCCGAAGGCGTCGAAGGGTTCTTCGCGGATTGGGATCTCGAGATCCCGCACCTGCACGGCGTGTTCTCGAACAGTGGCTGGGTCGTGCCGGGCGGCACGCCGAACCACCGCTGCTCGGCCTTCGGCGCGCCGCCGGGTGCGACCGGCGTCGCGGGCCTGCCGTACCTGGCCGAGGAGTTCTGGTCGGGCACGTTCCTGTCGCTGCCGGGCGGCGGCGGAGAAGTCCTCAAGGCCACGGCGGGCACGCCCAAGCCGACGGACGGCCAGACTTATCCGCTGACGACCCGCGACGGCACCGTGTTCCGCTGCCTGCCCGCACCGCTCAACAACCCCGGCGCCGGCGAAGGCTTCGAAGCCGTGACACCCGACGGCGTGCGCTACCAGTTCGATCATATGGTGCACCGCATGGTCCGACCGCTGTTCAAGGCCAACCCGGCGGCACAACCCGATCCCGACGCGGTGGCGCAGCGCCGGCTTGCCGTCGCGGCCTTTCTCGCCCAAGGTCCGGCCCTGACGGTGGTGCCGACGCCGGACGTGCTGCCCGATGGCGACGTGCTGCCCCGGCGCGAGGTCTGGCTCCTGCCGACGGTGATCACCGATCGCTTCGGCAACACCGTCACGTTCACGTGGGACGCTAGCGACAAGTGGAAGCTGCTGAGCGTGACCGGTAGCGACGGTCGTTCGCTGACCTTCACGCACGATGGTTCCTCGCATCGCATCAAGACCGTCACCGACGGCCCGCACACCTGGACCTACACCTACACGGCGGCGGGGAGCGGCTTTCGGCTGTCCGGCGTGACGCTGCCGGACACCACCTCGAAGTGGGTGTTCAACCTCGAGCCGCTGCGCAACGTGATGGCCTCGATCAGCGGCGCCGGCTGCGAGGCGGCGGGCGTCGCCGACGTGAACCCGACCGGCACCGGCACCCTCACGCATCCGGGCGGGGCGACCGGCAGCTTCACGGTGGCGGCGACCGAACACGGCCGCTCGCACGTGCCGCTGACCTGCAACGAATACAACTACGCCAACGGCGTGCTGGGCTACGCCGTGCACCCGGCCCGCTACCTCGTGCCCTCGCTCACCACCAAGACCCTGTCGGGCCCGGGCGTGACGGCGCAGTCGTGGATTTATGCCTACGGCGCGGCCAACGGCTGCTACACGGCCAGCGCGTTCTATCCGGAGATCGGCGGCCGCTGCACGGCCAATTCACCCACGACCACGACGGTGGACGTGACCGATCCGGAACAGGATGTCACGCGCTACACCTTCCGCAACCAGTTCCGCAGCACCGAAGGGCAGTTGTGGAAGATCGAGGCCGGGTTCTCGGACGCCACCGCGCTGCGCACGACGACGAACACGTATGCGGCCGAAGCCGCGGGCCCCTGGCCCAATCCGGTCGGCACGCCGGTCCATCCCCGCAACGACGGCTACATGAGCGCGCGCCACCGCCCGCTCAAGACTCGCCTCATCGAGCAGCAGAATGCCGACTTCATCTGGGACGTGCCGCCGGCCTGCGCCAGCAACGGCACCAGCGGAACCAGTGGCTCGACCCTGTGCTTCGACCGCTTCGCCCGCCCGACCCAAGCCACCGAGACCGGCAGCGCCACGCGCACAACGAAGACCGAGTATTACGACCACACCGGCAAGTGGGTGCTCGGTCAGGTCAAGAAGTCCACGCTGGGCAGCACGGTCGTGGCCGATATCGGCTTCGACGCCACCTATGGCCTGCCGCTGACCTTTACCCGCTTCGGGCAATTGCAGCACACGGCGGCCTACGACACCGCCTCGGCCGTCGCCACCGGCCAGCGCGGCACGCTCACCACGCTCACCGACGGCAACAACCAGACCACGACCTATAGCGATTGGAAGCGTGGCATTCCGCAAGCCATCGACTATCCCGACGGCTCTGGCGAATCGGTCGCGGTGAGCAACACCGGTTGGATCGACTCGGTCACGGACGAACTGGGCTACAAGACCTGCTACGAGCCCGACCTGATGGGCCGGCTGAAGACGATCACCTATCCCTCCGAGACGGCGGTGGTGACGGACACCTGCGACGCCTCGGCGTGGAACGTGACCAGCATCGGCTATGCCAAGGTCGCCGCGCCCGGTTACGGCTTACCGGCGAACCTCTGGCGCCGCACCGAGACGACCGGCACCCGCAAGACCGAAACCTTCTACGACGGCGCCTGGCAACCGATCCTTGAGCGCCGCTCCACCACCGACGCCAGCGCTGGCCAGCGCTTCGTGCGGCGCGACTTCTTCCCGATCGGCCGAAACATCTTCGAATCGTTCCCGGTGGACACCGTGCCGGTGTCCGGCTATGCGGACATCGACGCCGGCACCCATCACCACGTCGACGTGCTCGGACGACCCGTGTCCACGGCCGTCGACTCGGAATTGCCGGCAGGCCTGCTCATCCACGAGACGACCTACCCACCCGACGCGTTCAAGACCGTTCACACCCCGGCCCGCGGCGCGGCGACCGCCACCACGACCACGTACCAGACTTTCGCCGAGCCGAGCTACGACGCGCCGCTCGTCATCACGGCACCCGAAGGCACGAAGTCCACGTACACGCGTGATCTCTGGGGCAAGCCGCTGACGCTCACCCGCAGCGGTCCCTACACGCCGCCGGGCGGGGCCCTCGAAAACCTCTCGGCCCTACGCCGCTTCGTCTACGACCCGCAGCAGCGCCTGTGCAAGACCATCGAACCCGATGCCGGTATCACGGTGTTCGATTACGACGCCGCCGGCAATCTGGCCTGGCGCGCTGCGGGACAAGCCACCCTCACGAGCACGAGCGACTGCCAGCGCGCGAGCGTGGCGGCCGCCGAGAAGTCGGTGCACGCGTACGACGCCCGCAACCGGCTGACCTGGATCGACCATCCCAGCGGCACCTCGGATGTCGGTTACAGCTATGACGCCGACGGCGCGATGTTGACCGCGTCGGTCAGTGCCACCGGCAACACCACGGCACCGCCGTTCGGTTCTTCGCTCAACACCTGGACCTACACCTACAAGCGCCGCCGCCTGCTGGCCACCGAGACGCTGGCCGTGGGCGCGCGGACCTTTGCGCTGATCTGGGCGTACAACACGCGCGGTGACGTGAGCACGCTCACCTACCCGGGCGGCGGCGGTTCCGTGAGCTTCAACCCCAACGCCTACGGCGAGCCGCGTCAGGTCGGCACGTATGCGACGAACGCCGCCTATCACCCGTATGGCGGCCTGGCGTCCTTCACCTACGGCACCAGCGGTCTGCCGGCCACGACCCGGACCATCACGCCCAACACCCGACAATTGCCCGGGCGAATCCTCGACGTGCGCGGCGGCACCACGTGGCTCGACCACAGCCTGACCTACGACGAGAACGGCAACCTCAAGCAGCTGACCGATGGCGTCGTCGATCCCGAGGGCCAACCCCCGAAACGCGCACGCTGACCTACGACAACCGCGACCGCCTCATCGAGGTCGACGCCGTGAGCGGCGATGAATCCTATCGCTACGATCCGCTCGACAACGTGCGCTACGCCCAGCGCGGCACCCGCAAGCGCCACTTCACGCTGCACCCGACGGCCCGCCGCCTGCATCAGATCACGACCGAGAACAGCGCCGTCGTGATCGACTATGACTGGAACGACCGCGGCGAACTGGAGAGTCGCACCACCACGGTGCCGAGCGGTCCCGAGCAAGTCGTGCCCTCGAGGATCCACAAGAACGGCTTCGAAGACTCCGCACTGGTCACGCCGGAAACCTTCACGTTCGATCGCGCCCGCCGGCTGATGGCTTACCAGGATGTGGCCACCTACCAGTACGACGCCCACAACCGCCGCGTGGCTTCGATCGTGCCCGCCAACGGCACGCGCTACCAGGTCTACAGCCGGGCCGGCGAACTGCTCTACGTCGAGGATGCCGGCCGCGATCAGCGCATCCAGTTCATGCACCTCAACGGCACGCTGGTCGCCGAGCGCATCCGCCCGCTGATCGACGCCACGCCCGTGACAGTGAACTACCTGCACAGCGACCATCGCGGCACACCGACGGTCAAGACCTCGAGCCTCGGCACCCGGGTCTATCGGAGCCGGCTGAATCCCTACGGCACGCCCTACGACAACGTCTACCGCGACGGGCCGGGCTTCACCAAGCATGCGACCGATGAGGTCGGGCCGCTGATCTACATGCAACAGCGCTACTACGATCCGAACCTGCCGACATTCATCAGCCCGGATCCGGACCCGGCGCGGGCGGACAATTTCAATCGGTATGCGTACGCCAACAACAACCCCTACACGTTTGTCGATCCCGATGGCCGCGTGGCATTCCTTATTCCGCTAGTAGTCGGCGCCGCCGAGGCCTGCATGGCATCAGTGGTCTGTGGAACTGCCGCCATCGCCACGGGCATATACGCTTCGCACCAGGCCGGTGGTGCATTAGCGAATGCCTACAACGAATCTGCCGAAGGACAACCGGGGGATGAAACGAATCAAGCGCCTGAGCGGGGGACAAGAGAGCTTGGTGAATTGGAGCCAATCCATGCACCAGACCACCCTCAGAATGACCCGGAAATTGGCAGGCTGTCGGATACGGAGCTTGGCGAAGCCATCAACAATCCCTCCAATGGCGACAGAGTGACAGTACGTGGGAATAGAGTTCTTGACGGCAATACGCGAATCAACGAGGCCAATGCGCGTGGTTGGCCGACCAATACGACGATTCCAGTCGACGAACTCCCTGAGCTACCGAGCAATATCAATGATGATCCGCTCGGCCCATATCGCGACCAGTAATGAATTTCATGAGTGAGGCTAAGCCATGAAGGCCGAGTTACATTACATGTTGCAAGCGGCGTTTATTGAAATCCGCGCATCAGAAACAATACATGCGGCAAGAAAAATCGCCGATGTCTTCCATGCGTTGCCATTGGCCTTACTGAAATGTTCGACCAACGAGGACTACGAGAAAGAATTCCTCAGCTTGAAGGAAAAAGCCAAGCGCTGGGATCTTCAAGAGTACCTTGAGAGCCTTATGGTGGTTGCGATAAGGGCCGTAGGACAGGACTCTGAGCCGCCGCATTCCTAAATCTAAGAGTCGCGGCGCCAGACCCCAGATTGCATTTCTCTGCGAGAGCACCGCATTACGTCTGGCGTCAGCCCTTGCGCCGGCGCGCCAGTTTCAGCCCCGACCAGTCGGCGTCGACGGCGCAGACCTTGATGTCGACCCAGCCGCGCGGCAGCGCGGCTTCGCGGATGCCGTCTTCGGTGAGGTCGCGGAAGAGTTTCGAGGTCTTCTTCGGCCAGCTGATCCAGACCATGCCGCCTTCGGCCATGCGCGGCAGGGTGCGGTCGAGGGCGGCGTCGAGCGCGGCGCGGTCGGCCACGAACAGGTGCGCGACATCGGCTTCGCCTGTTTTCGCGTTGACGAGGGTGGAAAGGTCGAAGCCCGTCAGCGCCGCGTAGTCGGACGGCGCGTTGTCTACGAGGTAGCGCTGCCCGGCCTTCAGGCCGAGTTTCTGCCAGAGCGGTTTGCCGGAATAGCCGGCGGCTGCGCTCAACGCGGCAGCAGGGTGTGCGGCTTGCGCACCACCGAGAATTCGGCGTCGATCACGCCCGGCTGCGCCGGCGCCTGCGGACGCACCGCGTGGCGCGAGGAGGCGAGCAGGCGGCGCACGCCGAAGACGGCGAGCACGAGCGCGCCGATCACGACGGCGAAGGCCGCGAAGAACACGAGCAGGCCCAGGCCGGCGAGCGCGAGCAGCATGCGCAGCGCGGGGTGGCGGGGCGGGCGGAGCGAGAACTGGAATCGGGACATCGGTGCTTGCGACGCATGGCAGACTATCGCCACGGGCCCGCAGTAAACACCCTCGAATCGCGTGCGACAAGTGACCGGATCACCTTTAACGAAAAGCCAACGCTTGTGCGCGCTCGCGGATGTCACGAATGGTGGCGCGCACGAAGCGATCGCCACGCTCGACGGTGTCGCCGAGTCCCTCATCGTGCTGCGCCGGGGTGATGCGGTGCGCGTGTTCTACAACGTGTGTCCGCATGCCGGGCGGCGGCTGGACTGGGCGCCGGGGCAGTTCCTGATCGACCAGGCGTTCCTCGTGTGCGCGGCGCATGGGGCGTGTTTCTCGGTGCCGGATGGGCTGTGCGTGAGCGGGCCCTGCCGCGGGCAATCGCTGGGTGAGGTGCCTGCGGAAGTGCGCGATGGCGAGGTGTTCGTTTAGGCCGGAGCGGGAATCGCGATCGCCGTTCGGAGCGAGCCTGTCGAATCCCGGGTGGCGAGGCAGGGGATTCGACAGGCTCACCCCGAACGGGTGAGGAGCAGTGGCTGCAAAAGAACCGCGCGCCGACCCCAGACCTTCAGGCAGTGCGGATGCGCGCCAGCTGCGCCGCGGTACGCGCCGCGAGGATCATGCTCGATGCATCCGCCTTGCCCGTGCCGGCGAGTTCCAGCGCGGTGCCGTGGTCGACGGCGACGCGCACGTAGGGCAGGCCCAGCGTGATGTTGACGGCGCGTTCGAAGCCGCCGTGCTTGAGCACCGGCAGGCCCTGGTCGTGGTACATCGCGATCACCGCGTCGCAGCGCGCGAGCTGCGCGGGCAGGAAGGCGGTGTCGGCCGGCAGCGGGCCGACGAGATCCATGCCGGTGTCGCGCAGCTTTTCGAGCGTGGGGACGATGACGTCGATCTCCTCGCGGCCCAGATGCCCGTTTTCGCCGGCATGCGGGTTCAGGCCGAGCACCAGGATGCGGGGACGCGCGATGCCGAAATCGTGTCGCAGGCCCGCATGCACGATGCGCGCGATGCGCACGATGGCGGCGGGCGTGACGGCGTCGGGCACGTCGCGCAGCGGCAGGTGCGTCGTCACCAGCGCCACGCGCATCGCGGGGCTGGCCAGCATCATCACCACGTCGGCATCGGCGTGGCGCGCGAGCAATTCCGTGGTGCCGGTATAGGCGATGCCGGCATCGTTCACCACGCCCTTGTGCACGGGGCCGGTGACAAGGCCGGCGAACTCGCCGCGCAGCGCGCCCTCGGCGGCTTCCAGCAGGCAGTCGACGGTGTGCGGCGCATTGCGCACGTCGAGCGTGCCCGGGGTTTCGATGGCCGGCTGGGTGCGATGCCGCACCTGCAGCGTGCCCGGCTCGTGCGGCGCGTCCGATTCCTCGCGCAGTTCCAGCGGCAGGCGCAGGCGCAGGGCGGCGCGCAGCAGTGCGTCGGAATCGCCGATGCACACGAGGTTGGCATCGAGTTCGGTGTTGGCGAGGCGCACGCACAGCTCCGGCCCGATGCCGGCGCATTCGCCCGCGATGAGCGCGAGCCGCGGCGTCATGCGGCGTGGCGAACGGGTTTCGGCAGGCTCGCCGCGTGCAGCCGCGGCGGGCCGGGCTGCGGGTCGTTCGGCTTGGCCGCCAACGCTTGCGGCAGGCTCTGGAGGCGCGTCGACAGTGCCGCCGCCGATAGCTGGTGCGGCGGCGCTGCCCTTCGCGCGATCCGCGGTGTGCCTGTCCAACCCGCGCCCGGATTCGTCGGCATTCCGGACGCAGGTCGCCAGTGGATCATCGCCTTCGCGGCCGCCGTCCGGAGCGAGCTTGTGGAAGGCGGGCCGCAAGCTCCGTCAGGACGCCAGGCGGTTGTCGATGTAGGCCTCGTCGCGCATCTGGCGCAGGAAGCGTTCGTATTCCTCGTCGGCCTTGCGGCGGGCGATGGTTTCGCGCGCGGCGTTGCGCTGCGCTTCCTGCGTGATGTCCTGCTCGCGCGTGCCCAGGCGCTGGAGGATGTGCCAGCCGGCCTCGCTCGGGAAGGGGGGCGAGATTTCGTTGTCAGCGAGCTTCTCGAGGTTGTCGGCCACGGCCGTGCCCCAGGCCTGCAGCGGGAACCAGCCCATGTCGCCGCCCTGGTTGCGCGTGATGTTGTCCTCGGAGGCTTCCTTCGCGACGGCGGCGAAATCCTCGCCCGCCTGCAGACGCTCGTAGAGCGCCTGCGCCTTGGCGCGCGCGGCGTCGGAATCGACCACTTCAGTGGTTTTGATCATCAGGCCGCGGGCGTGGTACTCGGTGAGGCTCTGCGCCTGGTTCTCGCGCGTCTCGATCAGCTTGAGCAGGCTGTAGCCGCTCGGGCCGCGCAGCGGCTGCGAGACGTCGCCCGGCGACATGCCCTGCACCAGGTTGGCGAACAGCGGCGGGATCTCGTCGAAGCTGCGCCAGCCAAGATCGCCGCCTTCGAGCGCGGTCTGGTGGTCGGAATAGCGGATGGCGGCGGCGTTGAAATCCATCTCGCCCTTGTCGAGCAGGGCCTTGATGCCGTCGATCTTGGTCTTGCCGGCCTCGATCTGCTCGGCGGTGGCGCCGTCGGGCAGCGCCACCAGGATCAGGCCGACATGCACCTGGCCGCGCTTCATGCTCTCGCTCGCCAGCGCGATGTCGATCTCCGTCTCGCTGACGGCCACGCGGCTTTGCACCAGCGACTGGCGCAGGCGCTGCACGGTGAGTTCCTCGCGCAGCTGCTGGCGGAACTCGTCGTAGCTGATGCCGTCCTTGGAGATCTGCGTGCGCAGCTGCTCGAGCGAGAGATTGTTCTGCTGCGCGATGCGGCTGATGGCCTGTTCGAGCTCGATGTCGCTGATGCGGATGCCGGCCTGCTCGGCGCGCTGCAGCTGCAGGCGCATCACGATGAGGCGTTCGAGCACCTGCTTTTCCAGCACGTCGGCGGGCGGCAGCTGGTCGGCGCGCGTGGCGAACTGGGCGCGGATGTTGTTCACCGCGCGGTTCAGCTCGCTGCGCAGGATGACGTCTTCCTCCACCACGGCGACGATGCCGTCGATGGGATCGAGGGAGAGCGCCTGGGCGTGCGCGACCGACGTCGACAACACGAGCAGCAACGCGGCGAGGGCGGAAAGAATACGGTTCATGGGGGATATCGCAGATTCGCGGAAAGGGTCAACGCGTGTAGCCGAGGATAGCACGCTCCAGAAGTTCGCCGGACTTGCGGCCGAGGGTGGCGAGGCCCTTCAATTCAAGCTCGATATAGATGCCGTTGTTCTTCTCGCCCTCGCGGTTGCGCACGTAGTGGCGGCCGAGCACGCGCGCGGCGAGGCAGCAGCTGGACCACTCGAAGCCGGCCACGGCCTCGAGGGTGGAATCGTCGAACAGCGAGTAGTTCCAGCGCCCGACGATGCGCCAGCGCTCGTTGATCGGCACCGCGAACGAAGTGTCGATCTGCTCCACCGAGACCTGGTCGATGTTGGCGCCCTGGCCTTCGCGGCGGAAGCGGTAGGCGAAGTTGAACACGCCGTCGGTGCGCCAGCGGTACTGCGCGCGCAGCGCCGAAAGATCGCTCAGTTCGTGCTCCGGATCCCATTGCTGGCTCACGCCCACGCGCCAGCGATCGCTGAGGGTGAGGTCGAGATCGCCGACCACGGCGGAGCCTTCCGGATCCATCGTGGCTACGCCGGGCAGTTGCACGCGCTGCGGCTCGAAATAGCGGATCTGGCCGATGCTCGCGGACAACCGCTCGCGCCCCGAGGATTCCTCCAGCAGGCGCGTGGTGATCGCCACCGTGGCCTGGTTGGCGTCCATCTGGCGATCGGCGCCGGTGAAGCGGTTGTTGCGGAACAGCTGCTCGAACGAGAACGTCAGTTCCTGCGTGTCGAACAGAGGCAGGTCGTCCTGGTTCTCGTACGGCACGTTGAGGTAGTACAGCCGCGGCTCGAGCGTCTGCAGGTAGCGTTTGCCGAACAGGCTGGTATTGCGTTCGAAGAACAGGCCGGCATCGAGGCTGGCGATCGGCGTGCCGCGGCTGGGCGAGGTGGAGCCGAACTGCGCGCGGTAGTCGCTGTCGAGCGAATAACCGGTCTGGCGATAGCCGATCTCCGGCCGCACGTAGCCGGCGGCGCGTTCGAACGGGAAGGCGATCCAGGGATAGAGGTCGTAGCGCGTGGCGCCGGCGCGCGCCTCGTGGTCGAACACCACCGCTTCGCTGCGGATGCCGGCCTCGAACCAGTCGTTGATCGGGCGCTCGTAGCGGTAGAGCGCGCGCGGCAGGCGGCGGAACGGCTCCAGGCCGTCGGGCAGGAAGGGATCGGTGATCTCCCAGTCCTGCACCTGCACGCTGGCGTTCCAGAAGCGGCCGCGCCCGAACACGCCGGCCGAGCTTTCGAGCAGCGACGTGCTGGCGGCCGCCAGCGAATCGCCGAAGTCCTCGAAATAGCGGTCGTCGGAGACGTGGTTCAGATCCGCGACGAAGGTCCACGCGGGGCTCAGCTTGCCGAAGTGCTGCCAGCCCAGCGAGCCGCGATCGTCGCCAGTCTGGTCGTCGTCGGGCAGCCAGGTGCCGGCCAGTTCGCCGCGGTGGTCTTCGGTGAGATAACGGAATTCCGCGCCGATCATCGCGCCGCGGCGGCCGAGGATGCGCGGCGTCACGGTGAGATCGTAGTTGGGCGCCAGGTTCACGTAGTACGGCGCCGAGAAATCGATGCCGCTGTCCTGCGAGCTGCCGATGCTGGGGAACAGGAAGCCGGTGCGGCGGCGCTCGTCGATCGGGAAGCTCGCCACCGGCAGGTAGAGGATGGGCACGGGGCCGAGGCGCAGCGTGGCGTTGCGCGCGGTGCCCACGCCTTCCTCCTGGTCGAGCTTCACGCTGGTGGCGCGCAGCTCCCAGCCGGTGCTGCCGGGGTCGCAGGTGGTGTAGGTGACGTGATCGAGCTTGCTGCGATCGCCAATCACCACGGCGCGGCGCGCCTGACCGTTGCCGCGCGCGTCGAGCAGCTGGTAGCGCACGTTGTCGAGCGTGTTGCGGTCCTCGTCGCCCAGTTCGCCGACGGCCTTGTCGGCCCCCAGCAGCAGGCCGCGGTCCTGGTAATGCACGTTGCCTTCGGCTTCGTAGCGCTCCTGCTCGACGTCGTAGCGCAGCGTGTCGGCCGCGATGTACTGGTCGGCGCGCCGGATCTCGACGTCGCCTTCGAGCACGTAGAATTTCTCGTTGCTCACGTCGAAGCGTTCGGCGGCGAGCTCGGCCGGCGATTCCTCGCGCACGCCGTCCTTGGGCAGGTCGGGGTTCCAGAAGTCCAGCAGCGCGTTCGGCCGGCACAGCACCCATTCCTCGGGCGTCGAACTGCGCGCGGCGGCGGGCAGGCTGGCGATCGCGAGCAGCAGGGCGGACGCGAGGGGTGCTACGCGGAGTCTGGGCACGTCGAGGCGGGCTGGCAAAACGGCCGCCAGAATGCCGTAGGGGCGATCTTGTCCGCAACGCGGATAAAAAGTACCATTTCGGTACGCTTTACCGGCCGTTGCCATGCTGCGCGTCACCAAGCTCACCGATTACGCCACCCTCGTGCTCACCGTGATGGCGAGCGAACCCGGCGCCGTGCACAGCGCGGCCGGCCTTGCGGAACGCGCGCGGCTGGAGCTGCCCACCGTGGCCAAGCTGCTCAAGCCGCTGGCGCACGCGGGCCTGGTGGCGAGCTTCCGCGGCGCCAACGGCGGCTACCGGCTGGCGCGCGCACCCGAGGCGATCTCGCTGATCGAGATCGTCGAGGCCATGGAAGGCCCGCTCGGCGTAACCGAATGCAGCCTGCACGAGGGCCAGTGCGGCCGCGAGACGCACTGCGGCGTGCGCGCCAACTGGCGCCGCATCAACGACGTGGTGCTGGAAGCCTTGCGCGGCGTGAGCCTGGCCCAGATGTTGCCCCCGAAGCCCGCCGCGAACCGCCGCATCGCGCTGAAACTCTCCAACGAAGTCGCCTGATGTCCACCGAAAACGCCCGCATCCATGAACAGCTGGGACGCCGCTACGAAGCCGGTTTCGTCACCGACATCGAGAGCGACACGCTGGCGCCGGGGCTGTCGGAGGACACCATCCGCTTCCTTTCGGCCAGGAAGAACGAACCGGCCTGGATGACGGAGTGGCGCCTGAAGGCCTACCGCCACTGGCTGACGATGACGCCGCCGAACTGGGCGAAACTGGAGATCGCGCCGATCGATTTCCAGGCCATTTCGTACTACGCGGCGCCCAAGGCGAAATACAAGTCGCTCGACGAGGTGCCGCAGGAGTTGCTCGACACCTACGAGAAGCTCGGCGTGCCGCTGCACGAACGCGCGCGTCTGGCCGGCGTGGCGGTCGATGCGGTGTTCGATTCGGTCTCGGTGGGCACCACCTTCCGCAAGGAGCTGGCCGATAAGGGCGTGATCTTCTGCTCGATGTCGGAAGCCGTCCGCGAATATCCGGAACTGGTGCAGAAGTACCTCGGCTCCGTGGTGCCGGTCGGCGACAACTACTTCGCCGCGCTCAATTCCGCGGTGTTCTCCGACGGCAGCTTCGTGTTCATCCCCAAGGGCGTGCGCTGCCCGATGGAGCTGTCGACCTATTTCCGCATCAATGCGCGCGACACCGGCCAGTTCGAACGCACGCTGATCATCGCCGAGGAACGCTCGCACGTGAGCTACCTCGAAGGCTGCACCGCCCCGATGCGCGACGAGAACCAGCTGCACGCCGCGGTGGTGGAGCTGGTCGCGCTCGAGGATGCGCAGATCAAGTACTCGACGGTGCAGAACTGGTATCCCGGCGACGAGGAAGGCCGGGGCGGCATCTACAACTTCGTCACCAAGCGCGGCGAATGCCGCGGCGCGCGCAGCAAGATCTCTTGGACGCAGGTGGAGACCGGCTCGGCCATCACCTGGAAATACCCGAGCTGCGTGCTGCTGGGCGACGATTCGGTCGGCGAGTTCCACTCGGTGGCGCTGACGCATCACCGCCAGCAGGCCGACACCGGCACCAAGATGATCCACATCGGCAAGAACACCAAGTCGAAGATCGTCTCCAAGGGCATCAGCGCCGGCCGCGGCCAGAACTCGTACCGCGGCCTGGTGCGGGTGGAGAAATCCGCCGCCGGCGCGCGCAACCACACCCAGTGCGATTCGCTGCTGATCGGCAAGAAGTGCGGCGCGCACACCTTCCCCTACATCGAGGTCAAGCACCCCAACGCCATCGTCGAACACGAGGCCACCACCTCGAAGATCTCCGACGACCAGCTCTTCTACTGCCGCTCGCGCGGCATCACCGAGGAAGACGCCGTCTCGATGATCGTCGACGGCTTCTGCAAGCAGGTCTTCCGCGAACTGCCGATGGAATTCGCGGTGGAGGCGAAGAAGCTGCTGGAGGTGAGTCTGGAAGGGGCGGTTGGATGAGCGCCCGGCGGTTGCTGATCCGCGAGTACGCACTCGGCCAGGAGCCTTCGATGCTGGACGAGTACGAGCACTTTTCGATCGACGAACGTTTGGAACTGTTCCACCAGTTCCGCGTGCGGATGATCGGAGATTCAGTGCGACTCAACTCGGATTGGAAGGACTTCATCGAGCTGCTGAAACGCCACGGCGTGGAATTCATGATCATCGGCGGTGGCGCCGTGAATGCCCACGGATTCGTGCGCCTGACCGAGGATCTCGATTTCTGGCTGAGCCGTGAGCGCGCCAATGCGGAACGCGTGGTACGAGCGGTCGAGGAGTTCGGCTGGAGCGAAGCGGGGCTCACGGTCGAGTCACTGATGAAGCCCGACCGTATCTTCATGATCGGCCGCAAGCCGAACCGTATCGACCTCTTCACCACGATCCCCGGCGTCGAATTCGACGCGGCCTATCCGCGACGAGTCGAAGGAGTGCTGGACGGAGTGACGATCCCGATCATCGGTGTCGAGGACCTGCTCGCCAACAAGCGCGCCACCGGCCGCCATCGCGACCTTGGTGACGTCGAAGAATTCGAGAAGTCGAACAAGTACCGCAAATGAGCGCTCGCGCCGCCATTCCGTGCGTATTCCGCCGAGCGGGACGTCCGCTCGCCTCGCGGAGTGCCACCATGCGTTCTTCGATCCTGGGTTTCGGACTGTTGTTGCTCACCGGTTGCGCTAGCGCGGAGCCGGACGGGTTGTACCTGATGACGCGCATGGTCTATGGCGGCAGCCTGGAGACCACGGCATATCGTTTCGAAGACGGCGCGGTGATCCGCAACCCCATCGCACCGGAGCTGCAGAAGCCCAAGGACGTCGGCACCTACGCCATCGATGGCGACAAGATGACGATGACGTTCGGCAGCGACGCCAGCGAAAGCGAGGTCGAGTCCGGTGACGGCGGCTGTTTCTTCTGGGACATGGGCAACTTCTGCCCGGTCGGCGAGTTCGAGGACGACACGCTCGACGGCACCTTCGCGGGTGGCGCCAGCGCCGGCTTCGGTGCGGTGATGTCGAGCATGACGGTCACCTTCCGTCCCGACGGCACTTACTCGATGTCGTCGACCGGCAGCGTGACGACCTCGGAAGGCTCGGCCGGCAGCAGCGGTCAGGAAAACGGCACCTACGAAATCGACGGCACCGTGCTCACGCTCACGCCCGATGGCGGCGAAGCACGCAGCCTCACCACCTTTCCCTACGACGACGGCAGCCAGGGCGGATACCCGCGGCGGATGTTCTTCGGCGGCGGGATGCTCAAGCGCCAGGATTAGAACGACGACATGCTGAAGATCGACAACCTCCACGTGCGCGTGGCCGGCAAGGACATCCTCAAGGGCGTCACGCTCGAGGTGCGGCCCGGCCAGGTGCACGCCATCATGGGCCCGAATGGCGCCGGCAAATCCACGCTCGGCAACGTGCTGGCGGGCCGCGAAGGCTACGAGGTCGTCGAAGGCAGCGTGACGTTCGAAGGCCGCGATCTGCTCGCGCTCGAACCCGAGGAGCGCGCCGCCGAAGGCGTGTTCCTCGCGTTCCAGTATCCGGTCGAGATCCCGGGCGTGAACAACACGTATTTCCTGCGCGCGGCGGCCAATGCGCAGCGCAAGCACCGCGGCGAGCCGGAACTGGATTCGATGCAGTTCCTCAAGCTGGTGCGGCAGAAGCTGTCCGTGCTGCACCTGAAGGACGAACTGCTGCATCGTGCCGTGAACGAGGGCTTTTCGGGCGGCGAGAAGAAGCGCAACGAGATCTTCCAGCTGGCCGTGCTGGAACCGAAGCTCGCCATCCTCGACGAAACCGATTCGGGCCTGGACATCGACGCGCTCAAGGCCGTGGCCGAAGGCGTGAACGCGCTGCGCTCGCCGGAGCGAGCCTTCCTCGTCATCACGCACTACCAGCGCCTGCTCGACTACATCGAGCCCGATGTCGTGCATGTGCTGGCCGACGGCCGCATCGTTGAAAGCGGCGGGCCGCAGCTGGCGCGCGAACTGGAAGAACACGGCTACGCCTGGGTCAAGGACCGCATCGGTCCCGCCGCGGCATGAGCGCGCTGCTCGATTCGCTGCTGGCGGGCGGCGCACCCGCGGGCGAAGACGCGTTGGCGCGGATGCGCGCCAACGCGCTGCAGGAGGCACAGGCCACCGGCCTGCCGGCGGCGCGCAACGAAGCCTGGAAGTACACCTCGCTGCGCGCGCTGGAACGGCGCGCCTTTGCCAGCGCACCGCCGGCCGCGATCGACGATATCGAGTTGCCGCAGGGTCTACGCGTGGTGTTCGTCAACGGCCACTTCGATGCCGAACGCTCGCGGCTCGAATCCTCCGACGGCGTGATGTTGCAGCCGCTGTCGCGTTCGATCGCGGCCGGCGACGACGCCGCGCTGCGTTCGTTGGCGCGCCGCTACGAGGGCGCGGCCGAGATCTTCGCGATGCTCAACGCCGGGCTCGCGCTCGACGGCGTCCACGCGCGCGTCGCGCCGCAGGCCGATGGCGGCACCTTGCATCTGGTGTTCATCGGCGCGGCCGCGCCGGATGCGGCCTGGCACCTGCGTCATCTCGTCGAACTGGGCGAGGGCGCGCGCCTGGCCTTGTGCGAGCACCGGATCGCGGCCGGCGCGCACGCGCATTTCGCCAACGAGATCGCCGACATCGTCCTGGCACCCGGCGCCACGCTGCGGCATGCACGCGTGCAGCACGAGGCCGACGGCGCCACCGTCTTCCTGCGCACGGATGCCAAGCTCGCCGAACGCGCGACGTATCGCCGGCTCGATCTCGAACTGGGCGCCACGCTGGCACGCCATGAACTCAACGTTTCGCTGGCCGGCGAAGGCGCGAAGCTGCACGCCAACGGCGTGTTGCTCGCCAGCGGCCGCCGCCACCTCGACACGCGCCTGGGCATCGACCATGCCGCGCGCGACACCTCCTCGCAGCTGGTGTGGCGCGCGATCGGCGCCGGCCGCGGCCGTGCCGTGTTCCACGGCGGCATCGTGATCCGCGCAGGCGCGGACGGCAGCGAGGCGCAGCTCGCCAACAAGAACCTGCTGCTTTCCGAAGGCGCCGAGATCGACACGCAGCCGGTGCTCGAGATCCACGCCGACGAAGTGAAGGCCGCGCACGGTGCCACCGTCGGCCAGTTGAACGAAACCGCGCTGTTCTACCTGCGTTCGCGCGGCATTCCCGAGGCGCAGGCGCGCGCGCTGCTCACGGCCGCGTTCGTGCGCGAAGTGCTGAACGTGATCGACGATGACGCCACCGTCGAGCGTCTCGCCGCGCGCCTGCAGGACGCGATGGACGCGCTGTCGTGAGCGCCATCGACTGGGCGCGCGTGCGCGCGGACTTCCCGCTGCTCCGGCGCGAAGTCCACGGCAAGCCGCTGGTCTATCTCGACAGCGCCAACACGGGGCAGAAACCCGAGCGCGTGATGCGCGCCGTCGACGATTTCTATCGCCGCCAGAACGCCAACGTCAGCCGCGCCGTGCACCAGCTCGGCGCCGAAGCCACCGAGGCCTACGAAGGCGCACGCGAGAAGCTGGCGCGCTTCCTCAACGTGCGGCGCGACGAGCTGGTGCTGTGCAGCGGCACCACCTTCGCCATCAACCTTGTCGCGTATTCGTGGGCGCTGCCGAAGCTGAAGCCCGGCGACGCCATCGTGCTCACGCGCATGGAGCACCACGCCAACATCGTGCCCTGGCAGCTCGTGGCCGAACGCACCGGCGCCACGATCAAGGTCTGCGAACTCACGCCCGAAGGCGAGCTCGATCTCGACGCGCTCTGGAAGCTGCTCACGCCCGAGGTGAAGCTGCTCGGTGTGACGCATGTGTCCAACGTGCTGGGCACGGTGAATCCGGTGCGCGAGATCTGCCGCGAAGCGCGCCGGCGCGGCATCGTCACGCTGGTGGACGGTTCGCAGGCGGTGCCCCACCGCGCGGTCGACATCGCGGCCATCGGCTGCGATTTCTATGCCTTCACCGGCCACAAGATGTGCGGGCCCACCGGCACCGGCGCGCTCTGGGGCCGGCGCGAACTGCTGCAGGCCATGCCGCCGTTCATCGGCGGCGGCGAAATGATCCGCGAAGTGCGCTTCGAAGGCACGGTGTTCAACGACGCGCCGCACCGCTTCGAGGCCGGCACGCCGAACATCGCGGGCTTCGTCGGACTCGGTGCCGCGGTCGAGTATCTTTCGGAACTGGGCATGGCGAACGTCGAGGCGCGCGAACAGACGCTGCTCGCGCACGCGAACGCCGCGCTTGCCAAGGTCGACGGCCTGCGCATCCTGGGCACGGCGCGCGAGAAGGCCGCGGTGATCTCGTTCCTGGTCGAGGGCGCGCACGCGCACGATCTGGCCACGCTGCTCGATCTGGAAGGCGTGGCGGTGCGCTCCGGGCAGCACTGCGCGCATCCGTTGCTGCAGTATTACGGCTGCGCGGCCACCTGCCGCGCGTCGCTGGCGTTCTACAACACCTTCGAAGAGATCGACGCTTTCGTGGCCGCGCTGGAGAAGGCGCGGCGCCTGCTGGGATGAGCCGATGACCGATCTGCACTTCCGCCCCGCCACCGAGGCCGACATTCCCGCGCTGGTGGCGTTGGTGACTTCCGCTTACCGAGGCGATGCCAGCCGCGCCGGCTGGACCACCGAAGCCGATCTGCTGGACGGCAACCGCATCGATCCGGACGTGCTGCGCGAAGACCTGCGCCGCGAACGTTCGCGCGTGATCGTGGCCGAACGCGGCGACGCCATGCTGGCCTGCGCACATGTCGCCGACGAAGACGGCGCGGGCTACTTCGG
Organism: uncultured Aquimonas sp.; assembly: GCA_946481615.1. Next base: position 22,703 of record CAMLOR010000027.1, read on the forward strand.
CATGTTCGCGGTCGATCCGCAGCGCCAGGGCGGCGGCATCGGCGACGCCGTGCTGCGCGAAGCCGAGCGCGTGGCGCGCGAGGAATGGCGATTGCCCGTGATGCAGATGACGGTGATCGACGTGCGCGATTCGCTGATCGCCTTCTACGAACGCCGCGGCTATCGCCGCACCGGCATCAAGAAACCATTCCCCTACGGCGACGAGCGCTTCGGTCAGCCCCGGCGCGACGATCTTCGCTTCGAGGTGCTGGAGAAGACGCTTTGACCTGGGTGCGCGTGTGCGCCCTGGGCGAGCTGCTGCCGGGCGAGCGCCGCGTGGTGTTCGACGGCAACACCGCCATCGTCGTGTTCAACTACGACGGCGATTGCTACGCGCTGGAAGACCGCTGCAGCCACGAGGATTTCGAGCTTTCGATCGGCAACTTCGATGCCGACGAAGCCACCATCGAATGCGTGCTGCATGGCGCGAAATTCGACGTGCGCGACGGCCGCGCGCTGTGTGCCCCGGCCTACGAGCCGGTCGCGAAGTTCCCGATCAAGGTCGAAGACGGCGCGATCTGGACGCGCGACGATCGCTGAGCGCGCGGTCGAAGCGAAAGAGCTACGTCTACTCGGGCGTGTAGCCCGCCGGCTTCTCCGCCCCGGACCCGAACAGGAACTTCTCCATCTCCGCCTGCAGGAAGGCGCGCGCCTTCGCATCGCGCGGGTTGAGGCGGTTTTCGTTGATGAGCATGGTCTGGTGCGCCAGCCATTCGGCCCAGGCGGGCTTGCCGATGTTCTCGTAGACGCGCTGGCCGAGTTCGCCGGGCCAGGGGGCGAAATCCAGGCCCTCGGTGTCGATGTCGTGCTTGAGGCAGTGGACGGTGCGTGGCATCAGTCGGGAAGAGTTTCGAGCAATCGGCGGATCGGTGCCGGCAGACCGGTGGCGGGAAGCTCCGCGCGCGCAACCCAGCGCAGGTCCGCATTATCCGCGATCCGCGCCCGCGGTTGCGCGCCGCGCCAGAGCAGCGGTTCGGCCTGCAGCCGGTAATGCGAGAACACGTGTTCGAATTCCGGATGCGCCTCGCCGTGGTCGTAATCGGCGTCCAGGTGCATGCCGATCCATTCGCGCGCCGCGTCGTGGTCGACGGTCTCGGGCACGCTCCACAGGCCGGCCCACACACCCACCGGCGGGCGCCGCTGCAGCAGCACGCGGCCCTGGGCATCGCGCGCGACGAGCAGCACGCAGCGGCGCGTGGGCAGCGGTTTGCCGGGTTTGGGTTCGGGAAGTTGCGCGACCAGGCCTTCGATGCGCGCCACGCAATCGTGTTGCAGCGGGCACAGCACGCAGGCCGGATCGCTGCGCGTACACAGCGTGGCGCCGAAATCCATGATGGCCTGGGTGTAGTCGCACAGCCGCTCGTGCGGCAGGTGCGATTCCGCCAATTGCCACAATTGCTTTTCGACTGCGCCGGCACCGGGCCAGCCGCGCACGCCGTGATAGCGCGTCAGCACGCGCTTGACGTTGCCGTCGAGGATGGCGTGCCGCTGGCCGTGCGCCTGCGCGAGGATCGCGGCGGCAGTCGAGCGGCCGATGCCGGGCAGCGCGGCCATCGCCTCGAAATCGTCGGGCAGAT
>CAMLOR010000028.1 GCA_946481615.1 uncultured Aquimonas sp.
CAGGGCCGGCCACCCCACCCCGGCAAGAGCACTCCTCACCCTTTCGTCGTCCCCGTGCAGGCGGGGACCCGGTGACTTTGAGGCGCCTCGCAAACGTCACTGGATTCCCACCTGCGCGGGAATGACGGAGGTGCGCGCCTGCTCTACCCGCAAGACGCGGGCTTTCGAATTCAGCGGATCAGTTCGCCGAGCTTGCCCGGCTTGCCGTCCCATTCCTTGGCATCGGCGGGCGGGTCCTGGCGCACGGTGAGCACCGGCCAGGCTTTCGAGAGTTCGGCGTTGAGCGCGATGAAGTGTTCCTGGCCCCCGGGAACGTCGTCTTCGGGGAAGATCGCGTTGGCGGGGCACTCCGGCTCGCAGAGGGTGCAGTCGATGCATTCCTCGGGATCGATGACGAGGAAGTTGGGGCCGGCGTGGAAGCAATCCACGGGGCAGACCTCGACGCAATCCGTGTATTTGCAACGGATGCAATTTTCCGTGACTACGAAAGGCATCGACGACCCATCTTGGCGCTCCCTACGGGATTCGAACCCGTGTTACAGCCTTGAGAGGGCCGTGTCCTGGGCCTCTAGACGAAGGGAGCAATTGAGCAGCACGAGGCTGAACCCGTAGTATAGCCGACCTGTCGCGACAGACAACGGCTGCCAGAAGAGACTACGTGGATTTCGAGCCACCCGCCCCGCGCGCGATCCCGCGCGAGCAACACAACATCTCCCGCAAGCAGATCAGCGCCAACGCCCTGCGCGTGCTGTATCGGCTGCACGAGGCGGGATTCCAGGCGTATCTCGTGGGCGGCGCGGTGCGCGATCTGCTGGTCGGCGGCGCGCCCAAGGATTTCGACGTGGCCACCGACGCCACGCCCGAGCAGGTCAAGCAGCTGTTCCGCAACTGCCGCCTGATCGGCCGCCGCTTCCGCCTCGCGCACGTCGTGTACGGCCCGGAGATCATCGAAGTCGCCACCTTCCGCGCCAACGTCGACGACGGCTCCGGTGCGCGCGAGATGGACAACGGCCGCCTCGTGCGCGACAACGTTTACGGCAGCATCGAAGACGACGCCGTGCGGCGCGACTTCACCGCGAACGCGCTGTACTACAACATCGCCGATTTCTCCGTGCGCGATTTCGTCGGCGGCTACGAGGACGTGCAGGCGCGCTGCCTGCGTCTGATCGGCGATCCCGAAGCGCGTTATCGCGAAGATCCGGTCCGCATGCTGCGCGCCGTGCGCCTGGCGGCGAAGCTCGGTTTCTCGATCGAGCCGGCCACCGCCGCGCCGATCCCGCGCCTTTCCGGCCTGCTCGCCGAAGCCAGCAGCGCGCGCCTGTTCGACGACGCGCTCAAGATGTTCCTCGCCGGCCACGCCGAGCGCAGCTTCGTGGAACTCGAAAAACAGGGGCTGCTCGCTTCGCTGCTGCCCGACACCGCCGCCGCGCTGCTGGCCGACGGCAGCGGCCTTTGCCGCGAAATGCTGCTGCGCGCGCTGCGCAACACCGACACGCGCATCAACGCCGACAAATCCGTCACGCCGGCCTATCTGTTCGCCGCGCTGCTCTGGCCCGCCTATGCGTTCGAGTTGCAGCGCCTGCTCGAGGAAGGACACGACCTCGCCACCTCCGAACAGCGCGCGGCCGACCGCGTGACGATCCGCCAGATCGAGCGCGTCGCCATCCCGCGCCGCTTCAGCGTGCCGATGCACGAGATCTGGTGGCTGCAATCGCGTTTCACCGCGCGCCAGAAGAAGCGCGTGATGCGCGTGCTGTCGCATCCGCGGTTCCGCGCCGCCTACGATTTCCTCGAACTGCGAGCGGCCGTCGTGCCGGAACTGCGCGAGGAATTCGCGTTCTGGCGCGAAGCCCAGGGCATGCCGCCCGACGAGCTCGCTGACAAGCTCACCGCCGCGGCCGCGAAGGACGACGGCGGCCGCACCCGCAAGCGCCGCCGCCGCCGCGGCGGACGTTCGCGCGGGCCGTCCAACGCCGCGGAATGAGCGCGGCGCGTGCCCTGGCCTACATCGGCCTGGGCAGCAACCTCGACGATCCGGCCGCGCAACTGCGGCGTGCCTTCGACGAGCTGGAAAGTGTGCCCGGCGTGCAGGCGGTGCGACGCTCGCGCCTGTTCCGCACCCCGCCGTGGGGCCGCACCGACCAGCCCGATTTCGTCAACGCCGTCGCCGAACTCGAGACCACGCTTGCGCCGCATGCGCTGCTGCAGGCTCTGCAGGCGCTCGAACGCCGTTTCGGCCGCGCGCGCCGCGAGCACTGGGGCCCGCGCGTGCTCGATCTGGACCTGCTGCTGCACGGCGACGCGCGCATCGAGGACGATCTGCTGCAGCTGCCGCATCCGCACCTGCACGAACGCGCCTTCGTGCTGGCACCGCTGGCCGATCTTGCGCCCGAACTGATCGTCCCGGGCCGCGGAAGCGTTTCCGCGCTGCTCGCCGGGCTGGATGCCGCGGGCATCGAGGCGCTAGGCTAGCGGCCTCACCGAAGGGGGCCTTGGATGTACGCCGCAGACACGTCCGCACGCCCCGTGCGCCTCACCGTGCCGCAGCTGGCGCAGATGAAGGCCGAGGCCAGGAAGATCGTCGCGCTCACCGCCTACGACGCGAGCTTCGCCGCCGTGCTCGACGCCAACGGCGTCGACTTCGTGCTGGTGGGCGATTCGCTCGGGATGGTGGTGCAGGGCCATCGCAGCACGTTGCCCGTGTCGCTCGACGACATGGTCTATCACACCGCCTGCGTCGCGCGCGGCCTGTCGCGCGCGCTGCTCGTGGCGGACATGCCGTTCCTGAGCTACGCCACGCCCGAGCGCGCGCTCGACGGCGCGCACGCGCTGCTGGCTGAAGGCGGCGCGGCGATGGTGAAGCTCGAAGGCGCGGGGCCGATGCTCGAATGCATCGAGGCGCTGGCCACGCGCGACGTGCCCGTGTGCGCGCACCTGGGTCTCACGCCGCAGTCGGTGCTCAAGCTCGGCGGCTACAAGGTGCAGGGCCGCGACAACGAAGTGGCGCAGAAGATGAAGCACGATGCGCTCGCGGTGCAGGAGGCCGGCGCCGAATGCCTCGTGCTCGAGTGCGTGCCGCGCGATCTCGCCGCCGAGATCACGCATTCGCTGCGCATCCCGACCATCGGCATCGGTGCGGGCGTGGACTGCGACGGCCAGATCCTGGTGCTGCACGACATGCTGGGCGTGGCCGGCAAGAGCCGCCGCCCGCGCTTCGTGAAGGATTTCCTGCCCGAGGGTGGCTCGATCGCAGGCGCCGTGAAGGCCTATGCCGACGCCGTGCGCGGTGCGACCTTCCCCACCCTCGAACACGGGTACGACTGATGCGCAGCGTCGAACGCGTGGCCGATCTGCGCGAGGCGACGCGCCCGTGGCGCCTCGCCGGCGAGCGCATCGCCTTCGTGCCCACCATGGGCAATCTCCACGACGGCCACTTCTCGCTGGTCAGGCTGGCGCGCCGCCATGCGCAGCGCGTGGTGGTGAGCAGTTTCGTCAATCCCACGCAGTTCGGGCCGAACGAGGATTTCACGCGCTATCCGCGCACGCCGGAAGCCGATCGCACGGGCCTGGTGAAGGCCGGCTGCGATCTGCTGTTCTTCCCGCAGGTGCACGAGATGTATCCCTTTGGCATCGAGCATTGCGTGCAGATCCATGTGCCCGACGTCACCGACGAACTGGAAGGCGCGCATCGCCCCGGCCATTTCGACGGCGTGGCGACGGTGGTGACGCGCCTGTTCAATGCCGTGCAGCCGGACGTCGTCGTGCTGGGCAGCAAGGATTACCAGCAGCTGCAGACCATCCGGCATCTGGTGCGCGATCTCGCCATGCCGATCGAGATCGTGGCCGCGCCCACGCGGCGCGAGCCCGACGGTCTGGCCATGAGTTCGCGCAACCAGTATCTCGATCCCGCGCAGCGGCAGCAGGCCACGCTCATCCATCGCACGCTGCTGGCGATGCAGGCCGGGGTCGAGGCCGGCCGCGACCTGGGCGAGATCGAACGCGACGCGCTGGCGGCGCTGGTGGCCGGGGGTTTCGAGCCGGACTATGCGCAGATCCGCCGAGGCGAGGATCTCAAACGTCCGGCGGGCGGGGAGCGGCGCGGCCTGGTGGCCCTGATCGCGGCGCGGCTGGGGCGCACGCGGCTGATCGACAATCTGGAGCTGGACGACGTTTCCACCCCCGCGCGAGGGTGAACGCGCGAAACTTTTTTACGACACGGGTGTAGCTTTTTTGGGAATGCTGAGGTATTCTGGCCACGTCGTGAGGAAACCGCCGCGAACCGCGCGCTTCCAAGCGACAAGCAGGGCGCATTTTTTAGGTAATCGTCACTCCGTTTCCACCCTCGCAGGGCATCCCGCGAGGGTTTTTTTTGCCCGGAATCAACGGTTTGGCGGCTGGACCGCAAGGCCGCGCGCTCTGCTAGGATCGGTGCCCACCGTTCCCATCAAGGATGTTGCGCCGATGCAACAGTCGAAGCGGGAGACCCGCGCCTGATGCACGCCCCCGATTGGCTCAATGACCTCAGCGCCCATGCCGGGCGGCTCACCGAGCAGCGCCTGGCGCGTCTCGTGGCGGCCGATCCGGCCCGCGCCAGCGATTTCTCGCTGCGCGTCGGCCCGCTCTACGCCAATTTCGCGCGCCAAAAGGTCGATCGCGAGGCCTGGGCCGCGCTGCTCGCGCTGGCCGGGGAGCGAGGGTTCCCGCAGGCGCTGGCGGCCCTGTTCAACGGCGAAACCGTCAATCGGTCCGAAGGCCGCGCCGCGCTGCACAGCGCCTTGCGCGGCGCCACGGGTCAGGGCGAGGTTGTTTCCGCCGCCCGCCGCGAAGCCGCCGTCGCTCGCGAGGGCATGCGGCGCTGGATCGCCGGACTCGACGCCTCGCCCGTCACCGACATCGTCAACGTCGGCATCGGGGGTTCCGATCTCGGGCCGCGCCTGGCGGTCGAGGCGCTGCGCGAGGCCGATCGCCGCCGCTATCGCTTCCACTTCCTGAGCAACGTCGACGGCAACGCCGCGGCGCATCTGCTGCGCGGGCTCGATCCTGCGCGCACTGCCGCCATCATGGTTTCGAAGACCTTCGGCACGCAGGAAACGCTGCTCAACGGCACGCTGCTGCGCGAATGGATGGGTGGCAGCGAGCGGCTCTACGCCGTCAGCGCCAACGTGCCGCGCGCGCAGGCTTTCGGCATCGCGTCCGAACGCGTGCTGCCGATGTGGGACTGGGTCGGCGGCCGCTATTCGCTGTGGTCGGCGGTGGGCGTGACGATCGCGCTCGCGCTGGGCATGGACGGCTTCGAGGCGATGCTGGCCGGCGCGGGCGAGATGGACGCGCACGTCGCTTCGGCGCCGGTCGAATCGAACCTCGCCGCGTGGCATGCGCTGTTCGCGGTCTGGAACCGCAACGCGCTGGGCTTCGGCACGCAGGCCGTCCTGCCGTACGACGACCGTCTCGCGAAGCTGCCGGCCTACCTGCAGCAGCTGGTGATGGAGAGCCTCGGCAAGTCCGTCACGCACGAAGGCCGGCCGGTGGGCTGCGCCACCGTGCCGGTGATCTGGGGCGGCGCCGGTACCGACAGCCAGCATTCGTTCTTCCAGGCCCTGCACCAGGGTACCGACACCGTGCCGGCGGATTTCATCGGCGTGATCCGCGCGCCGCACGCGCACATCGAAAATCACCGCGCGCTGCATGCCAACCTGCTGGCACAGACCGAGGCCTTCGCCAACGGCGAACGCAACGACGATGCGCAGAGGAGTTATCCGGGCGACCGGCCTTCGACGCTGATCCTGCTCGACGAACTCACGCCCGCGAGTTTCGGTGCCTTGATCGCGATGTACGAGCACAGCGTGTACCTGCAGAGCGTGTGCTGGAGCATCAACGCCTTTGACCAATGGGGCGTGGAACTCGGCAAGCGGCTCGCCACGCAGTTGCTGCCGGCGCTGGGCGACGAGGATGGCGTGGAGTGCGCGGTGGAGGATCCGGTGACACGTCAACTGCTGCGGGAGATCCGGGCGCGGCGTTGAACGTGGGGACCGGGGCGGCGGATTCGACAGGCTCACCGTGAACGGTCCGGGCGGAGCGAACCCCACGTTTCTCCGGACTCGGTTTTCGGAGAAGCGTATTCCCAATACCGTTCACGGTGAGCCTGTCGAATCCGGCCCTCACCCTGCAAGCCGCGACAGCGCCCACGCCACATGCTCGCGCACCACGGGCGAGGGATGCTGCTCCCGCCCCGCCAGCGCTTCGATCGCCGCCACCGTCCGCGGCCCATTGCCCAGCGCCACGGCGATGTTGCGCAACCAGCTCTCGTATCCCGCGCGACGGATCGCCGAGCCTTCGGTGCGCTGCAGGAATTCCTCCTCGCTCCACGCGAACAGATCCAGCAGCGTCGCGCGATCCAGATCGTTGCGCGCCCGGAAATCCGGTTCGTCGTGCCGTTTCGCGAACTTGTTCCAGGGGCACACCAGCTGGCAATCGTCGCAGCCGAAGATGCGGTTGCCCATCGGTGCGCGCAGCTCCTCGGGAATCGACCCTTTCAGCTCGATGGTGAGGTAGCTGATGCAGCGCCTTGCATCGACGCGGTTCGGCGCGACGATGGCGCGTGTCGGACAGACATCAAGGCAGCGCGTGCAGGTGCCGCAGTGCGCGGTGGCGGGCGTGTCGACGGGCAGGGGCAGATCGGTGAACAGTTCGCCGAGGAAGAACCACGAACCCGCGCCGCGGTGGATCAGGCAGGTGTTCTTCGCGATCCATCCGAGCCCCGCATTGCGCGCCAGCGCGCGCTCGAGCACCGGCGCCGAATCGACGAAGGCGCGGTAACCGAACGGCCCGACGTGCTGCGCGATGCGGTCGGCGAGTTTCTGCAGGCGGCTGCGCAGCAGCTTGTGGTAGTCGCGGCCGAGCGCGTAACGCGCCACGTAGGCGCGCTCGCCGTCGGCCAGCGTGTCCCAGGCGCCGGGATCGTCGCCCTGGCCGTAGTTCATGCGCACCGAAATCACTCGCCGCGTGCCGGGCACCAGTTCGTCCGGCCGCGCCCGCTTGCTGCCGTGCCGCGCCATGTAGTCCATCTCGCCGTGCTGTCCGGCGGCGAGCCAGTCCTGCAGATGCGCTTCGTCGTCGCCGAGGGCGATGTCGGCCACGCCCAGATCCTGGAAGCCGAGTTCGCGCGCCCAGCCGCGGATGGTTTCCTTCAATTGCGCGTGATCGATGTCCACGGCGCGATTGTAGAATCGCGGCATGGACGCGGGCGAACCGCTGCATGACACCCAAGCCGTGCGCGCGATCGACCGCGAGGCCATCGCGCGCGGTACGCCGGGTTTCGAGCTGATGCGGCGCGCGGCGGAAGCCGCCTTTTTCGCATTGCGCCGGCACTGGCCGGAAGCGCGCCGCATCGTGATCGCCTGCGGCCGCGGCAACAACGGCGGCGACGGTTTCCTGCTCGGCTGCCTGTTGCGCGAGGCCGGGCTGCAGGTCTGGTTGTGTGCCGCGACGCCGTCGGAAAGCACCTCGCGCGATGCGCGCATCGCGCGCGAAGCCTGGGAACGTCATGGCCCGGTGGGCACGCTCGCGCAGTTGCGCGATCACGTGGTCGATCTTGCCGTCGATGCCCTGCTCGGCGTGGGCCTGTCGCGCGCGCCGGAAGGCGAGCTTGCGCGGGCGATCGAGTCGCTCGGCGCCCTCGATGCGCCGTTGTTCGCGCTCGACGTGCCCTCCGGCCTCGATGCCGAGCGCGGCACCGCGCCCGGCGCGGCGGTGCGGGCGACGCGCACCATCACCTTCATCGCGGACAAGCGTGGCCTGCATACCGGGCAGGGGCGCGACTGCAGCGGCATCGTGGAATGCGCTGCGCTCGACGTGGATGCTGCGTCGTTGCATGTGCACGCACCGGTGGCGCGCCTGCTGCATGAGCGCGATCTCGCGCGTTACCTACGTCCGCGCCGGCGCAACGCGCACAAGGGCGATCACGGGCACGTGCTCTGCCTGGGCGGCGAGCGCGGCATGGGTGGCGCGGTGCGCCTTTGCGCCGAAGGCGCATTGCGCGCGGGTGCGGGTTGGGCGAGCGTGGCCACGCGCGCTGAGCACGTGGCGCCGCTGCTGGCGGCGCGGCCCGAGGCGATGACGCGTGCGGTCGAGAGCGACGAGGATCTTGCGCCGATGCTCCAACGTGCCACCGTGCTGGCGCTGGGGCCGGGATTGGGGCAGGGCGACTGGGGGCGCGCGCTGTTCGCAGCGGCGTTGCGCAGCGGCAAGCCGATCGTGATCGACGCGGATGCGCTGAACCTGCTTGCGGTGCACGCCGAACGCGATCGCGATGCTCCGTATTTCGTGCCGCCGATGGCGGACATCGTGGGAGTGGCGCGGCCGGATGTCCCCAGAGGCGTGGACCGGGGCGTGGGTTCGACAGGCTCACCCCGAACGGGTGGGGAGGACCGAGGCGCGGGTTCGACAGGCTCACCCCGAACGGGTGGGGAGGACCGAGGCACGGGTTCGACAAGCTCACCCCGAACGGGTGAGGAGGCCTGGGGCACGGGTTCGACAGGCTCGCCCCGAACGGGTGAGGAGGACGGGGGCACGGATTCGACGGGCTCGTTCCGAACGGGTGGGGAACCATCAAACCCCGCTCGCGGTGAGCCAGTCGAACTGCATTCCCCGGTTCCCACGCTCGCGCACGCCATCCTCACGCCGCATCCCGGCGAAGCCGCGCGGCTGCTCGGGTGCGCCGCGCGCGATATCGAAACCGATCGCTTCGCGGCCGCCGAACGCCTGGCGCACGCCTTCGGCGCTACGGTGATCCTGAAAGGCGCCGGCAGCATCGTCGCCGCGCCCGGACGGACGCCCTGCGTGGTCGGCGCCGGCAATCCCGGCATGGCCAGCGCCGGCATGGGCGACGTGCTCACCGGCGTCGTGGCCGCGCTGCGCGCACAAGGGCTCGATCCCTTCGACGCCGCTTGCGCGGGTGCGTTACTGCACGCGGCGGCGGGCGATCTCGCGGCGCAGACGCGCGGCGAACGCGGGCTGCTGGCCTCTGATCTTTTCGATGCGATCCACCGCCTCGCCAACCCGGCCGCGCCATGATGGCTACGCCCCAGCCGGATTCACCGCAATGACTTCACTGCGCCTGCCCTTGCCAGACGCCGAGGCCACGGCCGCCCTCGGCGCAGCGCTCGCCGATGCGCTGCCGCCGCGCGCCGTGGTGCTGCTGGAAGGCGATCTGGGCGCCGGCAAGACCACGCTGGCGCGCGCGTTGCTGCAGCGGCTCGGCGTGCGCGGCGCCGTACGCAGCCCCACCTACACGCTGATCGAACGTTATTCGACGCCGGCCGGCGAGGCCGCCCATCTCGATCTTTACCGCATTGCCCACCCCGAGGAGCTGCTTTACCTCGGCCTCGACGATCTCGCCGCCAGCACCCGCCTGTGGCTGGTCGAATGGCCCGAACGCGGCCGCGGCGCCGTGCCGGCGGCCGACCTGAAGATCCACCTCGAGGTGGAGGGCGCCGCGCGGCGGGCCGAGCTGATTCCGCTGTCGCCGCAGGGCGAGGCCTGGGTCCGGGCACTGGCCCACAATCCGTCGCTTGCGGCCGACTCGCCCCGCGCTACGTGAGGAAGTAGCCTCAGGTCCCGGATCGCAAAGGGAAAATCGCTTGCCAAAGGTGGCCCTTTGGTGATTGAATCCGCGCCATGTGCCGGCTCTCCCTTGCCATGCGGGTCCTCGTCGTCCTCGCGGGCGCCTGCACGGGCCTCGCCAACGCAGGCGAAGTGGAGGCGTTGCGCGTATGGCGCGGCCCGGACTACACGCGTGCCGTGTTCGATGTCTCCGGCCCGCACGAATACAAGCTTTTCAGCCTGCAGAACCCCGATCGCCTCGTGCTCGACATCGAGGGCGCGCGGCTCGCCCCCGGCTTCAAGCCGGCCAAGGGCGAGGGTGCCGTCGTCGGCGTGCGCACCGGCAAGCACGGCGAAGACAATCTGCGCGTCGTCTTCGACCTGGCCGAGGGCGCCGCGCCGAAATCCTTCCTGCTGCCGCCGGCCGACAAGCTCGGCTACCGGCTGGTCGTCGATCTTTATCCCGAGAAAAAGGCTGCCGCCGCACCCGTGGTGCGCACCGTGGAATCGGCACTGCCCGCAGAGGACCGCAAGATCGTCGTGGCCATCGACGCCGGCCACGGCGGCAAGGACCCCGGCGCGCACGGCCCGAGCGGCACCTGGGAAAAGGACATCGTGCTGCAGGTGGCCAAGGAACTGGCGGCGCAGATCGACGCCGAACCGGGCTTCGAATCCTTCCTCGTGCGCGACGGCGACTACTACCTCGTGCACCAGGCGCGCTACGAAAAAGCGCGCAAGGCCAACGCCGATCTCTTCGTCTCCATCCACGCCGACGCCTTCTACAAGCCGACGGCCTCGGGCTCGTCGGTGTTCGTGTTGACCACGCGCGGGGCCTCGAACGAAGCCGCGCGCTGGCTGGCCGATCGCGAGAACCGCGAACTGGTCGGCGGCGTGGCGCTCGACGACAAGGACAACACGCTGGCCGCGGTGCTGTTGGATCTCTCGCAGAGCGCCACCATGAAGGCCTCCGACGATGTCGCCAACTACGTGCTCGACGCCATGAAGCGCGTCGGCAAGACGCACAAGCCGCACGTCGAGCGCGCGAACTTCATCGTGCTGCGGTCGCCCGACGTGCCCTCGATGCTGGTCGAGACGGGCTTCATCAGCAATCCGTCGGAAGAAAAGAAGCTGCGCGATCCAGCTCATCGCCGCCGCCTCGCCGCCGCCATCGTCGACGGCGTGCGCGACTACTTCAGCAACCAGCCGCCGCCGGGCACCTGGCTCGCCGCCAATGCCAGCGCGCGGCCGCGCCAGCACGTGGTGGGGCCGGGCGAGACGCTCAGCCTGATCGCCACGCGCCATGGCGTCTCGCTCGCCAGCCTGCGCGCCGCCAACGCGATCAAGGGCGATCTGGTGAAGGTGGGCGCGCGCCTCAAGATTCCGGCGGCCATCGGTCCAGGCTGACGAGCCGGTATCATCGCGGGGCCGTGCCCGCCGCGATGTTCCCGTGCCGATCCAGCCGCTGCCCGAAACCCTGATCAACCAGATCGCCGCCGGCGAAGTCGTCGAGCGGCCCGCCTCCGTGGTGAAGGAACTGCTCGAGAACGCGCTCGACGCGGGCGCCACGCGCATCGACATCGAACTGGAAGAAGGCGGCATGCGCCTGATCCGGATCCGCGACGACGGCGGCGGCATCGCTTCGGACGAGTTGCCGCTGGCGCTCGCCCGCCACGCGACTTCGAAGATCGCCTCGCTCGACGATCTCGAACAGGTCACCACGATGGGCTTCCGCGGCGAGGCGCTGCCTTCGATCGCGTCGGTCGCGCGCCTTGCCATCACCTCGAAGCCGGCGGCGCAACCGCATGCCTCGCGCATCGAAGTGGAAGGCGGCAGGTTCGCGCCGCCCGCGCCCGCGGCGCATCCGCCCGGCACCACGGTCGAGGTGCGCGACCTGTTCTACAACGTGCCCGCCCGTCGCAAGTTCCTCAAGGCCGAGCGCACCGAATACGGCCACATCGAAGAATTGCTGCGCGCGCAGGCGCTGGCGCGCATGGAGATCGCGCTCAAGCTCAGCCACAACGGCAAGGTGGCGCGCGCCTACCGCGCCTGCGTTTCGGACGACGAACGCCTGCGCCGCCTCGCCGAAGCGCTGGGCGAGGAATTCCCGCGCCAGAGCCTGGCCATCGAGCACGAAGCGGCGGGGCTGCGCCTGCATGGCTGGGTCGGATTGCCGACGGCCTCGCGCGCGCAGGCCGACCAGCAGTACTTCTTCGTGAATCGCCGTCTCGTGCGCGACCGCGTCGTCACGCACGCCGTGCGGCAAGCGTACGCCGATGTGCTCTATCACGGGCGGCATCCGGCCTACGTGCTGTTCCTCGATCTGGATCCGGTGCGCGTCGACGTCAACGTGCATCCGGCCAAGAGCGAAGTGCGCTTCCGCGATGCGCGGCTGGTGCACGATTTCCTGTTCCGCACGCTGCATCAGGCATTGTCCGGCGCGCGTGCCGGTGCGACGGCGGCGATCCCCGAACCGGAACTCGCGGAGGCCACGGCGCACTATCCGACGCCTTCGGCCTGGCGCGCGCCGCAGCCCGCCTTGCCGCTCGCGGTGCGCGAACAGGCGGCCGCGTATTCCGCGCTGTACGGCGCGCCTCGCAGCGGTATGGCGCTCGATCTTTCCTCGCTGCCGGCGAACGACGCCGAGGTGCCGCCGCTCGGTTACGCCATCGCCCAGCTGCACGGCATCTTCGTGCTGGCCGAGAATCCCGCGGGCCTGGTGCTGGTCGACATGCACGCCGCGCACGAACGCATCACCTACGAACGCCTGAAGACGGCACAGGACGGCGAAGGCATCCGCAAGCAGCCGCTGCTGGTGCCGCTGCCGATGGCGGTGAGCGAGCGCGAGGCGGCCTGCGCCGAGGAACGGGGTGCGGCGCTCGGCGTGCTCGGTTTCGAACTCACCCGCAGCGGTCCGCAGGCCATCGTCGTGCGCAGCATCCCGGCGCTGCTCGACGGCATCGATCCGCGCCAGCTCGTGCTCGATGTGTTGTCCGACCTGATCGAACACGGCGCATCCACGCGCATCGAGGAAGCGCGCAACGAACTGCTTTCCACGATGGCCTGCCATGCGTCGGTGCGCGCCAACCGCCGGCTGACGATCCCCGAGATGAACGCCCTGCTGCGCGACATGGAAGCGACCGAGCGCAGCGGCCAATGCAATCACGGCCGCCCGACCTGGGTGCAATTGACGAAGCAGGAACTCGATCGCCTGTTCCTGCGTGGACGCTGAAGGAAGCCGCATGAAGAAGACCTGGATGTTCGCCGCGCTGCTCGCATGCGCCGCGCCCGCGTCGGCGCAGCAGGACGATGTCGAAACCTGGCGCGCCCAACGCCTCGAGCGCCTGCAGGCGCCGAATGGCTGGCTTTCGCTGGTGGGACTGCACTGGATCGAGCCGGGCACGCACACCGTCGGCAAGGCCGCCGACCGCGACATCGTGCTGGCTACCGGCCCCGAGCATCTGGGCACGCTGGTGTTCGCGCAGGGAAAGGTCACGTTCGTGCCGTTGCCGGACGCCGGCGTGACGATCGACGGGGTGGTGGCCGCCGCGCCGATCGCGCTGGTGCCGGATAGCGCAGGCACTCCGACCCTCGTCGCCTTCGACGCGGGACAGGCGAACTTCCAGTTGATCGAACGCAACCAACGCTTCGCACTGCGCGTGCGCGATGCGCGCGCACCCACGCGCACGGGCTTCTCCGGCATCGAGCACTATCCGGTCGACGCGTCCTGGACGCTGCAGGCGACGTTCGAGCCGCATCCGGAAGGCAAGACCATTCCGATCGTCAACGTGCTCGGCATGACCGAGCCGATGAAGAATCCGGGCGCGGTCGTGTTCGAGAAGGACGGCAAGACCCATCGCCTCGAAGCGGTGGACGAAGGCGACGGTCAGTACTTCCTGATCTTCGCCGACCGCACCAACAAAAAGGAAACCTACGGCGCCGGCCGTTTCCTTTACGCCGCGCCGGCCGTGGATGGGAAGACCGCGCTCGATTTCAACCGGGCCTACAACCCGCCCTGCGCCTTCAACGCCTATTCCACCTGCCCGCTGCCGCCGCCGGAAAACCGCCTCGATCTGGCCGTCACCGCGGGCGAAAAACGCTACCTCGGACCGGGACATTGACCATGGAAGTACGCGACAGCAACGGCAATCCGCTCAGCGACGGCGACGCCGTCACGGTGATCAAGGATCTCAAGGTGAAAGGCACCTCGGTCACGCTCAAGCGCGGCACGATGATCAAGAACATCCGCCTCACCGACGATCCCGAGCTGATCGAATGCAATGCCGAGAAGGTGAAAGGACTGGTGCTGCGCACCGAGTTCCTCAAGAAGGCGTGACGTCACTCCCGCGCGCGCGGGAATCCACGTGCGGAGAAAATCGACCGTGCGCGCACCTGGGGTCCCCGCCTCCGCGGGGACGACGATCAGCGTCGCGCGACGAGGTCGATGCAATCGACCGGGCAGGGCGGCAGGCAGAGTTCGCAGCCGGTGCAGTGATCCGCGATCACCGTGTGCATCAGTTTCGCGGCACCGACGATGGCATCCACGGGACAGGCCTGGATGCACTTGGTGCAGCCGATGCAGATGGTTTCGTCGATGAGCGCCACGACCGGCGGCTTCTCGACGCCATTGTCGGGATTGAGCGCGAGCGGATCGCGTCCGAGCAATTCGGCCAGCGCGCGGATGCCGGCGGCACCGCCCGGCGGACACTGGTTGATCTCGGCGCGTCCGGCAGCGATGGCCTCGGCGTAGGGCCGGCAGCCGGGAAAACCGCACTGGCCGCATTGCGTCTGCGGCAGCACCGCGTCGATGCGTTCCACCAGGGGATCGCCCTCGACGCGGAAACGCTTCGCGGCCCAGCCCAGCAGCGCGCCCAGCGCGAGCGCCAGCGCCACCGTCGTGACGATCGCCGACATCATGCGATCAGCCTGCGCCCAGCCCCGCGAAACCCATGAAGGCCAGCGCCATCAGCCCCGCATTCACCAGCGCGATCGGCGCACCGCGGAAACTTTCGGGCACGTCCGCCGCTTCGAGCCGCTCGCGCATGGCGGCGAACAGCACCAGCACCAGCCCGAAGCCGAGCGCCGCGCCGAAGCCGGCGAGGATGGCTTCGAACAGCGTCGCGCGTGCCTGCACGTTGAGCAGGGCGACACCGAGCACGGCGCAGTTGGTCGTGATCAGCGGCAGGAAGACGCCGAGCACGCGATACAGCACCGGCGACTGCCGGCGCATCACGGTTTCGGTGAACTGCACCACCGCGGCGATCACCAGGATGAAGCCCAGCGTGCGCAGATGCGCCAGTTGCAGCGGTGCGAGGATCCAGTGCTCGACGATCCATGCCAGCGCTGCCGACAGCGTGAGCACGAAGCCCGTCGCCAGCGCCATGCCGTAGGCCGATTCCAGCCGCTTCGACACGCCGAAGAATGGACACAGGCCGAGGAACTTCACCAGCACGAAGTTGTTGACCAACCCCGTGCCGAGCAGGATCAGCGCCGCGTCGCGCATCTCATGCGCCGCCGCGGCGCAGCAACAGCCGGTATGCGATCCAGGTCGCGAGCGTCGCGAGCGTGGCCCCGAGGATCATCTCGGGCGGCGAGGTGAAGATCAGCAGCGCGCACGCAGCGATGGCGGCCGCACCGAGCAGCTTTTCGCGTAGTCCGGACGGCGCCTGCGGCGTGCCGATCATCAGCGCCAGCCCGGCCGCCGCGTAGGCCAGCACGATCAGCAACACCACGATGTTGACGATGAAGCCGAACTGCCCCGCCACCGTCGGCGCGAGGGTGAGGAAGGCGATCGCGGTCATCGCCAGCGTGATGAGCAGCAGTCCCTGCGCCGCCGCGCCGTTGGGCAGCATGCGGCCGAACAGCGCCGGCAGGAAACCGCGCTGCGCGGCGCGCGCGCCCGATTCGCCGCTCACCAGCATCCAGCCGCCGAGCGTGCCGGTGGCCTTGAGCGCGGCGGCCGCGGCGATCAGGTAGAGCGCGACGTCGCTGCCGAAGATGCGCGCCGCCACCAGCGCGAACGGCGCCGAGGATTTCGCCAGCTCCTGCGCAGGCACGATGCCCATCACCAGCACCGAGGAGATCACGTACACGACGCCCGCGATCATGATGCCGGCCAGCGTGGCCCGCGGCACGTTGCGATCGGGATCGCGCACGCAGCCGGCCACCATGGCGCCGGTTTCGAGTCCCACGAAGGCCCAGAACACCGGCGCCATCGAGGACAGCACGACGGTGAGATCGCTTTTCGCCTCGACGCCGGCATTCCATCCGGCCCCCGTCGTGTTCCAGGCGCTCTGGTAGAGCGCCGCATCGAAGCTGCCCCAGCCGCCGATCAACACCACCGCCACCGGCGCCAGGCCGAGCACCACCGCGAACGACTGGAAGCGCGCGACCTGCTTGGGGCCGAGCAGGTTGAGGAAGAACATCAGCCAGATCAGCACGATCTGGCCCACCATCTGCACGGTGGGGCTGTCGCCCGCCACCGGCAGCAGGATCACGAGATAGCCGAACGCGGCCACGGCGATGGCGTTGTTGCCGATCCACGAGGCCAGCCAGTAGAGCAGGGTGGCGAGAAAACCGATGTCGCGGCCCACGGCGGGCCGCACGTAGTCGTCCGGACACTGCTGGTGGGGATAGTCGCGCGCCAGCCGCGCGAAGGCGCCGCCCAGCACGATGGCGAGCAAGGTGCCGAGCAGCCAGCTGAAGACCGTCACGCTGCCGCTCTGCGCCAGCGAGGCCGGCAGCAGGAAGAAGCCCGAGCCGATCATGTTGTTCGCGACCACGAAGGTCGCGAGCACGGGACCGATCTTCCTGGCCTCGGTCGTCATTTGACGGGCATGCCCGGCGCGGCGCCGGCGTCGGCATCGAGCAGGAACAGGCCGCCGCCGTCGAAGCCCGCCGAGAGGATCATGCCCTCGCTGGTGCCGAAGCGCATCTTGCGCGGGGCGAGGTTGGCGATGAACACGACCTTGCGGCCGACGAGCTTTTCCGGCTCGCCGTAGCTGGCACGGATGCCCGAGAAAATCTGGCGCGTGCCCAGTTCGCCCGCATCCAGTTCGAAGCGCAGCAGCTTGTCCGAACCTTCGACGAAGCCGCAGCTGAGCACCTTGCCGATGCGCAGGTCGAGTTTCGAGAAATCGTCGATCGTCACGGTTTCTCTGCCCGAATCCGGCGATTTTGCTTCGGGGGCCGAAAGACGCTGGGCCCCCGCCTTCGCGGGGGCGACGGCCGCCGGTTCGGCCGTCGGTGGCAGCGATTCCTTGCTGGCTTCGATCATGGCTTCGATGTGCTTGGGGTCGACGCGTGCGAGCAGATGTTCGTAGGCCGCGATGGTTGCGGGACGCCGCGCTAGCGAGGCGGTGGTGTAGGGCGCCTCCTCGTTGAAAAGCTTCGCCACCTTCGCCGCGGTGTCGGGAAGAATGGGCGCCAGATGGATCGCGATGGCACGGAAGGCCAGCAGGCATTCGGTGCAGATGTCGTGCAGGGCCTGCCGCTGCGAGTCGTCTTTCGCGAGCAACCAAGGCTTGGCCGCATCCCACTTCGCGTTGACGAGATCGGCCACGCGCAGCGCCTCGCGCGTGACGGCGTTGTAGTCGCCCTGTCCGTACGAAGTCCAGATCGACGCCTCAGGCGCGAGCGTGACCATCGCATCCGAGAGTCTGCCGTCGAAGTGCTTCGCCACGAATCCCGCTGCCCGGCTAGCGATGTTGACGAACTTCCCGACCAGGTCGGAATTCACGCGTTGCGCGAAATCGTCGAGGTTGAGATCCAGGTCATCCACGCCACCCGACGATTTCACCGCGAAGTAGTAGCGCAGGTACTCCGGGTTGAGTCCCGATTCGAGATAGGTGCGCGCCTGGATGAAAGTGCCGCGCGACTTCGACATCTTCGCGCCGTTCACCGTCAGATAGCCGTTCACGTGCAGCGCGCTGGGCATGCGGAAGCCCGAGCCTTTCAGCACCGCCGGCCAGAACAGGCCGTGGAAGTTCACGATGTCCTTGCCGATGAAGTGATGCAGCTCGGCCTGCGTGCCCGCACCGAGCAGGGCTTCGAAATCGAGTCCGTTCTTCCCGCACCAGGCCTTGAAGCTGGTGAAGTAGCCGATCGGCGCATCCAGCCACACGTAGAAGAACTTGCCCGGCGCGCCGGGAATCGGGAAGCCGAAATACGGCGCATCGCGCGAAATGTCCCAGTCGCGCAGGCCGCCTTCCGCATCCAGCCATTCGCGCAGCTTGGCCTTGACGCCCGGCACGGCGACCTCGCCTTCCAGCCACTCGCGCAGCGCCGCTTCGAAATGCCCGACCTGGAAGAAGAAGTGCTCCGAATCCCGCAGCTCGGGCGCGGCACCCGAAACCACCGAGCGCGGATTCTTCAGCTCCGTCGGCGCGTAGGTCGCACCGCAGTTCTCGCAGTTGTCGCCGTACTGGTCCGCCGCACCGCAGTTCGGGCACTCGCCCTTGATGTAGCGATCCGGCAGGAACATCGACTTCACCGGATCGTAGAACTGCTGGATCGAGCGCCGGGCGATGTGCCCGCCGGCATCGAGCGCGGCGTACATGCGCTCGGTCAATTCGCGATTCACCTGGCTGTGGGTCGAATCGTAGTGATCGAACGCGACCCGGAAATCCGCGAAATCCTGCTCGTGCCCGGCCTGCACCCCGGCGATATAGGCCTCCGGCGTCAATCCGGCCTTCTCCGCCGCCAACATGATCGGCGTTCCGTGCGTGTCGTCCGCGCAAACGAAATGCGCCGTCCGCCCCTGCATCCGCATCGCCCGCACCCAGATGTCGGCCTGGATGTAACCCACCAGATGCCCGATGTGCAGCGGGCCGTTGGCGTAGGGGAGGGCGCAGGAGACGATGAGGGGTCGGGTCATCTCGGGATAATCGCGGGGTGGGCCCGCGATTATCCCTCAGAACGACGCGGAGTTACTCGAAGCCGTCGCGGAAGACGAGGTCGGGACCCACGAAACGGCATCGGGAGAACTCGCTGGTATTGCCTGCCTGATCGGTGGCGGTAGCGGTGACGTAGCGGCCGGCGAGCGGAGCCCGGCTGGACAAGGCCATGGTGAACCCGGCGGACCCGTTCTGCAGGAAAGTGGCGTCATCGATGGTGACCTGGGTCAGCCCCAAGAATTCTTCGCCTTCGCCGTGGAAAGACGCATCGCAATCGTTGCTCGCATAGAACCGTAAGACGTAATTGCCGTTCTTCGAATGGAGGATGCCCAGCACCTGCGCTTCCTCCTGCGCTGCACCGATCACATTGGCAGCGAGCAATATCGGAAAGTTCTGCCCGGCGTTGCCCGCGTTGTGCGGACCACCGATGTCGGCATCGTTGGCCTGCACTTGCCCGTCTCCCTGAATGTCGATGCCCAGGCCACCGTTGTCGTGGATCGAACCTGCGGAGATCCGGTTGCGCAACGCTTCGGGAGCAATGGCGATGCCGGCGTCCAAGTTGTATGCGACCTCGTTGCCGAGCAACAGGTTGTCGCTCGCCGCGCTGCCGCCCGGCAGCGCACCGAGACGAATCCCGGTCTCGTTGTTCGAGATGTGATTCGAGCTGATCGTGTTTCCCGTACCGAATACGAAGACACCTTCCTCATCCGAATAGAAGATTTCGTTGGCTGTAATTTGATTGTCGGAGCCAATGATGAGCACACCAAGATGATTCTTGAGTTCGGGATCTTCCACGCCGTCGACACGTGGGCCGATAGCGTTGCCCGTGACGGCATTGCCGGATGCGCCACCCATGAGGATGACGGCTGTGTCCTGGGCTGCGGACAGCAGATTCTTCGCCGCAGGGTGGTAGCCGCCGACCAGGACGCCCGAAACTCCGCCGCGAACCAGTACATTGATGTCATTCGCGATCAGCGAAGAGCCAAAGATATTGCCTTCGATCAGGTGACCGGACCCACCTCCCAGATCGAGGGCGGCTTCGAAGCCCGCGAACTGCATCCCGCGAACGGTGAGCGAAACTCCATTCGCTGCTGGAACCTTCAAGCCGGCCGGTAGACCTGACGAAATCAGCGAAACGCAAAGGTTGCCGTCGTAGCCGAAATCCAGCGCGTTCGGCTGCGCCTGGCCTTGCGTGAAGCCGTCGATCTCCAATGTCTGCGTGATTTCCGGCAATGGCGTATCGAGAAACAAAAAGGCCGAGCAGAGGTTCGGCGAGCCGATGTCGAAAACGATGCGATTCGGACCCGCTTGAGCGTTGGCGAACTGGATGGCTTCGCGCAGGGAGGTGTTGGTGTTGTCCATGTCGATCGTATCGCTGGCCGTGGTGACGACGATATCGCCGGTTCCGGCGTCGATGGATTCGTAGGCCCCGCGGTCGACGATGATCTTGCGCGGGTTTCCGTCGAGATCGATCGGCGGAAGCCCGCCGGGCACCGCCTCGGGGTTGCCGGTGTTGATGGCGGGAGACCCGACCGCCAGGCGATAGCCATTCGTAAACACGGGATCCTCCGAGAGGCTGCCTTCGTGAACGCCTTCCAGACCGGGCAAGACGTTTCCGCCTTGAAGCAGGTTGTATTTCAATGTGATCGGCGACGCTGCGTCAGCGTCTGGTGCGGCATCGATGACGCCTTGGGCGTTCCCCCAGATGATGTTGTTGTCGAGCCGGATCGATGCCAGGTTCCGGTAGCACAGCGCCGCGCCGGCGTTGTCGGCGATGGTGTTGTTGGCGAACTCGACATCGGTGTCGCCAGCCGGGACGTTGAAGCTGCCCGAGTCGCCCACGACGTTGCGGACGCGTAAAGCACAACTGCCGGTCATCGCCACGCCCGAAACGAGATTGTTCACGATTCGGTAGAACGAGCTTTCATTGCCGCCGCCGCTACCCTTTTCGATCAGCAGGGCGTAGTCGTCCTGCGAAGTGATGATGTTCGAAAGGAAGGAAACCTTTGCGATCACGTCATCGTGAGTGACCCACATTCCGTAGGCCAAGTCGAGAGAGATGCCTTCGACGAAAAGCTCGCTGACGGTGTGTATCCGTAGCCAATCCGGGATGGTGGGCTCGTATACGACGACCGTTTCCGCCGGATTGATGAGCCGTTCGCTTTCGCTGCAATCGTCGCCGTCCTGGTCGCTGTATCCACCGCGCAACTTCAGGATGCCGAACGGCAGGCCGTTTTCGGTATCGGGTACGTCCGCCAGTGTGTACTGCGATCCGGGCCGGCGGCGCAGGCGGATGTCGACGGTGCCGGTCGGATTGCCTTGCGCGAGGCCGGGTGCTGCCGCGAGTGCGGTTTCCAGTTCGCTATCGGTGCCCACGCAGAATTTGTGGATGGCCGCTTCCGCGGTGATCGAGGCCGCGCCGAGTACCAGCGCGGTAACCAGTGATGCCAGCTTCATTGTCGCCTCCTGACCAAAGTCCGGTTGCAACAACGCCCCGATGCGACCGACCGCACAGAAACAAAGAGCCCGGCTTTCGCCGGGCTCTCAAGGTTGCAGCTATGTCGCTTGTTCTTAGAACTTGTATTCCGTGCTCAGGAAGAAGCGACGGCCCAGCGGATCGGCGCCCAGGTAGTACTGGAAGAACGGGTAGCCGGTCTGCGAGGCGTCGTAGCGGTACTGGTTGTCCAGCACGTTGACGACGGTGAAGGTCGTGTTGAGGTTTTCGCCCCAGGTCTTGCCGACCTGCAGGTTGTAGACCATGTAGGGCTGCAGGCGCTCGCCGTAGCACAGGTCGGTGCGGGTGGCGTTGCAGCCGGCGGCCTCGACGAAGTTGCCGTTCGAGCCGTAGCGGGTGCCGAACACCGTCGTGGTCCAGTCGCCCTTCTCCCAGGTGATGCTGCCGCGGGCGCGGCTGCGCTGGTTGAGGTAGTCGAGGCGGTCGCGGTAGTCGATCAGTTCGTCGCCCGGGAACTGCTTGAACTCGTCCTTCAGCACCACCGAGTAGCCGAGGTCGAGACGGAACGAGCCGAAACGATCGGTATCCCAGTTGTAGCGGAAGGTCGAGTCGATGCCCGAGGTGACCTGCAGCGCGGTGTTGATGTAGGCCGAGTTGATGCGCGCGATGCGGCCGTCGAGCGCCGTGCCCGGCGCGCTCTGGCGGGTGATCAGGCCCAGCACGTTCTGGCAGAAGGCCGAGTTGATGTCGAACTCGAACGGCGAGCCGTCCGGATTCTGGCCGAGGCGGCAGTTGGCTTCGTTGTTGAGCAGGAACGAGGCCGTCAGCTGCGAGGCGGCGTCTTCCAGCTTGATGCGGTAGTAGTCCGCGGTGAAGGACATGCCGTCCATGATGTCCCACACGAAGCCGTAGGTGAACGACTCGCCTTCTTCTTCCTTGAGCAGAGGATTGCCGGCGATCGTGGTCTGCGTCTGGTAGATCGTCGGGTCGCCGGCGACGTTGCACTGCGTGCGGGTGCGCGGGCCGAGATCGGCGGCGCCGCCGGTGCCCGAACGGCACTGGTAGTCATCGAGGATCGACGAGAACGACGCGGCGCCCTCGGCGAACACCAGCTGCATGTCCGGCGCGCGGAAGCTGGTCGAGGCGCTTCCGCGGAACAGCAGGCTGTCCAGCGGACGGAACTCCAGGCCCAGCATGTAGCTGACGGCGTCGTCCACCTGCGTGATGTCGTCGTACTTGTCGTAGCGGCTGGCCAGCTGCGCGGTGAGCATGCTGAAGATCGGCACGCGGAATTCCAGGCCCAGGGCGTAACGATCGCGGTCGCCTTCGGTGCGGCCCGACGAAACCAGGTTGTAGATGGTCTGGTCGTCGCGCGGACGCAGCGGATCGGTGCGCGGATCCGAACGCAGGTCGACCGACTGGCTGCCGGCTTCCACGATCGCCGCCATGCCGACGGCGCCGGCGGGCAGTTCGAACAGGTCGCCCGACATGTTGAAGTTGACGGTGCTCGAGTCGGTGTCGCCCTCGTTGATCACGCGCGTGGAGAACGAGCGGTAGATCTCCGGGGTGATCGGCGACGACCAGCGGTCCAGGTTCAGGCTATACACCGGGAAGCCGCTGACGAAGCCGTCCTGCTCGCCGAGGAAATAGTTGTGCACGGCCTGCGCCAGCAGGCGCGGACGGTCGGCGGTGTAGTCGTAGTAAGCGTACGAGGCGAAGGCTTCCCAATCGAAGCGGTCGCCGAACATGGTGCCGCTGGCGCCCACCATGATGTCGTAGTTCTGCTCGTCGAACAGCGTCGACGCGGCTTCCGAGCCGCCGAGCTCGAACGGATTGAAGATGCGCTGCAGCTGCACCAGGTGGCCGAACTGCGGATCGAAGTAGGCCGAGGTCGGGGCGTTGGCGGCGTTGCGGTTGAACTGGTCGCCCGAGGTGCCCCAGAACTCCGTGCCGTTGCTGGCGGTGTTGGCGGTGTCGAAGAACGTGAACTGGCCGAACAGCTGCGTGTTGTCGGTCAGATCGAACGACCCGTGCGCATAGGCCGAGAAGAACTCACCCTTGTTCCAGACCGAGCGCGAACCCACCTGCGTGAACGAACCGCAGTAGGTGCCGCGGGTGGCCGTGGTGCGCGTGGTGTAGCCGAAGGCGTCGCAGGCTTCCTGGCCGGGGTAGAAGGCGTTGTGGTTGGTCGGGCCCGAGGGATGCGCCGAGAGGCGGATCGCGACCAGCGACAGCGCCGGGTTGGTGAAGTGCTCGCCGAGCGGGCCGTTGCGGGTGTCGGCGAGGAAGTCGCGCTGGTCGGCGAAGATCGGCTCGCTGTAGCCCCACTGCAGGCCGTACACGGTGCTCCAGCGGTCGCCGGTCTTGCCGCCGGTGAATTCGAAGTTCACCGAGTCGCCGCCGCCTTCGGCCGTGGTGCCGACGGTGCCGCGGATCGTGTGGCCGTCG
>CAMLOR010000029.1 GCA_946481615.1 uncultured Aquimonas sp.
ATTCGCCGCGCGCCGCGGCTTCGGCCGCGGCGATGGCGATCAGGCCCTGGCCGCACGAAGCGTGTCCGCTGTCGGCGACGAGCGCGCGTGCGGCATCCACGCGCGCCGCGGCGCTTTCGCCCGACTGCAGCGTGCCGCTCACCGCGCGCGAAATGCCGACGTAGACCAGCGCGGGATGATGCGCGAGCAGGAACTCGAACTGGCGGCGGAAATCGCCCGGCGGCGGCTGCGAGGTCTGCGGCAGCACGCTGGCGGTGCGCAGCTTCGCGTAGAACTCGGCAGGCGAGATCGACACCTTGTCGAGGAAATCCTCCTCGCCGAAATTCACCCGCACCGGCACCATGTGGATGTCGAGCCGCTCGCACACCTCCTTCGGCAGATCGGCGCCGCTGTCGGTGACGATGGCCACGCCTTGCGCGCGCAGCGCCGTGCGGTGCTGCGCCAGCATGTCCTCGGCCTTGCGCGCGCCGACCTTGCCGAACGCGCCCGCCGCCACGAACAGCGCGCAGGGATCGGCCACGTGCGCATGCACGCGCACGCGGCGCTCGCTGCCGGCGATCACCAGGCTGCCGGCGCCGCCCGCGGCGAGCGCGTCGCGCAGGGCATCGCGATCGATGTTTCCGGCTTCCACCAGGCATTCGGTGCACCAGCGCTGCGCCGGGTCGATGTCTTCGTGCAGATGCTGGCCGGCGAATTCGATGTCGCTTGCGGCCGGCGCCGGATCGCCCTGCGCACCCGTGGCGATGAAGGCTTCGATGCCTTCGAGCAGATCGACGAACCCTTGCGCGCCGGCATCGACGACACCGGCCTGGCGCAGCACGGCGAGTTGCTTCGGCGTGTCGGCCAGCGCCACGCGCGCCCGCTGCACCGCCTGTGCGAATCCCGCGCGCCAATCGCGCAGGCCGAGCGCGGCTTGTTGCTGGAAGGCTTCCGCGAAAGCGCGGATCACGCTCAGGATGGTGCCCTCGCGCGGCTGCGCCAGTGCGCCGTGCGCCTGCTGCGCGCCGGCCAGCGCGGCACGCGCCAGCAACGCGGGCGTAAGTACGCGCGCCTCGCCCGCGACCTCGCCCGCGCCCTGCAGGAACTGCGCGAGGATCGCCCCGCTGTTGCCGCGCGCGCCGTCGATGGCATCGTCGGCCACCTGCCGCAGCAGTTCGCCGGCCGAACGTGTGCGCCGGCTGAGCGCGCCCGACAGCACGGTGCCCAGCGTGAAAGCGAGGTTGCTCCCCGTGTCGCCGTCGGGCACTGGGAACACGTTGATCTTGTTGAGTTGCTCGCGCTGGGCGACCACCCGGCGCATGCCGGCGATCAGGGCGCGCCGCAGTGCGGGGGCGGTGATGCGCGCCGCGGGCAAGGCGACAGCGTCCGGAAGAGTGGCGGCCATGCGCGGCAGTGTGTCGAAGCGGACGCATCGGCGTCTTGTTGCGGCGCAGCGAAGGGAACTTGCGGCCGTGCGACGAAACGAAGCCAGGGTCCGCCCCGCCGAATGCACGCCGGGGAGGGAGGGGCTAGACTGGCAACGTAACCTTTCGGCACCCGCGTGCATCCAACTTTCGAGTGCCGGTTCAGGTCCGGCCCGACCCGGGGATTCCAATGTCACGCTTCCTGCTCGCCCTGCTGATGCTCGCAGCCACGGTTTCCGCCCAGGCCATCACGCCCTCGCGCCAGGATGCCGACGGCACCGGCGGCGGCAATTGCCCGGACGCCGAAGAAATCGCCCGCGCCGAGGACGCCGCCGCGCCCGCCGCCGCGCCGCCCGCCCCGGCCAAGACCACTGCGCCGCCCGCGCAGGCCAAGGAAGCCGCCCCGCTGGCGCCGCGCCCACGGGCCGGCGCGCGCTGGCACTCCTTCCTGCCGGGCATGTTCAAGTAAGCCGCGGGAACCTTTCCGCAGCGCCGCAGTCCGAATGACGCAGGGCTGCAACGGCAAGGGCGCGGTTCTCCCCACACACTCCTCCGCGCCCTTGCCAAACCCGGCCAACCGCGCCAGATTCGCGGCATGACCGGCCTCACCGGATGGCTGCGCCGCCTGGCCGGCGTCCCTGCTCCCCACCGCCTCGACGACACCCTCTGGCAGCGCGCCCTGCGCCGCCCGGCCTGGACGCGCGCGCTCGACGAAGCATCGAAGGCCACGCTGCGCGAACTCACCGAACGTTTCCTCGGCGACAAGGCCATCACGCCGGCCGGCGGCTTCACGCTGACCGACGACCGTCGCGTGCTGATCGCGATGCTGTGCTGCCAGCCCGTGCTGCGGCTGGGCTACGACTGGCTGCGCGGCTGGCACGAGGTGATCGTCTATCCCGGCCAGTTCCGCGTGCGGCGGCACGACTACGACGAAGACACGGGGGTGCTGCAGGAATGGGACGACGACCTCGCCGGCGAGGCCTGGGACCGCGGCCCGCTGATCCTGAGCTGGGCCGACGTGCGCGCCGATCTCGACGCGCCCGAACCGGGCTACCACGTCGTGGCGCACGAGATCGCGCACAAGCTCGACGCGCTCGACGGTGCCATCGACGGCATGCCGCCGCTGCCGGCCGCGCAGCGTGCGGGCTGGGCGCGCGATTTCCAGGCGGCGTTCGATGCGCTGCAGGGCGAGGTCGAGGCGGGGCGTGAAACAGTGATCGATGCCTACGCGGCGGAAGCGCCCGACGAGTTCTTCGCGGTGTGCACCGAATACTGGTTCACGGCGCCGGAGGTGCTGCGCGAGCACTTGCCGAAGGTGGCGCAGCACCTCGAGGATTTGTACGGCGCGGCGTAGGGCGTCGATTGCGGTTCCGCAGCTTGCCGCGTGCGGCGCCGGAGACTGGGGCGACTTTTCGACAGGCTCACCACGAACGGTCTTGGGAATTCGCCCGTCTGCTTTCCTTCGCCGTTCCTCCGCCGTTCGCGGTGAGCCTGTCGAACCGCCTTCGGCCGAACCTCACAAGCTCGGCGAGAACCGCACCACGAACCTCGCCCCGCCCAGTTCCTCGCTGCGCTCCACGAACAGCTCGCCGCGATACGCCTTCACGATGTCCTGCACGATGGCCAGGCCAATGCCGTGCCCATGCACGCGCTCGTCGCCACGCACGCCGCGCTGGAGCATCGAATCGACCTTCTCCGGCGGGATGCCCGGGCCATCGTCCTCCACCGTGATCAGCACGCCGGAGCGCCGCTGCGGCGCGATGGTCATGGCGCGCGCGGTGAGCAGCACGCGGTGGTCGGCCCACTTGAAGGCGTTTTCGAGCAGGTTGCCGAACAGTTCCATCAGATCGCCCTGCTCGCCGTGGAAGCGCGCACTGCGGTCGATGTCGAACTCGCACAGGATGTTCTTGCTGGCGTAGACCTTCTCGAGGCTGGAGACGATTTCTTCGGCGGGCGCTTCCAGCGCCAGCGGCGTGGAGAAGGTCTGGCGGCCCGAGGTGGCGGCGCGCGAGAGCTGGTAGGCCACGATCGCGCCCATGCGTCCGACCTGCTCCTTGAGCGCGCCGCGCAGTTCCTGCGCGGGGTGCTCGGATTCGAGTTCGCTGCGCATCACCGCCAGCGGCGTCTTGAGCGAATGCGCAAGATCGGCCAGCACGTTGCGCGTGCGCCCGATCTGCTCGCGGCCGACGTCGATCATCTCGTTGAGGCTGTCGGTGAGCAGCGTGAGTTCTTCCGGATAGCCGCCCGGCAGGCGTTCGAGCCGCCCGTCCATGATGCGTTCCATGTCGCCGACCACGCGCCGCAGCGGCGCCAGGCTCCAGCGCAGGACGAGGATCTGCAGGCCGAGCAACAGGAGCGCCGCCGCGCCCAGATAAACCCACAGGCTGCGGCGGAACACCGCCACCTGGCGGTCCATGGAGGCGGTGTCTTCGGCGACGTGCAGCGTGAAGCGTACTTCCTGGTCCTCGCTGACTTCCCAGGCCACGCCCATCGAATAGCGATAGACCTGCGAGCCGGGAATCGGCAGCGGACCTTCGAAGCGGGTCTCGCCGGGAGCCAGCTGCAGATCGAAGGGCAGCTGGCGGCCGACGGTGGAGCCGGATTCGCGGCGGAATTTCTCCCCTGCGGCGCCGGCATACAGCCCGCTGCCGGGGCGGTCGAAACGCGCATCGGGCAGGTCTTCGGGGAAGATCAGCTCCCCCGAGCGCAGCATTTCCGATCCTTCGAGATAGGCCAGCGCGTAGTTCTCCAGGCGCTGCCGCAGGCCCGTTTCCGCCGTCTCCGCGAAAGCGCGGTCAAGGGCGTAGCCCGTGAGCCCCAGGAAGGCGACCAGCCCCAGGCTCGCCGCCAGCAGCTGGCGCGCCTGCAGGGAAAGCATGCGCGTGACGCTCATGCCGCCGACCTTCCGCGGCCGCGGCCGGGCCGCGGCCCGGCGCTCATTCGTTGCGCGGGATGGCGAAGCGGTAGCCGCGGCCGCGCACGGTCTCGATCGGCTTCAGGGTGCCTTCCGGATCGAGCTTCTTGCGCAGGCGGCCGATGAAGACTTCGAGCACGTTGGAATCGCGGTCGAAATCCTGCTGGTAGATGTGCTCCGTGAGATCGGCCTTCGACACCAGCTCTCCGGCGTGCAGCATCAGGTATTCGAGGACCTTGTATTCGTAGCTGGTCAGATCGACGCCGGCGCCGTCCACGCTCACCGTCTGCGCGGCGAGGTCGAGGCTGATCGGGCCGCAATCGAGCGAGGGCTTGCTCCAGCCGGCGGCGCGGCGCAGCAGCGCGTTGAGGCGGGCCAACAGTTCTTCCACATGGAACGGCTTGACGAGGTAATCGTCGGCGCCGGCCTTGAGGCCTTCCACCTTGTCCTGCCAGCTCGAACGCGCCGTGAGGATGAGGATGGGGAATTTCTTGCCTTCCGAACGCAGCAGCTTCACCAGATCCATGCCCGACATCTTGGGCAGGCCCAGGTCGATCACCGCCACGTCGAAGGGCACTTCGCGGCCGAGGTAGATGCCCTCTTCGCCGTCGCTGGCGGCGTCCACCGCATAGCCTTCGCGTTTCAGGCGGGCGCTGAGCGTCTCGCGCAGCGGGGCCTCGTCTTCCACCAACAGGATGCGCATGCCTACTCCTCAAAGGGCAGATTGATTCAACACGAACCAACAGGGGCGCCAGCAGGAAGCGCCGCCTTTACGAAAACCTTCCCCGCCACCGACGGATACGCGCCGGACGCGAGTCCGTCAACCGTCGTCGCGCGCCGGCTCCGGCTCGCGCTCGACGATCGGCTCGCGCGCCACGGCCGGACGCGGACCGCGTTCGCCGCGGCGCGTGCCGTCGCGGCGCTCGCGCTGCGGGTCGTCCCACATCACGCGCACGCGACCCTCGGGGGTATAGACCTTGATCCGGTTCATCTCGCGGCCGCCGCGCTGGCGCGGCTCGGCCGAGAGCACGCGGCCGCCGGTTTCACGCTCGATGCGGCTGACCGATTCGGGCAGGCGGCCGGCTTCGGCCGCGAACACGGCACCGCCGCCTGCGATCAGCAGGAGAGCCAGGAGGAGCGTGTGGAGGGAACCGGGGCGCATGGCGTAACGACATCCTAACGCGAGCGCGGATGTCTGCAAACCCTTTGGCTGCGTGGACTTGGGTGCGATTTTCGAGGTTACGCAGTGAATTTGGTCTGAACTTTTCTGAACGGTCAGAACAGCTCCCCAACGCAGCACCGCAGGGAACCGCCGGCCTTCTCGATTTCGTCGAGCGCCACCGCGACCAGCCTGAACCCCAGTTTTTCGAACGCCGCGCGGTTGCCCGGCGCGAGCGCGTCGGCCGCTGCCTCGCTCAGGAACACCGCATCGTCGGACAGCGCGATGCAGTTGCCGGCGAAAGCGTTCTTCTCGGCCGCCGACAGTTCGATCACGGCCGGCGCGTAGAACCGCGCCACCGCCTCCGCGTCCTGCGGACGCTCGAAGCTCTCGGGGCAGATCACCAGCGCGCGCCCGGCCAGGACGCTCATGACCACGTTGGCATGGTATTCGTCGGTTCTGAGCGGGAAGCGAACCGTGGCGCGCAGGCCGAAGGCCGCCTCCATGGCATCGGCGCCGGCCTCGTCGCAGCGCTCGGTGTAGGCCACGAAGCCCACGCCGTGCGCGCGATCGATCACCATCGAGCCGGTGAGTTCGCAGATGCCCGGCTGGCGGCGCAGGTCGATTTCCTCATAACCCAGCACGCCGGTGAAGAAACCGCGGATGTCCGTGCGCTCGGCTTCGCGCTGGCGCACCGGATGGCGCATGTGGCCGATCACGAGGCGCCCGGGCGCCGTGCCGAACACGTTGTTGGGGAAGACCGCATCGGGCGTCGCCGCATCGCCCGCGAAACAGACCACCGGCAGCACTTCGGCGAGCGCGCGCTGCAGGCCGCGGTGCTGCGCCAGGGCGCGCTCGGCGCTCACGGTCTTCGAAAGATCCATGTAGCGGTTGTCGCCGGCCGATTGCTCGGCCAACGCGAACCCTTCCGGCGCCACCAGGAAGGCGCCGCGCGCGTTCGCGGGCGCGCGCGACGGGAAGTGCGCGGGATCGAGGCTCATGCGGCCTGCAGCCTGGCGCGTTCGGTGGCCTCGAGCGCGCGCTCGACGAGCTCCCAGCCGGCGCCGGCGCGATGCGCGCCCTCGCTCAGGATCTGGCGGAAGGCGCGCCCGCCGGGCTGGCCGTGGAACAGGCCGAGCACGTGCCGCACGATGTGCTTGAGCGCCACGCCGCGCGCGAGCTGCGCGCGCACGTAAGGCTCGAGGTCGCGCAACAGGTCCGCGCGCGGCCGCGGCGCCCCGGCGCCATACACGTGCTGATGCAGCAGGTGCAGGAGGTAGGGGTCGTGATAGGCCGCGCGGCCCAGCATCACGCCGTCGACATGATGCAGATGCCCGAGCGCCGCATCGAATTCCACGATGCCTCCGTTGATCAGGATCGCCAGCCGCGGCCGTTCCTGCTTCAACCGATGGACCTGCTCGTAGCGCAGCGGCGGCACCTCGCGGTTCTCCTTCGGCGAAAGTCCCTGCAGCCAGGCCTTGCGCGCATGCACCACGAACAGATCGCAGCCCGCCGCGGCGACGGTGTCGATGAAGCCGAGCAGCGAGACGTAATCCTCCTGCTCGTCCACGCCCAGCCGGCACTTCACGGTGACGGGAATCGACACGCCCGCGCGCATCGCCGCCACGCACTCGGCCACCAGCGCCGGTTCGCGCATCAGGCAGGCCCCGAAGCGGCCCGACTGCACGCGATCCGACGGGCATCCCACGTTGAGGTTCACCTCGTCGTAACCCGTCGCCTCGGCGATGCGCGTGGCCTGCGCCAGCAGCTCCGGTTCGCTGCCGCCCAGCTGCAACGCCAGCGGCTTCTCGGCCGGCGAATGGCCGAGCAGGCGCTCGCGATCGCCGAGCACCACGGCATTGGCATGCACCATCTCGGTGTAGAGCCGCGCCTGCGGCGCCAGCAGCCGGTGGAAGGAGCGGCAATGGCGGTCCGTCCAGTCCATCATGGGCGCCACGGTCAGTCGGTGGCTGGCGTCGAAGGCACGCGAGTTCATGCCGATATTGTAGCGGCCGGCCGTCGCGCGCCCATGCCGCTCGCCTGCAGCGTGCACGCGAATGGCATGTCGATGCCGCAGCCCGTGCGTTTCGCACCGAAGCTGGGAGATCGCTCACATTCGACCCCGGCACAGCGGCCCCGGCGGTAATCGTCTTTGGTTAGACTCGCCCTTCCCCGCCCCGACCCGGGGCACGCCGGAGGCCACGCGTCCCATGCGACCCGTCCACGCGCTTTCCTGCAGTTTCCTCGCCTTGCTGCCGGTTGCAGCCGGCGCCGCCACCATCGACGTGCCCTGCGACGTCGCCGATCTGAAAGCGGCGCTCGTCGCGGTCGAGACCAACCCCGACGCCGCGAACACCATCGCCCTGGCGGAAGGCTGTACCTACACGCTCACCACCGTCGACAACGAAGAAAACAACATGGTCGGCGCGAACGGCTTGCCGCGCGTGACCCGGCCGCAGACGCTGCTGATCGACGGCAACGGCGCCACCATCGAACGCAGCAGCGCCGCGCTCACGCCCGAGTTCCGCGTGCTGCAATTCGGCGTGCAGGGCGCGCCGCTGCCTGACGGCAATCTGCTGCTGACGATCCGCGAGCTGACGGTGAGCAACGGCCGCATCGCGACGGCGCTCGGGAGTCCGCCCTTCCGCAACGGCGGCGGCATGAACTTCCGCGGCGATCCGGGCGACGTGCTGGCGCTGGAGGACGTCACCTTCAGCGGCAACCACGCCGATTCCGGCGGCGGCCTGGTCGCCGCCTCGTTCCAGGGCGGCATCGGCGCCAACCTGCAGGACGTGCGCTTCACCGGCAACTCGGCCTTCGTGTCGGGCGCGGGACTGCAGCTCGAACAGGCCACCGCCACGCTCGAGGGCCTGCTGGTCAGCGGCAACACGCTCAATCCCGACGGCAACTCGCCGAACAACGGCTGGACGTTGCCCTTCGAGCGCGGCGAAGGCGGCGCGGTGGGCATCGCGATCTTCATGAGTCCCACCCTGACGCTCACCGACTCGGTGATCGAGGACAACACCGGCCGCGGCATCGGCGGCGGCGGCGTGGGCGTGATCGGCAGTTCGGGCAGCATCCGCAACACCCGCATCCGCAACAACAGCATCGCGCCCTACCTGCTGGGCGCGAGCGCCGGGCGCGGCGGCGACGGCGGCGGCCTAGTGGCGCTGGAAGGTTTCTTCACCGGCGTGACGCTCGACGTGGAAGGCAGCGCTATCCTGGGCAACAGCGCCACCGGCAAGGGCGGCGGCATCGCCATCGCCGGCAGTGCGACCGGCGGACCGACGTCGACGGTGCGCATCTTCAACACCACGGTCTCGGGCAACAGCGCGCAGGACTCGGCCGGCGGCATCGCCATCGGCGGCGCCGACACCCTGCTCGCCAACGTCACCGTCACCGGCAACACGGCGCGCTACGCGGGCGGCGTGGGCGTCGGGCATTACGACTACGATTCGCTGATGATGACCGACAAGGTCACGGTCGGCGTGGCGCGCTTCGTCAACACCATCATCGGCGGCAACGACGCCACCGACGCCACGGTCGACACCGGCGACTGCGCCATCGAAGCCGGCACTGCGACCGATGGTGGCGGCGTGATGGAGAATCTCTTCAGCCTGGTGCAACTCGACGCGCCCGCCGCGCCGGTCGATCTGCGCTGCAGCGCCGTCTACCCCTTCGCGCTGGTCGCCGATCCGCTACTCGGGCCGCTGGCCGACAATGGCGGCCCCGATTTCAGCCACGAGCCGCTGACCGGCTCGCCCGTGCTCGACGCCGGCAGTACCGCCGCGCTGCCGCTCGATTTCACGCTCGATTTCGACCAGCGCGGCGCGGGCTTCCCGCGCGTGGTCGCCGCGGGCATCGACCTGGGCGCGATCGAGAAGCTCGTCATCGGGATCTTCGCCGACGGCTTCGAGGACTGATCAGCCCTCGCGCCGCGCGGCGGCCAGCTGCGCGGCGGCGTTTTCCAGCGCCGCCGCGGTGTGCTCGCTGGTGACGAAGAAGCGCAGCCGCGCGGCCTGCTCGCCGACGGCCGGATACGTCACCGGCTGCACGTTGATGCCGCGTTCGAACAGCCGGTTCGACAACCGCACCGCTTCGATCGAACCGCCCACCATCGCCGGCACCACGGCATGGCCCTGGGCGGCGCCGGTGTCGATGCCGTGGGCATGCAGGGCCGCAAGGAAACGATGCGCGTTGTCGCGCAGGCGTGCCACGCGCCCGGGTTCGGCCTGCATCGTCTGCAATGCCGCGAGCGCCGCGGCGGCGAGCGGCGGCGAAAGCCCCACGCTGTAGACGAAGCCCGGCGCGGCGTAGCGCAGGTTCTCGATCAGCGCGCGTTCGCCGGCGATGTAGCCGCCGCAGGCCGCCAGCGTTTTGCTCAGCGTGCCCATCCAGATGTCGACGTCGCCGCCCGCCAGGCCGAAGTGTTCGCGCACGCCGCCGCCGTTGCTACCCAGCACACCGATCGAATGCGCTTCGTCCACCATCAGGAACACGCGATGCCGGCGCTTGAGCGCGACCAGCGCCGGCAGATCGGGCACATCGCCGTCCATGCTGTAGAGGCCTTCCACCACTACCAGCACGCGCTCGAAGCGCAGCCGCAGTTCGGCGAGCAACGCATCGAGCGCCGCGACGTCGTTGTGCGGGAAGGCGCGGCGCGCGCAGCCGGCCAGCGCCAGGCCTTCGAGCACGCTGTTGTGGATCAGCGCATCGTGCAGCACCAGATCGCGCGGGCCGAACAGATAACCCAGCGTGCTCACGTTGGTGGCGTGGCCGCTGACGAAGGCCAGGCAATCGTCGACCCCGTGCAGCTTCGCGAGCGCGGCTTCGAGTTCGCGCTGCACGGGACGCTCGCCGGCCACGTAGCGGCTGGACGAGGCCGACGTGCCGTAGCGGTCGATGGCCTCCTTCGCAGCCTGCGACACGCGCGCATCGCCGCACAGGCCCAGATAGTTGTAGCTGGAAAAGTTGTCGTATCCGCGACCATCGATCACGGTGCGCGCGCCGCCGATGCCCTCGTGCATCCGGTAGTAGGGATTGTCGAGGCCGAGCCGAGCCGCGACGGCGCGCGGCACCTGCATGCGCTCGTAACCCGGATGACGATCGAAGCGGCAGAAAGCGTCGGGCACCGCCGGCGTCGGGCCGCCGGCAAGCTTGCGGTCGCGCACGCGCTCGATGAGACGGGCGCGTTCTTCCGGATCGAGCGGCGTGGTCATGCGGACGCCGCCTCATCGTCATGCAGACGCCGCCGCGCATCGCCGGCGAGCAGCGCGGCGTGATCGGGCGCCAGGCTTTCGCCATGCTGGCGCGCCAGCTGCGCCACCACCTCGCCGATGCCGTCGTGCGCGGCGGGCGGTCGGCGCAGCGCGTCGAGCAGGCAGGCGGCGATGCGCTCCACGGTCGGCGCATCGTGCAAGGCCATCACCGGGAACGTGGTGCCGAAGCGCTGCTCCAGTGCGTAGGCCAGTTCCACCGCCATCAACGAGTCCATGCCGGCGTCGTGCAACGGGCGCGCCACCTCGATGCGTGCGGCGTCGAGGCAGAGGATGCGCGCGACTTCCTCGCGCACCTGCGCCACGGCCAGCGCCTGCGCCGCCTCGTCGGGAAGCTCCAGCAAGCGTTCCCGCAGATCGCCGCCGGGGGCGTCCGGCGCGGCCTCGCCACGCGCAGCTTCGAGCGCCGCGAAGCGCGTCGTGCCCGCAGCCGGCAGCATGCGTGAAACCACCGGCCAATCGAAATCGGCCACCGTGCAGACGGTGTCGCCGCGCGCCAGCACTTCGCCGAGCCGCGCGAGCGCTTCGCCGCTCTGCAACGGCGGCGCGCCGAGCCGGCGCGCGGCGCCCTCGCGCAGCGCCTCGTTGCGCGCGAGGAAACCCGCATCGGCGATCGGTCCCCAGCCGACGCAGGTGGCCGGCAGACCTTCGGCGCGGCGACGGCGCGCCAGCGCCTCGAGTCCGCCGTTCGCCGCGACGTAACTGCCCTGCCCCGGGCTGCCGAACAGCGTGGTCACCGAGGAATACAGCACGAAGTTCCGCAGCGGCAGCCCGCGGGTGGCGGCGTGCAGGTTCCATGCGCCGCGGAGTTTGGGCCGCAGCACGTTCGCGAGGCGTGTGGCATCGAGATCGACGAGCAATCCGTCGTCGATGACCATCGCCGCGTGCAGCACGCCGGTGAGGGGCGGCAACACATGGGCCGCGTTCTCGATCGCCTGTTGCAGCGCCGCGGCGTCGGCGACATCGCAGGCTTCGGCCAGCACCTGCACGCCCCGTGCAGCGAATTCGTCGAGGACTTCCGACCCGCCCGGCGTCTGCGCGCCGCGCCGCCCGAGCAGCAGCAGATGACGCACGCCGCGCGCCGCGAGCCAGCGCGCCGACGCCAGCCCGAAGCCGGCCAGCCCGCCGGTGACGAGCCAGCATTCGCCGGACTCCGGACGCCAGGTGGCAGGCGGCGCGGGAGCCACCTGCGGCGCCTGCGCCATCGATATCACGAGCTTGCCCAGATGCCGCGATTGCTGCATCGCGCGGAACGCCTGCGTCGCATCGGCGGCGGTGAACACGCGGCAAGGCAGCGGCGCGAAAACACCGTCGCGCAGGCGCGCCATCACTTCTTCGAAAGCCAGTGCGGCCCAGGCCGGGCGCGCCACGAGCAGGCGGTCGGCGTCGATGCCGAAGAAAGCTAGGTTGTCCTTGAACGGACGCTGCCCGAGCGGGGTGTCGGCGAAGAAATCGCGCTTGCCCAGTTCGAGGAAGCGCCCGAAGGGGCGCAGCAGCGCCAGACTGCGGCGCTGCGCTTCGCCCGCCAGCGAATTGAGCACGACGTCCACGCCTTCGCCACCGGTCGCCTCGCGCACTTCGTCGGCGAAGGCGAGACTGCGCGAATCGAACACGTGGCGTGCGCCGAGCCGCCGCAGCAGTTCGCGTTTTTCCGTGGTGCCCGCCGTGGCGATGACTTCCGCGCCCAGATGCTGCGCGATCTGCAAGGCCGCCAACCCGACACCGCCTGCCGCGCCATGGATGAGCACACGCTCGCCCGGTTGCAGGCGCGCCAGCCCGTGCAGCGCATGCCACGCCGTCACGAAGGCGACCGGCACCGTGGCCGCGGCCTCGAACGTCCATCCGGCCGGCAGCGGCGCGACGGCTTGCGCGCGCGTCACCACGTGGCTGGCGAAGCAGGCGCCGCCGAAGCCGAGCACCGCGTCACCCACGGCGACGCCCTGTACGCCCGCGCCGATGCGCTCGACGATGCCCGCGAATTCGAGCCCGAGCGTGGCACCCGCGAAGCCGCCTTCCACCGCTTCCTCCGGCAACAGACCGAGCGCGTACATCACGTCGCGGAAGTTGAGTCCGGCGGCGTGCACGCGCACTTCCACCTCGCCTTCGCCCGGCTCGCGCGGCGTGTCCTGCCGCCAGGTCAGATTGCGCAGCTGGCCGGGCATGTCGAAATCGAGCCGGAAACGCGCGGTGGAACGGGACGGCGGCTCGTATTGGAGCAGGCACGGCACGTGGCGCGCCTGTGGTGTCAGCTGGATTTCGTCGGCGCCGTCGGGATGCAGCAGTTCGTCGCGGAGGCGTTGCGCGACGGCATCGTTGTCTTCCGGAGTCGCGTTTTCGCTTTCCGCGCATGCCACATCGATGCAGACGATGCGTAGCGTGGGGAATTCGTTGGCGGCCACACGCGCCAGGGCCCACGCCGCGCCCTGGCCGGGATGCGCGGAACCTGCAGTCCCGAAGGGTGCGCCGCCGCGTGTCACCCGCCACCAGCGCGGCGGTCGTGGTTGCGCCGCCAGCACCCGCAGGGTGGCGAGCGTGGAAGCGCTCGTGTGCTCCAGATCATCGGCCTCGTCGGTCCAGCCGCGCAGATCCACGATGTTTTCGGCCGCGTGAGCGTCGAGTATTTCGGCGAGGTTCGCGTGTTGGCCCGCGTGCTGCAGGAGCGTCTGCAAGCGTTGCGCGATGTCCGACGACACCGCATCGCGCAGCAACAGCCACGTGCCTGGCACCGTAGCCTGCAGTTCGGCCGGTTCGCAGGGACGGCGCGCGAGCACGAGATAGGCGCCTGCCGCGAAGCCCTGTGCGGCCGGCTCGATGATCGCCTGCACCGCTTCGAACCCCAGGCTTTCGAGCACGCCGCTCCAGGCTTCGGGCGAACGCAGCGGCGACACCGGCTCGCCCGAGGCATCGCCGTGCCACCACGCCGCATCGAGCCCGCCGACCAGATCCGCGCACCAATCCGGATGCCGCTCGGCCAGCAGCAGCACGCCACCCGGCGCCAGCCAACGCCGCGCCTGCGCCAGCACCGCCTGCGGCCGCGCCGTGGCGTGCACGGCGTGCGACAACAGCACCAGATCGAACTGCGCGGGCAGCTCGCGTTCGCCGCCGAGCGTCCATTCGGCGGAGTCGAGCGTCGCCGGCACGACTCCCGCCGGAAGCGGCGGGAAGTCGCCCGCGCTGGCGAACACCGCGTCGACATCGTCGCCGCCCGGAAGCGCGTGCAACACGGAATCGCCGATGCCGAGCACGCTAAGGCGTCGACCCTTCGCGACACCCGCATGCGCGGCGCGCACGGCAGCCGCGAGTGCGCGAGCCGTTGCGGCACGCGCCGGATCGTCCATCACGCCTGATTGCGCCAGCAGCGAAGGCTCCGGGCGATGCGGCGTCCCGCCCCAGAGCGCCGGCAATGCCGCGGCCGCGCGGGCCAAGCCCGCCAGCGTCGCCGCGCAAGCGGGAGCCTCGCGCCACAGTGTCCGCAACAACGTGTCGGCCGGCGGTGGCGCGCTTGGCTCGCCGTTCGTATCCCCGGCGTCGTGCGATGCAACGTCGATGCCGAAGTCGCAGCTGGCATGGCCTTCCGCAGATTCGTGCGACGCCGCGTCGTCGAGCCAACCCGCATCACGCAGCCGCGCCAACGCCCAGCGCAGCGACGGCGGCGCCAGCGGGTCGGCGCGCCGGCGCACCACGCCGGCGGCATGCACGGCTTGGTGCAGCAGCGACAATACGAGCGCTTCCAGCAGCGGTAGCGTTTCGCCGAACCAGGCGCGGCGTGCCGGCGTATCCGGCAATTCGGTGCGCAAAACCTCCGCAAGATCGATCGGTGCCAGCGCCGATTCGCACTGCTCGACGGGCAATGGCTGCCGTCGCGCGGCCAGATGCCAGATGGCGGTTCGATCGCGTTCGCGCGTACGCAGTGGCGCGGCTCGGAACCGGCAGCCGCGCGCGCGGCCGACGAGTCTTCCGGAGGCATCGAGGAATTCGAAGTCTGCCAGCAGCGAGCGCCGCGTGCGGCCAAGCAGACGCATGCGGCACGAAGCGACGGGCGCCCGGGCGAAGCATTCGCAGGCCGCGACGCGCACCGGCAGCATGGCGTCGGCCTCGCCGCGTCCGATCTCGTCGCGGAACAGCGCGGAAATCGCCTGGAAGCAGGCGTCCTGCGCCGCCGGATGCAGGAGATAGCGCGCGTCCTGCACCGCTTCGGGCAACTCCAGGCGCGCTTCGAGCAGCCCATCGCCGACGCGCACCTCGTGCAGGCCGCCGAAAGCGGGGCCCGGCTCGACGCCCAGGCGCACCGCGAGGGCGCGCACGGTGTCGGCATCGAAACATTCGGCGCCTTCGCCGGGGTCCGGAATGCAGGCTTCCGGTGCATCGTCCGGCATTTCGATCACGCGGCCGCTCGCATGCAGCGTCCAGGCGTCCTCCGACAGACGCCGGCGGCTCGATACCGTCCAGCGACCGTCCTGCGGCGCGAGTTCGAAGCGCACGAGCCGCGCCTGGCCTTCGTCGAACACCATCGGCGCATGGATGTCGAGGTTTTCGCAGGCCGCATGCCGGCCCGCGTGCCATTCGTGCGCCGCGGCCAGGGCCAGCTCGACGTAGGCCGTGCCCGGCAGCAGCACGCTGCCGCCCACGCGGTGATCGGCGAGCCACGGCAGCACCATCGCATCCAGCGTGTTCTCCCAGCCGGCCGCCAATTCCGACAGGCGCCAGCCGAGCAGAGAATGTACGCGGCGGCGTGCGGCCAGGCGATGCGACTCGCTGGTCGGCGCCTGCCAGTGGCGTTCGCGCTGCCAGGGATAGGCGGGCAAAGCGACCATCGGGACGCGATGCGTCTGCCTCGGCGTCGATTGCAGCGAATGCACGCGCAAGGCGGTGTCCTCGATGCGGCTTTCGCCGTCGTCTTCGCGGCGCAAGGTCGCCAGCACGCGCACGCGGCCCGCCGCGAGGCATTCGGTGAGATAGCGCTGCAGGATGCCGTGCGGGCCGATCTCCACGAACACGCGACAGCCGCGCGCGGCGAGCGTGGCGACCGCCTGGTCGAAGCGCACCGGTTCGCGCACGTTGCGCCACCAGTAGGCGGCGTCGAGTTCGTTGCCGACGCACTCGGCGCCGCTCACGCTGGAAACGAAGCGTGCCGCCTGCGCCGCCGCCGGAACGAGGCCGTCGAGATCGCGCGCCAGCGGCGCGGCGATCGGGTCCATGTGCCGGCTGTGGAAGGCGTAGTCGAGATCGAGCAGGCGGAAAAACCGCCCGTCCCGTTCGACGCGTTCGCGCACGCGCGCCAGATCGGCCGGCGCGCCGCTGAGCGTGACTTGCCCGGGGCTGTTCACGGCGGCCAGCGCGAGATCGCCGCCGAGTTCCTCGAGCAGGGCGCGAGCCGCGATTTCCGGCAACGCGGCCGCCGCCATGCGTCCCGCGCCGCGTGTCGTCGCCTGCGCCGCGCTGCGCGCGCACACCACGCGCGCGGCCTGCGCCAGATCGAGCGCGCCCGCGGCGCAGGCCGCGGCGATTTCGCCGACGCTGTGCCCCGTCACCGCATGCGGCGCCACGCCGCGATCGCGCAGCAGGCCGGTGATTGCGTACTGCATCGCGAACAGCATCGGCTGCGCGATCGCGGTGTCGTCCAGGCGCGCGGGCTCGGCCTGCAATTCGTCGATCGGCACGAATGCGAGGTGCGGACGCAGCGCGGCGTCGGCTTCGGCGAACCACGTACGGAAGCGCTCGCACTCGTCCCACAACCGGCGGCCCATGCCCGACCACTGCGCACCGTTGCCCGAATAGACGAAGGCGACGTGCGGATCGTCGTCGGGCAAGGCCTGTTCGAGGACGAGGCGCGGCGGCGACTCGCCGCGCGCGTGGCGCGCCAGCAGATCGGCCGCGCCGGACAGCGGCACCGCCAGGCGATGTTGCAGGCGGTCGCGCCGCCACCATGTCGCGGCTGCGGTCGCGCGCCCAGCTTCGAGCGGCGCGTCGCGCAGCCTCATCGCGTATTCGTGCGCCAGCGAGCGCAGCGCCGCCTCGCTGCGCGCCGACAGGATCAACGCAGGCGGCTCGGCGACCTCGCTTGCAGGCGATTCGATTCGGAGCGCATCCGCCACGCCGCGCGCTTCGCTGCACACGCCCGGCAGCACGGGCGCCTGCAGGATCGCATGCGCATTGGCGCCACCGAATCCGAACGAATTCACCGCCGCACGCAGCGGCCGATCGGATGCCAACGGCAACGGCGCGACCGCCACGCGCAGATTGAGCGCGGCGAAATCGATGTGCGGATTGGGCGTGGCGAAGTGCAGCGAGGGCGGCAGCACGCCATGCTTCAGCGCGAGCACCGCCTTGAGCAGGCCGGCGAGGCCCGAAACGGGCTCCAGGTGCCCGAGGTTGGTCTTCACCGAGCCGATCGGCAGCGGCTGCTTGCGCGCACGGTAGACGCGCCCGAGCGCCGCGGCTTCCACCGGATCGCCGACTGGCGTGCCGGTGCCGTGCGCCTCGACGAAGTCGATGTCGTCCACCGCCAGCCTGGCGCGCGCGAGCACGCCCGCGAGCAGTTCGGCCTGCGCGTCGACGCTGGGGATGGTGAGGCCGGTCTTGCGTGCGCCGTCGGTGTTGACGCCGCTGGCGAGGATCAGTCCGTGGATCGGATCGCCGTCGGCCAGCGCATCGCGCGCGCGCTTGAGGAACAGCATCACGCCGCCTTCCGCGCGCACATAGCCATCGCCCGCGGCATCGAAGGCGCGGCAGCGGCCGGTGGCCGACAGCATCGAGGCCTTGGTGAACCCGACGAAGGAATACGGATGCAGCAGCAGGTTGACGGCGCCGACCAGCGCGCAGGGCGTCTCGCCCGCCCGCAGCAGCGCGCAGGCCTGGTGCAACGCCACCAGCGACGACGAACACGCCGTGTCCAGCGCGAGCGAAGGCCCGCGCAGATCGAGGAACCACGAGATGCGGTTGGCGACGAGACTCAGCGTATTGCCGGTCATCGCATGCGCGGTCATGTTGGCGAGGTCGTCCAGCCCGCGCATGCCGTTGTCCAGGCTCGACAGGCCCACATGCACGGAACAATCGGAGCCCGCCAGCGCCGACGGCCGCTGACCGGCGTCTTCCAGCGCCTCCCAGGCCAGTTCCAGCATCAGGCGTTGCTGCGGATCGAGCGCGGCCGCTTCGCGCGGCGAAATGCCGAAGAAGGCGGCGTCGAATTCCTCCAGCCCGGAAATCACGCCGGCCGCGAAGGTGATGCTGCGCCCGGGCTCGGCACGGCGCGGATGGCGCAGTTCGTCGATCGCCCACCGCTCGGGCGGCACCTCCGTGACCAGATCGCGTCCCTCGCGCAAGGCGGCCCAGAGCGCGTCGGCATCGCGCAGGTCGCCCGGCAGGCGAAAGGCGAGTCCGACGATGGCGACGGCGTCGGCCGGCACGTCGCCGGACTTCGGATCGGTGGTGGAACCCATGGCCGGAGTTTAGCGGCAGCCCCCTTCCGCTAAACTGCGCGTCCCGCCGCAGGATGCGCCCGATGACCGATCTCGAACGCCAGGCCCTGGCCAAGACCTGGTTCTATCCGTTCCGACTGCCTTCGGGCGCCACGACGCCGACCTACGGCACGGGCGAGCTCGATGCCGTCCACCACACCCGCACGCAGATGCTCGATGCGGTGCTCGCGACCGAGTTCGGCAGCGAACGTGGGGCGTTGTCGGCGGTCGATCTGGCCTGCCATCAGGGCTGGTTCTCGACGCATCTGGCGCAGTCGGGCTTCGGCAAGGTGACGGGCATCGATGCGCGGCCCGAGCACATCGGCGATGCGGCACTGATCCGCGACGCGTTGCAGCTGGGCGATCGCATCGAGCTGGTGCAACGCGACGTGCACGAGGTGACCGCGAAGGAATTCGGCACGCACGATCTGGTGCTGTGCTTCGGGCTGATCTATCACCTCGAGAACCCGGTCGGCGCGCTGCGCGTGGCGCGTACGCTGACGAAGAAGCTATGCCTGGTGGAAACCCAGGTCGTGCCGGGCCTCACCGGCTGGGTCGATTACGGCAGCTACCGGTTCGTACGCCCGCTCAAGGGCAGCTTCGGCATCATCGACGAGACCGGCGAGACGCACGGCCCGGAAGCTTCGACCACCGGCATTTGCCTCGTGCCGAGCGTGGAAGCGCTGGTGTGGATCATGGATCGCCTCGGCTTCAAGCGCGTCGAAGTACTGCCGGTGCCGGAAGACGGCTACGAGCAGCTCGTGCACCGCAAGCGCGTGATGGTGGCCGGCTGGGTCGACTGAACCCGGTCAGCCCGGCGGCTGCCACACCATGTAGACGTCGCTGCGCGCGTAGTGCGAATCGACGCGCTGGCCTTGGTGCCGGAAACCGAGGCTCTCGTACA
Organism: uncultured Aquimonas sp.; assembly: GCA_946481615.1. The sequence continues at coordinate 19,114 of CAMLOR010000029.1, forward strand.
GGTGCAGCGCCGGCGCCAGCCCGCTGTTGGTTTCCAGGAACAGCTTCGTGCCACGCAGCGCCACGAAGCGATCGATCGCCGCCTGCACGATCAGACGGCCGATCCCATGGCCCTGCCTGCCCGGCTCCACCGCCATCTTGCCAAGTTCGTACACGCCCTCGCTTTCGCGCAGCAGCGCGCCGGTGCCCACCACGCGATCGCCTTCCGCAGCGAAGAAGACGTGCCCGCCGGGCGCGAGGATCCAGCGCTCGGGATCGCCGAGCAGACGGCGATCGATGTCCTCGACGCTGAAATAGCGTTCGAGCCAATCGAGGTTGAGGCGTTCGAAATGCCGGCGCCACTCCGGGCGCCAGTCGTGCAGGGTGATCGCGAGCGTCATTCGCGCAGTTTAGAAGCCTCAGCGCGGCTGCGGCGGCGGCAACGCGAGGGCGTTGCGTTCGCTCGCCGGGCGGCGCGCGATCAGCCAGACCACGGCCAGCACCAGCGCCACCGGGATGACGATCGGGGCCAGCCCCGCGGCCAGCGCCACCAACGTGACGATGGCGGCGAAGAGCAGGGCCAGCACCGTCACCACCAGCGCGAACGGCCCGGCCATCAGCGCGACGATGCCGCCGACCACGAGGCCGATCACGCCCAGCACCACCGCCACGAACACGCCCGCCACTACGCCCGCGAGCCCCAGACCGGCGCCGCCCAGGCCCGTGCCGAGCTCGACCACCCAGAACGGCCCGCTGCTCGCGAGTGCCACGAACACGAGGGCGGCGAGGACGATGAGGGCGGCTTTCATGGCGGGTCTCCGGCGCGGCGCGCAGGCGCCGTGTGCAAAGTCTGACGCGGCGCGCCGTGCGGTTGTGACGCAGGGATTTTCATCCGGCCAACCCCAGGCGCGCCGCGGGCGCGTTGCGAGCCTCGAACCCCGGCCCGGGGTGCTTCGGAGGCCCGCATGTCCACGCTCGCTCTCGCCCGCCCACCCGTGTCGCCGCTGCGCATCGCCGGTTTCGCCGGCGCCATCGCCCTGCATCTGGCGGCCTTCGCGCTGCTGGTGCTGCCGCCCTCGCTGATGCTGGATGCGATCGCGGAAGAGCCCGCCGAGATCGTCGTCGACTTCATCGTCGCGGCCAAGCCGCCTCCGCCGATCCCGGTGCCGCCCGTGCCGCCGCCGCCCGTGCGTCCCGCCCCCGCGCCGCGCACGACGGCGCCCGTCGTGGTGCCGGTGGTGATCGCCGAATCGAATCATCAGATCGCCGCGCCGGTGGCCGAACCCATCCCGGAATCGCTGGGCGAGCCCGTGGTGGATGCGCGCCCGACACTGCCCACGGCGGCCGCGCTCGCCTACGACGACGTCCCGCCGCCGCCTTACCCGGCGATGGCGCGCAAGCGCAACTGGCAGGGCGAAGTGATGCTGCGCGTGCGCGTGGACGAGGCCGGCAAGCCGATCGCGGTGGAGATCGCGAAAAGCAGCGGCCATCGCCTGCTCGACAACACCGCGCGCGACCACGTGCTCCGGCGCTGGCGTTTCCAGCCGGCGCTGATCGAGGGCCGCGCGGTGGCGGCCTGGGCGCTGGTGCCGCTGAATTTCCGGATCGAGGCCGGCTAACCGGCACGCGCTGCGGGCGCGTTGCCGAGCGCGAGCAGCAGGCGCACCGATTCCACGGCATCCGCGCCGGCAATGCGGTAGTACACCGCATTGTCGACGCGCTCGGTGTCGATCAACTGCGCGGCCTGCAGCCGCACGAGGTGCTGCTTCATCAGCGGCAGCGCCACGTGGAAACGCCGCGCCAGCACGCCGGCGCGATACGGCACGCCGTCCACCATCAGCGCCAGAACGCGCACCCGCAAGGGATGCGCCAGTGCGCGTCCGACGCGTACCACCGCGGTTTCGGGAGCCGGTCGCGCAGCGGAAGGAGCAGCCATGCAACTAGGCTGCTCGTCACGCGTGGCACTCCACAGTGCCCGAAGTCACGCAGGTTTCGCGGTAGGCCGTCGCTTCGGCGCAATCGCTTCCGTCATTCCCGCGCAGGTGAGACCTGGGCGCGACACCTTACGGCATGCCTCGCACCTGGGGTCTCCGCCTGCGCGGTGACGACAACGAAAAAGGCGGAGCCGAAGCTCCGCCTTTCCCATGATCAGCCGACGACAGGGTTACCAGCGACGGCGATCCCAGTCGCGATCCCAGCGGCGGCGGTCGTAGCGATCATGTCGATCGTAGTAGCGATCGTAGCGATGGCGACGGTCGTAGCGGCGGTCGTAGCGATCGTAGCCCACGTAGATCGACGGACCGTCGTAGCGGTCGTAATACGTCGCCGAGTAGTACGGGCGCGAGTAGCGGTAGTAGCGCGGATAGCCGCGGTCGTACACCACGTACAGCGGTTCGCGGTTGTGGCGCCAGTACGGGCGGCCGTAAGAGAACGTCACGTCGCCGACGTCGACGTAGATGCGGCCCGACTGGGCCGATGCCGGCGCCGGGCCCGCCAGGCCGATCGCGCCGGCCGCGGCCAGGAACAGGGTCAGTATGGTCTTACGCATGGCGCATTCCTCGACAAGACACGTCGTATGGACGTAGGCCGAGGATCGCGCCGAGGGCGTGAATCGGGCTGCAATCCGGGGCTTCAGCTACCTGAAAGACACGAGTCGATTCAGGCACTTGCCTCGTCGAGCCCAGCGATCGCCGCGGGAATCGCAGCAGGCTGCGCCACCGTCACCACGCGTTCGTGGCCCGCGCCCAGCCCATGCTCGAGCTCGTGCGCCCAGGTCACGTGATACGGCAGGTGCACGCCCCAGCCGCCCAGCGCCACGACGGGCTCGATATCGGAGCGCAGTGAGTTGCCCACCATCGCGAAATGGCGCGCGTCGCTGCCGCATTCCTTCAGTACCCGCGCATAAGCGGCCGGGTGCTTTTCCGAGACGATTTCGATGCGCGTGAACAGATCGGCCAGCCCCGACGCCGCGATCTTGGCTTCCTGATGGAAGAGATCGCCCTTGGTGATCAGCACCACGCGGTGGCGTGACGCCACCGCTTCCACCGCCTCGCGGATGCCGGGCAACAATTCCACCGGATGCTCCAGCACGCTCTTGCCAAGATGCAGGATGCGATGCAGATCGGCCGCCGAGATCCGCTCGGCCGAAAGCTCGATCGCGGTCTCCAGCATCGACAGCGTCATGCCCTTGGCGCCGTAGCCGAAGATACGCAGGTTGCGGCGCTCGGTGGCGAGCAGCGTGTCGTGCACGCGCGCGTCGGCCAGGTCGATGTAGCCGCCCACGATGCGCTCGAACTCGGCGTGCGCGGACTGGTAATAGCCCTCGCTGTGCCAGAGCGTATCGTCGCCGTCGAAACCCACCAGATCGATCATGGCGCGCATTTTAATCCGACGATGCCCGCCACGATCAGCGCGATGCAGGCGATGCGCGCCGGCGAGGCCGAATCGCCGAACAAGGCCATGCCCAGGATCGCCGTGCCGACCGCGCCGATGCCGGTCCAGACCGCGTAGCCCGTGCCCACGGGAATCTCGCGCAGGCCCTGCGCCAGGCACCAGAAACTCACCGCCATCGCCGACAGCGTGAAGGCCGTCGGCCAGGGGCGGGAGAATCCTTCGGTGTATTTCAGGCCGATCGCCCAGGCGATCTCGAGCAATCCGGCAACGAACAACCACATCCAGGCCACGGCGAACTCCAGCGGCCGCCGTCGGCCTTCGCGGTGCAACCGGCGGGTCGTCCCGCCGGAGGGTTCGGAATCAGTCCAGGTTGCGGCCGTGGAAGAGTTCTTCGATCTCGCGGCGCAGCTGCATC
>CAMLOR010000030.1 GCA_946481615.1 uncultured Aquimonas sp.
CCGCTGGTGGTGACCAGCGCCGCGCGCATGATGGCGCCCTTGGCGCCGGCCTGCGCGTAGCGGTCGATGTCGTTGAATTCCGGCGGCACGCTGCCTTCCACGCGCACGTCGAAGACGCGTTCGCCGGGGTTGTCGGTGCCCGCGTACAGTTCGGCGAAGAACAGGCGCACTTCCACCAGCGTGCCCGCCGCCACCGGGAAGGCCCAGCGCATTTCCGGTGCGGGCGCAGGATCCCAGCGCTCGGACTGGAACACCTGCGAGGGCACGTTGGAAGGCAGCGAGGCGTCGGCCATGTCGATGCTGCCGCCGTAGGCACCGCCCTGCGCATCGTCGAACTGTTCCGCGCCGCCTTCCACGCGATACGCCGACGGCGCGGCGAGCGTGTCGGCCGACCAGGCCGGCGCCGGCGCATCGAGCGCCGCGACCTGCGGGCCCCCGACGTTGATGCGGTAAAGCACCTGCGCGTCGATCGCGCCGAAGCCTTCGCCGGCGAGCGCCACCTCGACGGAGGCGCCGCCCGGCGAGCCGATCTCGAGCGTGCCTTGCATCGGGCCCTGCGCGTGCGGCTCGAACTCCACTTGCAGCGTCACCGCAGCGCCGGGCGCCACGGCGAAGGGCAGGGCCGGTGGCTGCACCACGCGGAAGGCGCTGCCGCCTGCGGTCGAAAGACCGTTCACCAGCACCGCCTGCGTGCCGCCGTTGGCAAGCGTGAGCGTGGCGGGCAAGGTGCGCGAATCGCCCACGGCGACGCGGCCGAAATCCAGTTGCGCGCTCGCTTCCAGCGTGCCGGCGAGGAGGGCGTCGCCGGTGACCGGCGTGCTGCCGAACAGATGCAGCGCATCCAGATCGAGCGCCGAGGTGGCGCCTCCGCGTTGCGCGGCGCCGCCGGCGACATAGAAGCCGTGGTTGCTGACGATGGCCTGCGTGGCGTGACGCGGCGTGCGCATCGGCGCCAGCGTGCGCCACTGCAGGGTGTCGAGATCGAGCGCTTCGACCTGCGCGTGCGCGGCGCTCTGCGCGGCGCTTTCGCCGCCAGCGACGATCAGTTCGTTGCCCACGATGCCGGTGGGCGCCGCGGCGCGCGGGGTCGGCAGGTTGGAAGCGGCCGGCAGCGTGGACCAGGTGTCGGTCGCGATGTCGTAGACATCGACCTCGGCCACGGTGTCGTCGAACACATCGCCATCGGCCGCCGCGTTCGAGTCGCGTCCGCCGGCGACATAGAGGCGGCCCTCATGGTGCGCGACGAAGAAGTGATCGCGCGGATGCGGGATCGGCGCCAGCGCCGTGAAGCGTCCGGTGGCCGGATCGAAGACATCGACCTGATCGCTCAGCGGTCCGTTGTGGCCGTTGGTGTTGCCGCTGACGAGGTAGATCCTGCCGTCGACGGCGACCACGCCGCCGCCGCCGCGGCGGCGTGCGGCGGGAATCGCCGGCCCGGTGATCCAACGATCAGCCAGCGGATCGTAGATGTGGACGTTGGCGGCCGGCGGTTCGCTGCAGCATTCGCCCGTCATCGCGCCCACGGCGTAGATGAGGCCATCGAGTTCCACGGCCTGGAAATGATGCAGTTTCACCGGCGAGGCCGCGCGCGTGGCCCAGGCGCCGGCGGCCGGATCCCAGCGCAGCACGCTGTCGGATTCGCGCCCGCCGAGCGCGAAGAAATGCGCGCCGGCCTGCACGAAGCCGCCTTCGTGGCGCGTGGCCGGGAAATCGTCGATGCGCGTCCACGCACCCGGCGCGGTGCCGGCGACGAAGTCGACGGCGAAGGCATCCCAGGTCGCGCCGAACGAAACGCCGGAGCCGCCGCGCGTGGAGATCGCGCCGACGGCCAGCCCGCGTGCGTCTGCAGCGTTCAGCCATGCAACGGGGATCGGCTGCGGCGTTCCTAGCGCGATCGCCGTGCCGCCGCCGCTCAGCGCGATCCGCGGCTGCACCGTCGAGGCCTGCGGATCCACCGCCAGCGAAAGATCCAGCGCGTTGGCCGCGAGCAGATCGGCGCCGCCCCAGGCCGCCGGTGTGAAGGTCGTGGTCGTCGCGCTGCCGGCCACTTCGATGGTGAGTTGCAGCACGGCCGCGCCGCCGCTCGCACCGGCCAGCACCAGGCTGGCGTAGTTGTCCTGATCGCCGGCGCCGACGAACAGGCCGTAATTCTGTCCCGGCTGCGGCGTGCCGGCCGCGCCGCCGATCTCGAACCAGGGCGAACGCAGGCGCGCCATGGCAGCGAAGGGCGGCGTCGCGGTGTGCGCGTCGATGCCGAACAGGAAGCCGTTGTCCTGCGAGTCCGCGCTGGCGGCCGCCGTGCCGGCGGTGACGCTTTCGACGGTGAGCAGGCCGGCTGCGCCGCCCGCGGCGAGCGATTCGGGATCGAAGGCTTCGCGCCAGGTGTCGCTGCCGTTGCGCGGCAGCATCAGGCCGGAGAAGCCCAGCCCGAACAGACCCGTGCCCGGATCGTTGTTGAACAGCGGCAGGAACACCGGCAGCGATTGCGCCGTTCCGTTCTGCGCATCGAGCGCGAAGATGTCGTCGACGTCGGGTGTGGCGTCGTTGTCGTCGTCGCTGTCGGTCAGGTCGGAGACGAAGTCTTCGTCGTTGTCGTCCGGGCGGCTGCCGGCGGAACAGGCGTTGGTGCCGTTGGCGGCTTCGTCGCCGTTGCTGAAGCCGTCGCCGTCGGAGTCTTCGGTGGGCACGCTCGGATCGCAGGCGAAATCGGTGGGCTCGAACACGACGATGGAATTCGCGCCGTAGGTGGCGGCCCAGATCGTGCCGGGAAAGATGTCGCCGTCCCCCTGCGCGGTGACGTCGAGCGGTTGCGAACCGAAGCCGCCGAGCAACACCTCGCAGCGGCCTTCGGCCGTGCCGCTGCCGGAGCCGGGAAGATCGACCAGCCCGCCCGCGCCATCGGGCTTGCAGCGATACAGATTGCCGTTGAACGAGGCCGCGAGCAGATCGCCGCGCATCGCGCCGTTGAAATTGTCGGCGGTGTATTCGGCCAGGCCGTTGGTGGAGGCATTGATGACTTCCAGCCCGCCGGCCGGCACGGTGTAGTCGCACTGGCGCGGATCGTCGGGGAAATCCGCCGCCACGGTGCCGAAGCCGGCGGGCAGGCGATCGGTGAGCTGGTAGACCGCGCCGGAATGGATCCAGTGGCCGTCCGGCTGCTGCTCGTAATCGTAGAGACCGGCGCGCGCGGGAAACGCGCGCGTCGGCGCCGGATGTCCGCCGTAATAGCCCGGCGTGGTGATGCGATGCAGTGCATCGCCCTGCGTGCCGCTGCCGCTCTCGTTGATCTCGTTGGTGCACCAGTCGCCGGCGCCGGCATCGAAGGTGATGCCGGTCTGCGTCGAATAGCCCTTGAGCGCGCCGCCCGCGGTGTAGATCCACGGCGTCCCGCCCCAGCCGGAATTGGGGCCGTTGTCCCAGGTGTAGATCTCGCCCGATTGCGCCACCAATACGTCGTAGGGATTGCGATAGCCCGGCGAGTGCACCTGCACCGGCCCGTCCGCTTCGGGCACGGCCTGGTTGTAGCCGTCGTTGCCGCCGAAAGGATCGCCCGGATCGACCGCAAGATCGCGCCAGGGATGGCCTGCGCCGTAGGGAAAGTCCGGATGCGTCTTGTCGATGTTGGCGCGCGTGGGATCGTCCAGAGTGAGCAAGTCGTAGACGAAGCGGCTGCCGTCGCGCGCATCGGTGAAGGCGCCGCCGTTGGCGGCTTCCATCGCGGTCAGCGCGTCGAGATCCACGGAAATCACCGCACCTGCGAAGAAATACTCGGGGATGCCGGAGAAGGAGTTGCTGATCGCGCCCTTGTTGGTGTTGCCGCCGTTCGCGATGTAGAGCGTGTTGGTCGCGAGGTCCAGATCCATGCCGTTGGTGGCGTGGTTCTCCTCGGAGCGCGGCAGACCGCGCACCAGGTCGACGCGTGTCCAGGCCTGGCACTGGCCGCTTGCCACGCCGCCCGTGCACGTCAGCCGCGTGAGCATGCCGGAGTTGGTGTCGAGGTTCGAATCGTTCGCCACCGAGACGCGCGCATCGCTCGAAGTGACGTACAGGATGGGGTTCTGCGCGGTACCGGCGACGAGCAGCCCCGTGACCTGGCGCTGGTTGCAGTCGACGCTGCAGGCGGAGCCGTCGTCGTCGTGATTGGCGGTGGCGTGGATGGCGTCGATGGTTTCGCTCGCCGTGGCCGCATAACTGCCGCCGGCATCGCGTTCGACGGTGAAGGCGTGCACGCGGCCGTACTGTTCCGATACGTACAGCCTGCCGTCGGGCCCGAACTGCAGCGAAGTCGGGTTGGACACCGGCACCAGCAGCGCGTGCTGCGTGAAGGCCTGGCCGTGAGCGGAGCCCGCGGCCACGCCCAGTGCCAGCGCGAGGCCGCGGACGCCGTCGAGTCCCTTCATGCCGATGTTCCTCCTTGAAACGCACGCGGCAGGAGCCGCACCGGCGCGCTGACCACGCGCATGCCGGCGGGGATGTCCTGCACCACGACGGTATTGGCGCCGACCACCACGTCGTCGCCGACGCGCACGGCGCCGATAACCATGGCGCCCGCGCCGAGATAGACCCGCTGTCCCAGGCGCGGATAGCCGTCGGAACGGCCCGCGCCTTTCGAACCGATGGTGACGCCCTGTCCGATCGAGCACTGTGCGCCCAGATCGCCATGCACCACGATGCCGCCGCTGTGCCCGATGTAGAAGCCCGGGCCGATGTTGGAATCGGCAGAAATCTCGATGCCGAACAGGATGCGCACGCCGGCTTCGAGCAGGCGATAGCCGAGCTTGAACGGCAGGCTCAGCACGCGCGGCCGGACCGTCCGCGACCAGCGTCCGAAACGGTAGACGGCGATGGCGAGGAAGCCGAACTGCAGGACCGCTTCGGCATGCGCGCGCCAGCCGCGGTGCCGGGCGCGCTCGATGGACAGATAGCGCGCGTAATCCGCCCGCAACGCGCCGCGGGCCGCGCCCGTCGCGGTCTTCGTCGTTGCCATCGCGCCGAGTCCGCCGTCCATGCCCGCATGCTGCCGCGCGGCCGCGCTCGTGCTCGGTGGGCTGGCGCACGTAGCAGGCGCGTCCGTCAGGCTAGATTGTGCCGACGCCGCCCACGGAAACCTTCGCGTGACTCCCGCCGCCGCGCCGGCCCGCGCCGGCATTGCCACCCATTACCTGCGCTACCTCGGCAGCAACGTGCTGGTGGTGGTGGCGGGTTTCGTGTCGTTCCCGATCATGGCGCGGCTGCTCGACAACCGGCAGTTCGGCCTGCTCGGTTATTACGAGGCCTGTCTGTTGCTGCTGGCTGGCGTGCTCAAGCTCGGCACGCAGCACGTCATCCTGCGCTTCTATCCGCACCGAGGCGGTGCCGAAGCGCTGGCGGCGTTCCGTCGCAATCACGTGCTGGCACCCTTCGGCATCACGCTGGTCGTCTGGCTCGCCTGTTGCGCCGTCGCGGCCGTACTGCTGACGCGTGTTCCGGCGGCCGAACGGCCGCTCCTCGCGGTGATGCTGATGACGGCGCCGCTGGTGATCTGGTGCAGCCTGGTCGAGGCGGTGATGTATGCGCTCGAGCGCTCCGACATCACGCTCTGGCTGAAGACACTATGGCGCTGGGGCGAAGTCGCCTTCGTGCTGGCCGCCTTGCTGGTGATCGAGCGCAGCGCGCTGGGCGTGATGGGAGCCAAGCTCGCCGTCGTGGCGCTGGTGGCAGTGTGGCTCACGTGGTGGTTCCGCCGCTGGTCGCCGCGCGAGGCGGCGCGCACCGCGCGTGCACCGGTGCTGGCGGGACTGGCCTTCGGCTTGCCGATGATGGCGAACGAACTGACCAGCGTGCTGTTCGGCTTCGCCGATCGCCTGATGCTGCGCGGCCTCACCGGCAGCCTGCACGACGTGGGCGTGTACACGATCGGGCAGGGCCTGGCGATCGCGGTGTCGACGGTGGTGGGCGCGACGCTGGCGCAGGCCTTCACGCCCACCGCCGTGCGACTGTACGAAAGCCGCGGTTCCGACGCGGTGCGCGATCTCAAGCGACGCATGCTCGATGTCTGGCTCGCGGCGGTGTCGGTGGGCAGCGCGCTGCTGCTGTGCGGCGGGGAGGACTTCCTCGTGCTGCTGGCCGGCGCCGACAAGGCCGCCTCGGCGCCGGTGTTCGTGGCGGTGGCGCTGGCCATGGTGTGGTATTCGCTGTTCGACATCGCGCAATACGGCATGCTGCTGCAACGCCGCGCCGGGAGACACTTTCTGATCACGCTCGCCGCCACCGTCTTCAAGCTCGCGCTCAACGTGCCGCTGATCCTGGCCTTCGGCGTGCCGGGCGCCGTCGCCGCCACCGTCGCGAGCTACGCCGTGCTCGCCGCGCTGCAATGGCTGCAATGCCCGCGCGAGCTGCGCTACCTTCCGCCGCGCCGCGCCATGCTGCTGGCGATGGCGTTTCCGCTGGCCTGCTGGGCCTTGCTGCAGGCCACGCAGTGGTTCGGTGCCGGGCATCCGTTGCTGCGCCTGGGGGTCGCGGCGGCGGTCGTGGTGCTGCCCGCGGGGCTGCTGTTGCTGCGCGATGCCGCCCTGCGCGCCCGGTTACGCGAGCTGTTCGCACCGGGCGCCACGGCATGACATATCCGTTCTCGCCGCTGGTCGCGCTGGTGCTGGCCGGCGCGATCCTGGCCTTGGCCCGCAAGCGCGTGCTGCGCGTCGCCGGCGTCGTGCTGTTGATCGCCGGATGGCTGGGCTGCACGCCGCTGGTGGCGAACCGGCTGGTGGGCGCGATCGAATCGCACGCCGACGCACGAGCGGACGACTGCGAACGCCTCGACGCCGTCGTGTTGCTGGCCGGCGGCCTGCAGCGCGAACCGCGCGACGCACGCGACGTGCAGGCGCTCAACACCGAAACCCAGCAGCGCGTGATGGCCTTCGCCGAACGCGATGTTCCCGACCTGCCGCTGGTGATCGCGGGCGGCGGACCCTACGCCGTCAGCGAAGCGGAGGTGATGCGCGATTTCCTGCACCGCATCGCGCCCCAGCGCGACGTGGCGATGCTCGAAACCGAGTCGCGCACCACCTGGGAGAACGCTCTGAACACGGCGCGCTTGTTGCCGCCTCCACGCCGCATCGCGCTGGCCACCGGCGCGCTGCATCTGCCCCGCGCGCGACGTGCCTTCGAAACGGCGGGTTTCACGGTCTGCGACTGGCCGTTGAATCGCGCCTACCTGCCCGCGACGGGCTGGCGGACGCTGTTCCCGCACGCGAGCGCCGCGCGCAAGACCGAAGCCGTCCTGCACGAAGCCGGCGGCTGGCTGGTCTATGGCTGGCGCGCCGCGCCGGGCAGCGAGGAGTAGACGCCGAGCAGGCGCTCGCCGATCGCGTCCCAGCCGTAGTCGCGTTCGGCGGCGCAACGCGCGGCAGCACCGAGCCGCCGGCGCAGCGCCGCGTCGCCCAGCAGACGGCAGACGGCCGCAGTGAAATCTTCCGGTGTGTCGGCCAGCAGTGCGGTCTCGCCGTGGCGCAGCCCGATGCCTTCGGCGCCGATGCGGGTGCTGACGATGGCCTTGCCCATGGCCATGGCTTCCAGGATTTTCAACCGCGTTCCGCTGCCGGCGCGCAGCGGCACCACGTAGACGGCGGCGTCGCGCACCAGCGGGCGCAGGTCGTCCACGAAACCCGTGAACTCGACGGCTTCGGCCACGGCAGCGGGGGCCTGCATGCCGCCGCGGTGGCCGATCACCTGCAGCCGCGCGTCGCAGTGTTCGCGGATGCGCGGCAGCGTGCGTTGCATGAAATCGGCGATGCCGTCGCGGTTCGGGAACCAGCTCATCTGGCCGACGAAGACCAGCGTGCTGTCGCGTTGCGGCGCTTCGGAGAAGCTGGGGAAGGCCTGCAGATCCACGCCGTTCGGGATGGTTTCCACGCGCGTGGCCGGGGCGAGTTCGCGCAGACGGCGTGCGTCGTCGTCCGAGCAAGCCAGCACGCGCGCGGCGGCGCGGCAGGCGTGGCGCTCGAAACGCTCGACGGCGCGTGCCTGCCAGCGCAACAGCACGCGGCGCAGGCGCGAAGGCTCGACCGCGGCGCGCGCCTGCAGCAGCGCGGACTCGACGTTGTGTTCGTTGAGAACCACGGGAATGCCGGGCGGCACGAGATCGAGCAAACCGGCCATGGCCAGGATGTCCAGGTGCACGAAGTCTGCGTCGCGCGCGAGCCGGCGGAACTCGTGCCGCAGCGCCGCGCAGTCGTATCGCGCCAGGATCGGCGGCTCGCGCCGCGCGACCCAGCGCCACGCGGCGTGCGATGCGTTGCGCGGATCGCGCAGCGCGGGCAGCCGGACCGTCGTCACGCCGGCCACCGTGTCGCGCAGCATGCGATGCGGTTCGTCGTCTTCGGCGCGCCGCAGGCTGAGCAGGTGCACGTCGTGTTCGCGCGCGGCCGCGCGCAGCAGATGCCACGAACGCAGTTGGTGGCCTTCGCGCGGCGGCCAGGGCAGGCGGCTGGTGACGAACAGCAGGCGGGCCATCACGTCTTCCAGAGCCGCGCGAGGTCGCGGCTGCCGAGCCAGACCGGCAGCGAAAGGAAGGCCGCGGCATTGAGCGCGACGAAACTGCCGGCGGTGGCGGCGAACGGCACGCGGCGCATCAGCCGGGGGGCGAGCAGCGTGGCCGCGGCCATCGCGTAGGCCGCGACCTGCAGCCAGAACGCGAGGCGCACCACCGGCGAGTCGGCGAACGCGGAGGCCACGAACGCGCCGAGCAGCGCCCACGGCGCCAGCAGGCGCAGCACCTTGTGCGAGATCCACGCGAAGAACACCGGATTGGCGCGCGGCCGCATCAGCCATGGCAGCGCCGCGATCAGCTGCCAGTTGCCGGCCAGCGTGCGCAGCTTGCGGCGGAACTCGTGCTGCAGCTCGCGCCCGGGTTCGTCGATCGCCACCGCGCCGCGCGCCACCCAGATGCGCAGCCCGTCCCGCAGCGCCTGCAGCGGCGTGAACACGTCGTCGAGCAGCAGGCCGGCAGGCAGGGGGCGGAACACACGCGTGCGGATCGCGTACACGGCGCCGCTGGCCGCATGCGCCCAGCCCAGGCGCGCCTCGGCTTCGCGCAGGCGGCGCTCGATGCGGCCGTAGGTGCCTTCGGCCGCCACCGGATCGGCATCGTCGCCGGCCTCGGCGATGCGCACTTCGCCCGACACCACGCCCACGCGCGGATCGGCGAACGGCGCGATCAGTTCGGCGAGCGTGCGGGTTTCGAAGCGCTGCCGCGCGTCGGCGAACACCGTGAACGGCGTGGCGACCTGCGTCATCGCGGCATTGAGTGCCACCGCCTTGCCGCCGGCACGCGGCAGCCGCAGCACCCGCACGCGCGCGTCGCCGATCGCGCGCGCCGCCGCTTCGGTGGCGTCGTCGCTGCCATCGTCCACCACCAGCACGCGCAGGCGGTCGGCGGGGTAGTCGCATTCGAACAGATTGCGCAGGCGTGCGCCGATGCGCGCGGCCTCGTTGCGTGCGGCGATCACGATCGTGAGCGGCGGCCGTTCACCGCCGCGGCGCGCGTCGCGGCCGCGCCGCGCGGCCAGGCACACGGCCAGCAGCGGATAGCCGGCATAGGCGTAGGCCGCCAGGGTCAGGCACGCGAAGAACCACGGCTCGGCGCTCATCGCACCAGCGCCTCGCGCAGCCGCTGATAGCGGTCGTCGCCGATCAGCCGCTTGGGCAGGCGCAGCATGCGGTGACGCCACTCGATCGCCTTCACCGCGGGGCCACGCCAGGCCAGGATCTGGTCGAACGCCTGCGATCCGGTGCCGCGCACGATGGCGACGCGCTGCACGAAGCCCTCCGGCTTGCGATTGTCGCCCGGCGTCGAACCGAACACATGCGCGTAGCCCGCCTCGCGCGCCATCGCCAGTTCGCGTGCACCACCGCGCCCGCCGGGCAGCGCCAGCATCGCGACGCGGCGGCCGGTGCACGCCTCCAGGAAGTCGCGGCTTTGCACCAGCTCGGCGCGCAGCTCGGACCCGGACAGCGAGGCAAGGAAGCGATGCGAAGCGCCGTGCGATCCGATCGCCATGCCGGCATCGGAAAGCTCGCGCAGCTGCATGGCGTCGATGCTGCCGCGCCGTCCCACGAAGCCGCTGGTGACGAAGAACACCGCGCGCAGACCGAGCCGCTGCAGGATGGGCAGCGCGATCCGCGCATCGCTGGCTTCGCCATCGTCGAAGCTCACCATGATCTCGGGCGAGCGCACGCTGGCCAGGCCGTCGTCGGGCATCCAGGCGTGGCCGCGCTTGTCGCGCACGCGTCGCATCTGGGCGTCGAATTCGGACGGTGCGACGCTGTAGCGCGGATCCCAGTGGCCGTCGTCGCGCGGCCCCTCGTGCAGGCCGTGATACATCAGCACCACGAGGCGGGCGGGCAGCGGCGTCATTCGCGTGCCTGCGCGGCGTGCAACTGCAAGGAGCGCAGCAACAGGCCGAGATAGAGCCAGAAATGCGCGATCATCGGATAGTGCGTGAAACGGTCGCCAAAACCGTTGCTGCAGATCAGCGCCACGAATGCGCCCGCCGTGCCGAGCGCCAGGCCGTGCGTCCAGCTTCCGGCCGGCGAGAACTTGAGCGCGTAGCGCGCCAGCCGGCCCATGCTCCAGAACAGCCCGAGCAGCACGGCGCCACCGACGAGGCCCTTCTCGGCCAGCTCGCGCAGGAAGAAGTTGTGCGTATCGGTGCGGTAAGGATTGATCTGCGCGTGATGGAAGGTGTGGAAGCCCGAACCCAGCAGCGGCCGCTGCGCGAACTGCTCGCGCGCCACCTGCCAGAACTCGAAGCGATGTTCGGTGCTTTCGTCGCGGCGGCCTTCCTCGATCTCGATGCTGCCGAAGCGTTCCATCACCGAGGGCGGCAGCACGCTGGGCAGCAACATCACGCCGAGCACCGCCGGCAGCAGCAGGCGCAGCCCCGCGCGCCGCAGCAACACGACCACGGCCACGCCGAGCAGGCCGGCGACATAGGCCGTGCGCGAATAGCTCAGCACCACGCCCGTGCCGGCGCCGAGGGCGGCCAGCGCGAACACCAGCCGCCAGCGCCAGCCCTCGCGCAGCGTGATGGCGAGGGCGAGCGCCACCAGCGCCGCCGTCAGGCACCAGGCGCCGAACTCGTTGGCACCCAGCTCCGTGAAGGTGCCCGAGATGCGCAGATCGTGGCTGTAGTGCCAGGAGCTGACCGCGGCGTGCTGGTCCAGCGCCACCCTCACGACGTAGGGCAGCGGCAGCAGCGACGCCAGCAGCAGATGCCGCACGGCGCGCTCGTCGGTGGCGCTCATCTGCGCCAGGAACAGGAAGGCGATCGCGATCGACTGGTCCTTGAGGATGTTGGGATGCGAAGCGCCGTCCGGCACGTTCGCCAGCCCCACGAACAGGGCGAGCGCCGACATCGCGAGATAGGCGAAGGTCCAGCCGTTGAGGCCGGGCCCGCGCACCAGCCGGCCGCCCACGTGCCAGGCGCCGACCAGCGACGCCACGAACATCGCATTGAGGAAGTTGATGCCGCCGGGCAGTTTGGGCAGATGCAGTTCGTAGACGTTCTGCAGCGGGATCAGGAAGACGAAGGCGAGAAAGGCCCAGTTCTGCGGCGCATGACGCTCGCGCACCGCGGCCTGCGGCCAGGCGGCGACGGCTTCGCCGGCGGCGTTCATGCGGCGAGCGCCTCGTCGTAGACGCGCTCGTAGGCATCGGCCATGCGCGCCACCGAGTAGCGCTGCGCCACGCGTTCGCGCAGCTCCGGGCGCGGCTCGCCGCGCGGCCGCAACTGCCGCAGTTCGGCGGCCAGCGCCACCCAGTCGTCCGGCGGCACCATGCGGCAGTCGGGCAGGTCGCGCAGCACGTCGGGCACGGCGCCCACCGCGCTGGCGATCACCGGCGTGCCGCAGGCCAGGGCTTCGAGCACGGTGAGCGGCATGCCTTCGGTGAGCGAGGGCAGCACGAAGGCATCGAGCTGCGGATACCACTGCTCGAGCGCATCGCTGTTGCCGGGCAGGCGCACGTGGCCATGCAGGCCGCTGCGCGCGATCAGCGCTTCGAGCGCCGGCCGCAGTTCGCCTTCGCCGTGCACGACCAGTTCGATGTCGAGGCCGCGTCCGCGGCATTCGGCCACCGCCAGCAACAGTCGATCGAGGCCCTTCTCGGGCGACAGCCGCGCCGCGGCGCCGATGTGCAGACGCGTGCCGCGGTCGCCCGCCGGCGGCTGCGGGCGGAAACGTTCGAGATCGATGCCGTTGTCGATGCGGCGTACGCGTTGCTCGCGCACGCCCGCCTGCGCGAGCTGCGCGGCGATGGCGTCCGACACCGCGCACACCCGCTCGAAGCCGCGCAGGAAGCGCATCTCCAGGGCGCGATAGAGCTTGAGCCGGTTGTCGTCCTGCAGCCAGCCGTGCATCGTCGCCACGAGGCGCAGCCCGAGTCCCATCGACGCCAGCCCGCCATAGACCACCGATTTGTAGTCGTGGCAATGCAGCACGCGTGTGCCCTGCGCGGCGGTGGCCTCGAGATGCGCGCGCAGGCGCTGCACGCAGCCCAGGTCGACCGGTCCGCGGCAGGCCAGCGCCAGCGTCGGAACGCCGCGGCGCCGGGCGGCATCGAGCAGGTCCTGGCCGTGTGCAAAGCCCGCCAGCAGCGGAGCGCCGCCGCGCCGCACCTGTTCGCCGCACAGGCCCAGCAGCATGTGTTCGGCGCCGTAAAGGCCGATGGACGAGCGCAGATGGACGACCTGCGCCGTCATCGCGGCACCAGCCCGGGTTTGCATTCGCGGTAGAGCGCGTCGAACCCGTCGATCAGCGCGCGTAGCGAGAAACGCCGTTCGACGCACGCGCGCCCGAGGTTGCCCATCAGGCGCGCACGCTGTGGATCGGAGGCCAGCGCATGCAGCGCATAGGCGAGGGCATCCGGGGTACGCGGCGGCACCAGCAGACCGGTGACATCGGCCTCCACGACTTCGGGATTGCCGCCCACGGCCGTCGCTACCGCCGGCAGTCCGCAGGCCATGGCTTCGAGCAGCGCGTTCGACATGCCCTCGGTGCCCGAGGCCAGCGCGAAGGCATCGAGCAACGGCAGCACGGTCTCGATGTCCTTGCGTTCGCCGAGGAAATGCACGCGACCGGCGAGGCCGGCCAGCGACACTTGCGCGCCGAGTTCCGCGTGCAGCGGGCCCTCGCCGATCAGCACCAGTTGCAACTGCGGCAGACTGTCGGCGATCAGCGCGAAGGCCTCGATCAGATCGGCATGCCGCTTCACCGGCACCAGGCGCGCGGCGCAGCCGATCAGGAACCCTTGCGGCGGCAGGCCGGCGTGCAGGCGGTGCAGGGTGCGATCGGTGGCACGCAGCGGGGCGAAGCGCGCGGTGTCGACGCCGTTCGGCAGGCAGCGCAACTTCGCCGCACCCGTGCCTTCCCGTGCTCGCACTTCCTCGAGCACCGCCTGCGAGGGCCCGATCAACCAGTCGAAGCGCGGATTGAGACGACGGAACGCCAAGCGCAGTCGTGGGCTCTTCTGGAAGCCGGTATCGCGCCGGTTGCTGATGCGCACGGCCTCGGCCGGCCCGCGCGGCAGCAGGGCGTTGATGAGATCGGATTTCTCGTGCTGCGATTGCACGATGTCGTAGCAGCCGGCCAGCATGCGCCGGCGCAGTTCGCGCCAGACGGCGAGGCCGCGCGCGCCGTACACGGCGTCGACCGGGCGGTATTCGAAGCGCACGCAGTCGGCGGGCGGCAGGCGGCAGGCGGGGTCGAGCGCTTCGGGCGGTTCGGAAAGCTGCACCAGATCCACACAGTAGCGCTCGGCGTCGAGCCCGAGCAGCAGATTGCGCAGGAAGCGCTCGCTGCCGCCCGGCCCGAGGATGGGCGTGTCGGTGAGCAGCAGCAGGCGCAGGCGATGGCGCGCGTAGCGGCGCCGCGTTTCGGTGTCGCCCGCGGCGGGGCTGCCGATCAACGCCTGCATCGTATCGCGCAGCGCGTTCATCGCGTGCCTCCGAGGAAGACCAGGAACAGCGACAGCACGTTCTCGCGGAAGGACGCTTCCGGTGCATCGCTCTCGCGCCGGTAATGCGACCAGCCGCCGCGCAGCGCCCAGCGCGGCGCCAGGCGGCGCTCGGCGGCGAGCGTGAGCTGCAGGTCGCGGTCGCGGCGGTCCTGTTCGTCGAAAACGAAGCGCTCGAGCAGGGCATTGCCCGAAAGCGCCCAGTGCGTGGAAAGCCGCAGCCGGCCATCCAAACGCAGGCCGCGCGATCGGCGATCCAGTTGCAGGCTCTCATCGAGATAGTCGTAGTCGCGATCGAACACGCCGAGCGTGAATTCGCTGCGCACCGCTCGGCGTTGCCAGCCCAACTCGGCGTCGTGCAGTTCGTAGACATTGGCGTCCACGCGCCAGCGCCGGCTGGCATCGTGCAGCGCCTGGCCGGCGAGCAACTGGCGCGCCAGATCGCG
Organism: uncultured Aquimonas sp.; assembly: GCA_946481615.1. The sequence goes on from CAMLOR010000030.1 coordinate 14,437, forward strand.
GCCGGCGTCGGAGAGTTCGTGCACCACGCCCACGCGCAAGGTGTCGGCCGACCGTGGCGTCCAGCGCAAGGCGCCGCGGAAGGACGGGCGCGAGCGGTCGGGCAGGGTGTGCTCGTGTTCGATCCAGGTGTGGCCGAGCGCGAGATTCAACCCCAGGCGCGGCGTCTCGTTCTCGAAACGCAGCAGCGCGTCGTGGCGCGTGAAGCCTGGTTCGGACGACAGATCGAAATCGATCTTGCTGCTTTCGGTGGCGAGTGACCACGCGCGCACGGCATCGCTGCGCCGCTGCAGCGTCATCCCCAGCGAGAGGCGGTCGTGATCGAACTCGGGCGTCACTTCGGCTTCGCCGCGGCTGGCGAGGGCGTCGAAGCGTGCGTTCCAGCCGCGCGGATCGCCGAGCAACAGCGTGGGACCGGTGAGCAGCACGTTGGTCTGCTGGCGATTGTCGGGCGCGTCCGCGAGCAGCGGATCGATCGATTCGACGTCGGCGTGGTCCTGCAGCGTCCAGTAGAGGCGGCGCGGCAGGATCGAAAAGTCGATCGCGGCCGAGAGGCGCGCCCGCAGCTCGTCGCTCTCGCCCGCATCGAGCGATTGCTCGGCCTCGATCAGGCCCTGGCCGCGCGATTGCCAGCGCTCGCCGCGATGCAGCAGCGAGAACTCCGCACGCGGCACCAGCAGCAGATCGTCGAGCGGATCGCGCTCCGTGCGCAGGCGGTTGTCGCTGTATTGCAGCCCCGCCGCCAGCTCGTAGCGGAAGTGGTCGCGTTCCTGCGCGACCGCAGGGGCCGCCAGCGCGAGCGCCACGGCCAGGGCCAGCCCGCGGCGCGCGCTCACGGCAGCCGGTTGAACACCACGCCCGCGAACCGCGCCGGATCGAAGGCGTGCGCGGCTTGCAGGAAGTGTTCGTCGGTGTGCATGCCTTCGCCGGCCACCAGCACCACCAGATCGGCGCGTTCGGCCAGCAGGCGCGCCTCGGGCGCGCCGCGCGCGGGCGGGGCGTCGAGCACCACGCAGCGGTCGGCGTAGCGGCCGCGCAGTTCGTCGACGAGGGCGCGCATGCGCAGCGAGGCTAGGCGGTCGCCGCCGTGCAGCGAGGCTCCGCCCGACGGGATCACGCGCAGGCGCGGCACGCCGACCGGATGCAGGATGGCTTCCACGCCGATGTCGTGGTCGCGCAGGTAATCGATCAGGCCGGCGCCTTCGATGTCGAACACGCGATCGGCGGTGGGGCGGCGCAGGTTGCAGTCCACCAGCAGCGCGGTGCGATCCTCGTCGAGCGCGATCGCGGCCGCCAGGTTGCGCGCCACGAAGCTGGTGCCGCAGCCGACGCGCACGCCGGTGACGAGGATCACCGGATTGGCAACCGGGCTGGCCTGCAGCAGCCGCGTGCGCAGTTCGCGGAACAGATCGACGCTGCGCGGATCGCCGAATTCCGGATGGATGATGCGATGTGCTTCGAACCGCTGCGGCGTCGCCGGCACGCCGGTGCGCATGCGCGTGATGTGGCCCGAATGCGGATGCGGCGCGCCCGTCAGGCGCGAGGTGCGCAGCAGGGCATGGGAATCGCTCATGGGGCTTGCACCAGTTTGACGACGCAGGCCGCCACCACGGCGGCGCTGGCGAGCAGGACGAAGGCGCTGGCCACGCGCGCGTCGCGTAGCAGCAGGCGCTGGTCGTGGCGGGTCCAGTAGGTCGGCACGTCGGTGAGCACGGGCAGGCCGGTGCGGCGTTGCACGGCGCCGGCGGCGCGCAGATGCGGATCGAGCTTGACGAACACGAACAGCAGCGCCAGCGGCAGCGCGAAACCGGCCGCCAGTCCGCCCAGCGCGAAATGCGCGAAGCGCAGGCCGGTCGGCCGTGCGGGCAAGGCGGCTGCTTCGTGCAGGCGCAGGTCGAGGCCGCGGCCTTCCTCGTCGAGGTTCATCGAGAGCCGTGCGTACTCGAGGCGGCGCAGCAGATCGTTGTAGAGATCGCGCGCCACTTCCTGTTCGCGGATCAGTTCGGCGTACTCGGGCGTGGGCGAAGCGCTGCGTTGCACGCGTTCGGTCTCCACCGCGATCTCGCGTTCGGTGGCCGCGATGCGGGCGCGCAGCGCACCGCTGTCGGCGGCGGTTTGCGCGGCCACCGGTGCGGGCGCCGCGAGCGCGCGCAGGCGCAGATCGTCGAGCTGGCGCTGCACGCGGATCACGTCCGGATGCGCGTCGGTGTAGCGCTGGCGCTTGTCGGCCAGTTCGTCCTGTAGTTGCGCGCGGCGCGCAGCGAGCGGATCGGCGGAGCGCGCCTGTTGCTCCGCGCCCAGGCGGATACGGGTGTCTTCCAGCAGGCGCGCTTCGTCCGAGGCCAGGCGCTGGCGCAGGCTCGCCAGGCGCGATTCGGTGACCGTGGGCGGCAAGGTGCGGGCTTCCGGATGCGCCTTGCGGAACGCTTCCAGGCGCGCTTCGGCCTCGGCCAGCCGCGTCTCGTAGCGCGCCGCCTCGCCGGCGATGAACTCGTAGGCTTCGCGGCTTTCGCGCCGTTGCGCTTCGCGGCTTTCGGCCATGAAGCGGTCGGCGAGCAATTGCGCGATGCGCTGTGCGCGCGCGGCATCGGTGTCCCAGTATTCGATGCGGATGAGGTTCTCGCGCGGCGCGCCGATCACGGTGCGCGACTGAAGCATCTCGGCGATGCGCGCGCGTTCCCCGGGCGAAGGCTCGTCGGCCAGCCAGCCGCCTTCGCGCAGCGCCGCCTCCATCACCTTGCTGCCGAAGATCACTTCGCGCGCGATCATGGCGCGGTCGGTGACGCTGGTGGGCGCGGCGCGGCCTTCCAGCAGTTTCTGGATGGTCTTGTCCTCGGATACCAGGATGGTGCTGGCCGAGTGGTATTTCTTCGGCCAGTTCCAGCCCACGGCGATGGCGGTGAGCGCGATCAGGGCGAACAGCACGGCCATCGGCACCAGGCGACGGCGGCCCTCGCGCAGCATGGCGCCAAGGGTTTCGCGCAGCGGTGGGCGGTCGTCGCGGAGCAGGTCTCGCATCCTTGCAGGCCTCCGCGGTTCAGAAGCTGCGCTGCGGCACGGTGATCACGTCGCCGGGCTGCACGGGGTAGTTGCTCGACAGGTCGCCGTCTTCGAGCATCGATTCGAGCGCCAGGCCGTAGCTGTGCGTCGATTGCGCGTTGCGCCGGTGCAGGGCGGCGCGGTCGGCGGCGGCGAATTCAGTGGGGCCGCCGGCGGCCAGCACCGCGTCGAGCACGGTCATGCCGGGGCGGTAGGGCAGCGAGACCGGTTCGCGCACGGCGCCGGTGACGCGCACGCGCGAGAGGTATTCGTGGCTGCGCTGCTCGGTCACGATCACGGTGACGCGCGGTTCCTTCACGTAGTCGGCGAGTTTCGCGCCGATGTCGGTGGCCACGTCCGCGGGTGCGCGTCCGCCGGCGGGCACGTCGCCGATCAGGGGCACGGTGATATTGCCATCGGCGCGCACGGGCACGGTCACGTCGAGTTCCGGGTTCTGCCATACGCGCACCGCGATCACGTCGTCGACGCCCACGAGGTATTCGGAGGCCAGGTAGTTGCCCGGAGGCGCGGTCATCGTCACCGGCGCGGTGGAAGCGCAGCCGGCCAGCGCCAGCAGCAGCGTCGCGGCGGCGGGAAAGCGGGTGGAAGCGTTCACGGCGGCGTCCTCGCATGGCATGCAGGCAAGGTAGGGGCCGGGGTCGGAGGCATCGGTTCGGGAGCGCACATTGCGGTTGCGTCCGGTTGGTGCGGGTCGGGAGAGCAGGCGGGCGGCCATCGGTCGACGCAGGTGCTCTTGCCGGGGTGGGGCGGACGGCGAGGGGCGGCGGCGCCCGCTTCGCGGGAAGCTGAAGGTCATCGGGGTTTCTCCGACAACTGCATTGGAACGGCCTGAGCCTTCGCGCTACCGATTGCCGTCACGCGGCCCGCATACTCACGAAAAGCCACCGTTCCGGAGAGCCGCCATGCGCCGTCCCCTGCTCGCGATCTGTTTGCTCCTCGCTGCCCCGGCCTTCGCTGCCGACGTGCCCTGTGGCGTGGGGCAGAAAGTCCGGTCCGAGCTCGGCAGCCAGTCGATCGGCGAGATCGCCGAGATCGGCAGCGAGCCGCCGCACGTGGGCTGGTATCGCGTGACGTATTCCTGGGCACCGAAGGGCGAGTGGTACGACCCCGCGAACTGGGTGCTGCATCCGGAAGGCACGCAGGACAAGTGCGTGGTCGCGGCCAGCGCGCAGCCGGCCGCGAGCACGCCGCCCGACACCGCGCCGAGCGAGGCCGAAGCCGCCCCCGCCACGCCGGCGGCGCCGTCGACCGATCGTTGTCCGAGCGGCACCGAGGTGGTCGATCGCCAGCAGCGCCGCGGCACCATCCAGGGCGAGCGCAACGGCATGTGCGTGGTGCGTCTGGCCGACGGCAGCGAGGAGTCCTATCTGCGCTGGATGTTGAGCGATCCGGCGGCCGCCTCCGCTTCTCCGGGCGGGTTGCCCGCGGGCACCTACACCTGTTCGACGAATGGCGCGGGATTCTTTCGCATCTCGCTCGACGGCAACGGGGGCTACACCGATCGCGCCGGTGCGCGCGGCGATTACGCGATCGCGGCCGACGGCATGATCGGTTTCGAGGGCGGTTCGCTCGACGGCAACCACTCCAAGGTGCTGGGTGCGGGCAAGTTCGGGCTGGCCAGTTCGCCGACCACGCAGTTCCACACGGTCTGCAATCTGAAGCGTTGACGCCCGTCGTTCCCGCGCAGGCGGGAACCCAGGGACTTCGTAGCGCCTCGCCAACGTCGCTGGATTCCCGCCTTCGCGGGAAGGACGGAGGCGTTGCGCGCCATGACTTACTTCCCCTTGACTGCTTAGGAGAGCAGGTCATACTCGCCTAAACCATTTAGGCGAAGCGCATGGCGTCCTCCAATCTCCTGCCGGGCACCCTCGATCTGCTGGTACTCAAGGCCGTTTCGCTCGGCACCGAACACGGCTACGGCGTGCTGCAGCGCATCCAGCGCGCCTCCCGCGGCGCGCTGGCGGTGGAGCAGGGCGCGCTCTACCCGGCGCTGTTCCGCCTTGAATCGCAGGGCTTCATCGAAAGCGAATGGGGCGTGTCGGGGAACAACCGCAAGGCGAAGTTCTACACGCTCACGCGCACGGGCAAGGCCAAGCTGGCGCGCGATCAGGGCGACTGGAATCGCCTGGTGGACGCCATGCAGGCGGTGCTCGGCGCCACGCGCGCGGAGCTGCTGGCATGATCGCGCGCCTGCGGCTGCTCTGGCGTGCCTGGCGTCAACGCGGCGGCTTCGAGGCCGATCTCGATGCCGAACTCGCCTTCCACGAACATGCGCGCCGCGAAGATCTCCAGGCGCAGGGCCTGACGCCCGCCGCGGCGGCGCGCCAGGCGCGCATCGAACTGGGCATGCGCGAGCTGCATCGCGACGATTGCCGCCGCGCACGGGGGCTCGACTGGCTCGACACGGCCGCGCGCGATCTGCGCTATGCCCTGCGTGGCCTGCGCCGCAATCCCGGCTACAGCGTCACCGCGCTGCTCGTGCTCGGCGCGGCAATCGCGGCCAACGGGGTGCTGTTCGCGCTGTTCAATGCCTATGCGCTGCGCGAACCGCCGCTGGCGCGCGTCGAGCGCTGGGTTTCGCTGCAGGGTCACGCACAGCAGAGCGGCAATGGGCTCGACCGCTGGCTCGTCACCGATGCGGAGCAGCTCACGCGCGATCCGCCTGCGCCTTTCGAAGGCCTTTATCGCTTGCGCGACATCCGTTTGCCCGTCACCGGCGAAGTCACGCGCATGGCCTACGGCGAAGCGGTTTCGCCCAACTACTTCGAGCTGCTGGGCGTGCATGCCGCGTCCGGGCGCACCTTCGAAGCCGGCGACGAAGGCACCGTGATCCTCAGCGCCACCGGCTGGAAGCGCCTGCTCGGTGGCCATCCGCAACCGCTCGGCCGCGAACTCGAACTGGCCGGCCGCCGTTTCACCGTGATCGGCGTGATGCCGCCGGAGTTCACCGGCATCACCGTGGCCTCGTCCATGTTCTGGGTCACCGAACGCGATCTGCGCGTGCTGCGGCCGTTGGAGTTCGACGACTCCCTGCGCGTCGACGTGGGCGGCTTCCTGCGCGAAGGCGCGACGCCCGAACAGGCGGAGGCGGCGCTCGCCGGGTTCGCGCAGGCCGGCAATTCGGAAAGGCCGGAGCCTTATCGCCTGGACGAAGTCCGCGTGCTGCGGCGCCGCGGTTATCTGCGTCCCGGCGACATCGAAGAACTGATGTCGATCGCCGCTCCGATCGGCATCGCGTTCGCCTCGCTGCTGTTGGTGGCGGCCGCCAATCTCGCGAGCCTGGTGCTGGCGCGCTTCGTGGCGCGCCGCAAAGAACTGGCGGTGCGCTCCGCCGTGGGCGCGCCGCGGCGGCGGCTGGTGGCGCAGTTGCTCGCCGAATGCGCGCTGCTCGCGGTGGCGGCCGCGGTGTTCGGTTTCGCCCTGGCGGCGGCGCTGGTCGATCCGCTGCACCAGGGCATGATCGGCGCACTGGGCGAGTTGTCGTTCGAACTGCGGCCGGTGAGCGTCGATGCGCGCACCTTCTTCTACGGCGTAGGGCTGGCCTTGCTCGCTGCGCTCACTTTCGGCGGCCTGCCTGCCTTGCTGGCGACCGCGCCGTGGCGGCGCGGCGGCCGCGACATCGACCAGGGAGCGTTGCAGCGCGCCGCGCATTCGCGCCTGCGCACGGGCTTGATGGTGGTGCAGCTCGCGGCCAGCGTGGTGTTGCTGGTGCTCGCCAGCCTGATCGCGGCGAACGCGCGCGTCGCCGAAAGCGTGGCGCTGGGCTACGACCCCGAACGCATCGTCTCGCTCACCGTCGATCGGCCCGACGCGCGGCTGCGCGATGCGCTGCTCGCGCAGCCGCTGGTGCAGGGCGCTGCCGCCGTCTCGCGCATCCCGCTGATGAGCGAGGGCATGCCGGTGGATACGCTGGTCGGCGAGCGCTCGCTGCCGCTGCGGCTGCGCGAGATCGAATCGGGCTATTTCGATGTGATGAACCTTCCGCTGGTGCAGGGACGCTCATTGCGCCGCGCCGACGAAGGCGCGCGCGTGGTGGCGATCTCGCGCCGCACGGCGGAAACGCTCTGGCCGAGCCGCAACGCGATCGGCGAGCGCATCGTGCTGCCGCCGCAGGAGCGCCTCGAAACCGGCGAAGCGGGCAGCTACGAAGTCGTCGCGGTGATCGAGGATGCCGTCAGCGGGCTCTTCATCGGTGGCGTGGACGCCAGCGCGGTGTACCTGCCCAAGCCGGTCGATGCATCTTCGCACCGCAGCCTGCTGCTGCGCGTGCCCGACAGCTTGCGCGCCACGCTCGATGCGATCTCGCGCGCCTGCGTGGCGGCCGCGCCGACCGAGGACTGCGATCTGTTGCCGCTGCGCACGGCGTTGCGGCTGCAACACACGCCCTTCGTGGTGGCCGCCACCACCGCGGGCGCGCTGGGCTGGACCGCGCTCGCCATCAGCTGCGTCGGGCTCTACGGCCTCGTGAGTTTCCTCGTGCAGCAGCGACGCCGCGAACTCGGCGTGCGGCTGGCCCTGGGCGCGAGCTCGCGTCGCGTCGCCTGGCACGTACTCTCGCAGGCGGCGCGGCAGATCGCGATCGGCCTGGCGATCGGTCTGCCGCTGGCGTTCGCGGTGTCGCGCCTGGCGGCCAGCCTGAGCGAGCGCCTGCACACCTTCGATCTGGTGTCGTTCGCGCTGCTGCCGGCGCTGCTGGCCGCGCTCGCGCTCGGCGCGGCCTGGGTTCCGGCACGCCGCACGGCGGCGATCGCGCCTACCGAAGCGTTGCGTGAGGAATGAGGCTCCCGGCCTGCGCCGGGATGGAGGACGTCAGGCCGGGACGGCAGCCTGTTGCATCTGCGCCAGCAGCGCTTCGGGCGAGACGGGCTTGCGCATGAAGTGGTCGATCACGCGCGAGGAGAGCAGGTCGGGCAGGGCGGGCACGTCGTTGCCCGAAATCATGATCACGGTGCCCGGACGGCAGGCATTCGCGGACAGGCGCTGGGCGATGGCGGCGCCGTCCGTATCGGGCAGTTCGTAATCGAGCACGGCGATATCGGGCCGGTGCAATTCGGCGAGCAGCACGCCTTGCGTCCCGTTGTCGGCGGTGAGGCAGGAATAGCCTTCCCACTCCAGCAACTGGGCCATGGCATCCACCAGCCACTTGTTGTCGTCGACCAGCAGCACACGCCGGCCACGGCCCACATTGAGATTCACGCTCGCGCGCTCCTCGACGGAAGTCCGGCGCATTGTGAGCGCCGAGGCGGGCTGCGGACTCCGCGGGGCGGCCGTTTTACAAACGATCACAATGGCGGGGGCGGTTCTTCATGTCTGCGTGAGGGAAAACCCTCTGGCGGTGAGGCGGGACGCGGGGGCGCTCGGGGGTTCGGGGATGGGTTGCGCCGCCCGCGCGCG
>CAMLOR010000031.1 GCA_946481615.1 uncultured Aquimonas sp.
TTCGAACCTACGACCTATTGATTAAGAGTCAACTGCTCTACCAACTGAGCTAACGACCCATTTTCTACATGCCGCCGGGAGCGGCTGCGAGCGGGCATTATGCCGCATCGCGGGACTGGGGTGGAAGACGGGACTCGAACCCGCGACCCTCGGAATCACAATCCGATGCTCTAACCAACTGAGCTACATCCACCGTTGTTTCGTTTGCGCGCCGATCGGCGGTTGGCGCGCCCGACAGGAATCGAACCTGTAACCGCCGGCTTAGAAGGCCGGTGCTCTATCCGGTTGAGCTACGGGCGCTCGACCGCGTGGAACGTGGTCGGGGTAGAGGGATTCGAACCCCCGACCCTCTGCTCCCAAAGCAGATGCGCTACCAGACTGCGCTATACCCCGGTAAAGCGTCGCACCCCCGTTTCCGGGGGTGCGAGGGGCGTGCATGTTACGGCCGAAGGGCCCGTCAGTTCAAGGACGGCGTGTTCTCGCCGAAGTATTCGTGCGAGTCGGCGTTCCTGATCGCCTTCTTGGGCTGGTTGGCCAGGCGCTTGCAGGCGGTCTGGCCGTAAGCGAGGTCGTCCGTGTTGGCCACGACGTCGAAGTGGCTGACTTCGTGAATCGTGGTGCCGCCCTTCGAATCGGTGCCCGAGGTCGGGGCGTTCCAGTAGGCGTTGCACAGGTGGATGTTGTACGGCTGGTTCGGATAGACGTAGGCGTAGGCCGAATCCGTGCAATCGCAGTGGAAGGTCAGCGGCTTGTTGTTGAGCGCATCGCCGATCGCCGTGAAATGGCTCTTGACGGTGTTGTAGTTCGACGAGGTGTAGCTGCCGAACCAGGTCGTGTAGCGCGGGCCGCGCGTGCCGGCCGCGAGGTATGAATTGGCCGAGGCCGACATCGATTTGGCGGCGGTGAGGCCGCTGGAGATCGAGCTCTGGCGCGTGGTCGAGCAGCCCACATAGCTGACCGAACCGGCCTTCTGCAGGTTCAGCACGCCGTACTTCTCGTATTCGGGCAGCGCGCCGCCGTCGACGTAGACGTACAGGATGTCCGAGCGCTGGTCCTGGTCGTTCAATGCCTCGATGCGCTCGCCGCGCCCCTTGGGCTTGACCTGGAAGGCGTCGTGGAAGTGGCTGACGGCCTGCACGGCGTAGTGGCCGGCCTTGGGCATCGCGTAGTAGGCGCTCAGTTCGACGTCGACGCTGAGCGATTGGCCGGCCTTGATCTCGATGTAGTCGGAGGCCTGCGGCAAGCCGCGCTTGTAGTGGCGGCCGACGTATTCGGCGGTGCCCTGGTCGCCGCGCACGTCGAACAGGTCGTCCTGCACGCCGCGCAGCGGGGTTTCCCAGGCCAGCACCAGCATGTCGACCCGGTTCGGATTGCTGATCGTGTAGCGCACGCTGCCGGTGCCGGCCTGGGCCTTGTCGGCCGAGAGCGTCACGCGCAACGGTTCGGCGCTGGCCACACCCGTGGCCAACAGCGCCAGCGCGATGCCGGCGGCGAGATTCTTCACAGACTTCATGCGTTCGTCCCCAACGATGAGTGATTGCGCCACTCCCCTGAACCTCCCCCGTAGCGTGACGCGGATCACAGGGGCAGCGCACGCTAACGGCCGCCTGCGATCCGCGGCAATGTGCAGCGCAACAAAAACCGGATCGGCTACCCTCCGTCCGTGGACATCGCCCTGCTTCCCGCAACTCCCGTCGAAGGCGGCCAGCTCACGGCACGCCTGGAAGGCCCGTTCGCGCAGCCGGCACCGCTGTTGACCCTGCAGCTCGAGGGCAACCAGCTGATCGCGAGCGTCTATTCGGAAGACTTCGTGTATCCCAACCTGCCGCCGGTGCCGGCCGTGCAGGCCACGATCGCGGCCCCGCCGGCCGGCGACTACGTGCTGGTGGTGCGCGGCTGCGGCGGCAATCCCCCGCCGCCCGCGCCGATGTGCGCGATCGTCTCGCAGCAGGGATTCGTGGTGGCCGAAGCCTTTTCCATCCCGGCCACCGATGCATGGGCGGCCGGCGCGCTGGTGCTGGCGGTAGCCGCGCTGGCGGCTCAGCGCATCGAACGCGCCTTGACCGCGCGCGAACGGTTGCGCGTGTAGACGTACACCGTCGCCGGGGGCATGTTCCACCAGGCGAAATTGCCGCGGCGCGCGTTCAGCTCGAGCGCGGCCAGCACTTCCTTGGCCACGGGCGAAGCCGGGCCGTAGGTGAACTGGATCAGGCGGCCGTCCGGCCGCAGCACGTCGAACGCGGCCTCGACGATCGCCTGCTGGGTGGGCTTGGGCATCGAGAGCAGACCCAGACCGGAGATGACCGCGTCGGCCTTGCCGTCGTCGAGAAACCCGACGCGACGCGCCACCGAGGGCAGGTCGCGCGCATCGGCACACACCACATGGCTCTGCGGAAAGCGCTGGCGCAGGTGATGATGCAGTTCCTCGTTGAGCTCGAGCACCAGCAGGTGGTCGGGCGCGATGCCGTGCTCGAGCAGGGCCTCGGTGAACACCCCCGTGCCGCCGCCCAGCTCCACGACGCGCCGGGTATCGGGCGGCAGCTCCGAGACCATCTGGCGCGCCAGCTGGCGGCTCGAAGGGGTGATGGCGGCCACCGCCAGCGGGTTCTTCAGCCATTGGCGGAAGAAGGTCCAGCCGGGTGCGTCGGAAACGGGGCGCGAGGCGGCGCGGGTCTTGTGGCTCATGGGCGGAGTGTAACTTGCGACCCGGCGTCCCTGCCCCACGTCTGTAGTGGAAACTTCCCTGCGAGGCACGCCATGAAGAGTCTGCTGCTGCTAGTCGCCCTGGCCGCCGTCCCGGCCGCGGCCCAGGAACCGTTGCGCCCGATGTCGGCCTGCCTGGACCCGGACCGCTCCCGCGGCTGGCACCTGATCGATTCCGACGAAATCCTGGTGGACGCCGGCCGCCAGAAATTCCATCTGACGCTGGCCCCGGCCTGCACCGATCTGAACTACACCCATGCCATCGCCTTCCGCTCGGGCGACGGCTTCGGCCGCGTTTGCGGCGGCCCGCTCGATACGCTGGAGATGCCCGGCCGCGCGCTGATCGGCGTGCCCTGCCGCATCGTCAAGGTGACACCGCTGACCAAGGAGCAATACAAGGCGCGCATGAACGACGAGCCCCCAAAGGGCAAGGTCGAAGTGCGCGAGGAAGCGCCCGCTCAGCGCTGACGGAATTCCCAGGCCCGGTGGATGCGGGCATCGCGCTGGAAGTCCGGCGGGATGCTGGCGGCGGTGATGTCGCGCACGTCGAACTCCGCTTCCAGCGCCGGATCGAGCTTGAAGCGGCGGTAGTTGTTCGAGAACAGCAGCAGGCCGTCGCGCGCCAGCAATCGCATCGCGGTGCGCAATAGCGCGACGTGCTCGCGCTGCAGGTCGAAATCGTCGGCGCGGGCGGAATTCGAGAAGGTCGGCGGGTCGACGAAGATCACGTCGTATTCGCCGCTCTCGGCGGCCAGCCATGCCATCGCATCGGCCTGCACCAGCCGATGGCGCGCGCCGCCGACCCCGTTCAGGGCGAGATTCTTCGCGGCCCAGTCCAGATACGTCGCGGAAAGATCGACGCTGGTCGTGAAGCGCGCGCCGCCCACCGCCGCCTGCACCGTCACGGCGCCGGTGTAGCAGAACAGGTTGAGCACGCGCAGGTCGTCGCATTCGCGCGCCAGCCGCGCACGCAGCGGCCGATGGTCGAGGAACAGGCCGGTGTCGAGATAGTCGAAAAGGTTCACGCGCAGCAGCGCATCGCCTTCGCGCACGTGCAGGAACTCGCCGCGGCGATCGAGCCTGCCGTACTTTTCGCCGCCCTTGCCGCGCTGACGGGTCTTGAGCGCGACGCGCGCGCGCGGCAGTTCGAAGACTTCCATCGCCGCGCGCAGCAGATCGCCCAGGCGCTGCTTCTGCGTTTCCAGCGGGATGTCGGCCGGCGCCTGATATTCCTGCACGTGCAGCCAGGTCTGCGGCGGCGCGTCGGAGTTCTCCAGCGCGCCTTCGTAGACGTCGATGGCGGCGGCGTACTCGGGGAGGTCGGCGTCGTAAGCCCGGAAGCAGGTGACGTTCTCGCGCGTGCGCCACTGCTTCGAACTGCGCAGGTTCTTGCGCAGGCGGTTCGCCACCATCTGCGCGCCGTCGGAAAGCGGGCGCGGCGCGCGCGGCGGCGCGTCCTTGTTCGATTCGATCTGGTCGACGCGGATCAGCGTGGTCTTGAGCGCACCGTTGTAGAGCACGTAGCGCTTGCTCACGCGCAAACCGAGCGCGCGTCCCAGCGCCTCGTCGCCCGTCAGCACCGCCGCGCGCCAGCCGGCGAACTGCTCGCGCAGCACGTGGCCGAACTCGCGGTAGAGCGTGGCGTCGGCCGCGAGGCGTTCGTCGTAGGGCGGATTGCACACGACGAGGCCGGGCGCCGAACCGGCCGGCGCATGCAGCGCCGCGATTTCGCCCGCGTGGAAGACAACATGGTTGCCGACCATGGCGACGCGTGCGTTCTTTTCCGAGGCTTCGATCGCGCGCGTATCCTGGTCGAATCCGAAGAACACAGGGCGCAATGCCGCCAGCCCGCGCTCGGCGCGCGCGCGCGCCTCCGCCAGCAGCGCGCGCCAGGTTTCCGCTTCGTGGCCACGCCAGCGCTGGAAACCGAAATAGGTGCGCTGCAGGCCCGGCGCGACGTCGGCCGCCATGCGCGCGCCCTCGATCAGCAGCGTGCCCGAACCGCACATCGGATCGAGCAGGCTGCCGCCATCGACGTAGGTCTGCGGCCAGCCGGCGCGCAGCAGCACGGCGCAGGCCAGCGTCTCCTTCAGCGGCGCGGCGCCCTGCGCCACGCGGTAGCCGCGCCGGTGCAGGCTGGTACCGGAAAGGTCGAGCGACAAGGTGGCGACGTCGCGCTTCACCGCCACGTTGATGCGCAGGTCGGGCTCTTCGGTATCGACCGAAGGGCGCTCGCCGGTGGCTTCGCGCAACTGATCGACGACGGCATCCTTCACGCGCTGCGCGGCGTAGCGATCGTGCGTGATCTGCGAAGCGAACAGGTTCACGTCGACGGCCAGCGTGCCGTCGGAATGCAGATGCCGTTGCCAGTCGACGGCCCGCACGCCGTGATACAGCGCCGAATCGTCGGCCGCCTCGAACTCGGCCAGGAACAGCAGCACGCGGTTCGCCAGCCGCGACCACAGGCAAGCGCGGTAGGCGGCGGCGAGATCGCCCTCGAAATGCACGCCGGCCAGCGCCTCGCGCACTTCGCTCGCGCCCAGCGCGCGCAACTCGTCGACCAAGAGGTATTCCAGCCCCTTGGCGCAGGTGGCGAAGAGACGCATCACTTCAACGCCGCGAGGAAGCGTCCGAATTCTTCCGCGCAGAATTCGACGTGGCTGGCCAGGCGATGGCTGTCGTCGACGAGGATGAGCCGATCGTTGCGCACCTGCGCCCAGCGCACCACGTCGCCGGCCGGAATCAGTTCGTCGTCCCAGCCGTGGATGACGGTGGTGGGCAGCAGTTCGGCATCGAGCGACTGCGGATAACCCTCGAGCACCACGGGCGGCGCCATCAGGAACAGGCCCACGCATTCGACTTCGAGCGTGGCCAGCGCGCTGATGAAGGCGCCCATGCTCGACCCGGCCAGCACCAGCGGCTTGGCCGCAGCCTGCGCACGATCGACGAGGCGTTCGAGGCGCGCGCTCACTTCCGCGATGTCGCGCCGCGCATCGATGTCGGAATAGTCGGGCCGCTCGCTGGTCCAGCCCAGCGACTCGGCCGCGCGCGCCAGCGCGCTGACCTTGGTGGCCTCGGGGCTGCTGTCGAGCCCATGCGAAAGGATGACGTGGCCGCGCATTTCAGGATTCCTCGGTGAGCGGGACGACGACATCGCCCACGGCGATGCGGCCCCCTTCGATGATGCGAGCGGTGATGCCGCCGTGGCCGCGCATCGCGTTGTAGCCGCCCTCGCCCAGCGCGGCTTCCATCCGCGAGCATGGATCGCAGGGCCCGGTGCCTTCGAGCGTCGCTTCGCCGACGCGGAAGCGCCGGCCGACCAGCGCCACCAGCGGCACGCCTTCGACGACGAGGTTCCTGCGCAGCGTTTCGGGCCGCACGTCGGAGAGACTGGCAAGACTCGCGATCGCCGGCAGATGCTCGGCCTGGATCAGCGTGACACCGCGCTTGCCGGTGCTGCTGCGCTTGAAACGATCGCCCACGAGACCGATGCCGGCGACCGCCTCGGCACTCTCGACCACGGTCATCGGCACTTCGCGCGCCGGACGCAGCCCGATCCAGCGCACCCGGCCCGGCTGCGCGAAGCGCGACATCAGTTGTCCGAGCGCGGAATCGCGAGGGAACGGCATGCACGAATGCTACCATGCGGCCTCGCATGGACATCCGCGCCTGGCCCCTGCCCTACGCCGATTCGCTCGAAGTGCGGCGCCTCGACGCCATCGACCTCGTCGTCATCCACTGCACCGAACTGCCCGACCTCGCGATGGCGCGCGACTACGGCGAACGCGTGCTCTACGACGCCGGCACCGGCAACAGCGGCCACTTCTACATCGACCGCGACGGCAGCGTCTCGCAGTGGGTGCCGCTCGACCGCGTCGCGCATCACTGCCGCGGCTACAACCCGCGCTCGGTGGGCATCGAACTGGTCAACACGGGGCGTTATCCGGACTGGTTCGATTCGCGGCGGCAGGAGATGAGCGAGCAATACCCCGAGGTGCAGATCGAAGCGCTGGTTCTCCTGCTGGGCGAATTGCGCAGGCTACTGCCGCCACTGCGCTTCATCGCCGGCCACGAGGACGTGGACATAGACAAGGTACCGGCGAGCAATGATGCCGCGCTCGCCGTGCAACGCAAACGCGACCCCGGCCCTCGATTTCCGTGGCAGCACCTGGCATCGGTGGCGCTGCAGCGCGTGAGGCGTTGAGCAGTCGATTCCAGCGACCGTTGGCTTCGGGAGCCGGCGTCATTCGAATCCGTCGGAGAATATTCGGCCGGTCGGCCCAGTCCCCGCCGAGGGCACCCAGAAGCCGCCAATGACCCTGAAGCTTCCGCCGCTGGAAGGCTGCAGGGGATCGACGTCTGGCTGTCCGATCGTTCCTCTTACCTGATAGGTTCCACCCTGCGAGGCGCCCCCTCCGGCACCGATCGTGTAGCGTGTTACTTCGGCAGCCAGCGACTTCGGTTCCGTCGTCGCGGCGGGAGCGAACGTCGATGCCGCAGCAGCGGCACCTCCCAGCATCAGGGCAGCAGCAGCCCACGGCCCGATGGTCACTGACATGTCGAGGTGCCGCACTTGAAGAATTTCAGGCCACCGCCGGGTTGCGGGAAAGCGATCGCAGGCAAGCCATCGGCCGGGATCACCATGGGCACGCGCGCGCCTGCGTTGTTCGCGTTGAGCGTCAATACCGTCGTGTTGACCAGCGAAGTACACCCCTGATCGGCGCACTTTCCGAACCTGATCATGGCACTCGTGGTATCGGAATACGCCACGCGTGCCAGGCCATCGCTGCCGATGGCCAAAGAAGAGTGTCGGCCGACGAGCGCATTGGCGCCATCGAGCGTGGACAGCACGGACATCTGGCAGTTCATACCCACGCACGCGGCGAGCTTGAGATCGCCAACGACTCCATCGTGGTAGCTGATCAATATCAATGGCAAGCCGATACCGGAGAACGCCAGCGAAATGCCCCCTGAAAGTTCGTTCGCCGGATCGTCCACTACTACGCTCGCGCTCGCGGCGCAGGCCGCATCTAGGCAACGGGCGAGCTTCAACGATGCACTGGCGCCGTAGTAGGCGATCACCGGAAGCGTTCCCGCAATCGCCATCGAGATACTCCGTCCCGCCTCATCGGCGGCGGGATCGTCGATCGTGTGGACGGCCATGGCGCTGCACGTCGGATCCTGGCAGACGGCAATCTTCAGCGCGTCGAGACTGTCATCGAAGTACGCGATGTATGGGGTGCCCGACTCATTGACGGCGATGGAAGAGGCAGGCCCGGTGAAGCTGCCGAGATCGGGCACGATGCGGAGCGTCCGCGCGCTGCAATCCGGCGCAGAACAGACCGCGACATGAATTCTGCCTGCCGACTCGTTCCAATAGCTGATGATGGGATTTCCGTCGGCGGCGATGGCAATGCTGCTGAACTTTCCAACGCTGTCGGACGAGTCTTCGACGGTCCGGATGCCGACCGGGCCCGCGCACGATGCGTCGCTGCATTTGGCCAGCACGAGCGCCTGGTTGATTTCGTGGTAGAAGCTGATGACCGGGTTGCCATCGGGAGGAACGGCCATCGCAGGCAACACATTGACCCCGGTTGCGCTCAGCGTGATCGGGACGACGAGCGGGGCGCCGCCAGCGATGCGCTCGCACATCACGGAACCCGAGGCAGTGACGGCGCGGATATAGTCGCCGGGGTCGCAGCTGCCGAGAATGCGTGCCTGCACCTCCGCCTGCTTGATCTGTGCGAGGCCGATCGCATTCGGCGCGATGGCCAGCGTTCCTGCGCCCGTGATGATGCCGCCGGTCAATCCGGCGCCCGCGGCCACTGACGTCACCGTTCCGGTGGACACGCAGGTTACGGAACCGTCCTGCTTTACGGAGGCGATGGCGCCCGAGGCGCATGCGCCGGCAACACGCCGCTGTATCGCTGCATCGTTCACTGCCAGCGTCCCTTGCGTGGAAATGGTTCCGCCGGTCAATCCGAAGCCCGCGCTGACCGAAGTGATTCCCGCGCCCACATCGTCGATGCCGTCACCGAAGCCCGGCGGCACGCCGGTAAGCCCGTCCCAAGGCGCGGAACCGCTGTGCAAGGCCTCGGGAGCGGCGAGTACGCGCTGGCGGGGCGCGAGAATCGTGTAGACGTCGCTGCCGCTAGCATCCCCCGCGCGGACGCGAATTTCCACGGAACGCGCTTCGCCCTCGAAGGACGCCGCGCCGAAATCCGGAGCCAGCGTGAAGATGCCCGCTTCCACCGGCACCTTGTCGTATTCGGCCGAACAGGCCACGAGATTGCCGCCGGCCGTGGAGTCGTAGAGGCACAACTGGAAGTCGTAGAGCCCTTCCGCCGGCGTTGCGTTGTCGGTCAGATGGCCCTGGTAAGTGATGGTGGTTCCGACGGGCGCGGCCAACGCGGTGGAAGCCGATACCACGAACGACGCGGCGGCGAGCAATCGAATCATTTCGTTCTCCGGATATGTCCAGTGGAGCTGCGCGCTCCACGCCCGGACAAACGCTTCGCCTACACGATTCGCACGCTACTCGATTCCGCCATCCGATCCTTGACCGCCAGGAACGGCGATTCGATCCAGCGATACGAGGCCATGGCAACGGCGAAGGTGAGCGGGATGCCGACGCCGGCCACCACCCAGTCGCTGGCGCCGAAGCCGAAGCGCAGGATGTTGTAGACGGGGAAATGCCACAGATACAGGCCGTAGCAGATGCGGCCCAGGAAGACGAGCGGCGGCAGTTCGAAGAGGCGGTGCGCGAAGGTGCGCGAGGGCAGGACCAGCGCCGTGACGAGTGCCGCCGAGACCAGCGAAAAGGCCAGCGAGCCGCCCGCGTACATGCCGCGCATTTCCCATTGCAGGGTGTAGCCCGCGATCAGCAGCGCGATCACGCAAGGCAACGCAAGCGTGCGGAACGTGGCCTGCACGCGCGGGTTCTCGCGCACGCCGGGCAACGCGAGCGCCATGCCGAGCGCGCAGCCGATGAGCAGTGCGTCGGCGCGCGTGTCGGTGCCATTGTAGAGGCGCGGGATGGAAGCGCCGTCCAGCGTGAGCCAGGCGCGCCACGCCGCGAAGCCCAGCGCCACGGCGGACACCAGCGCCACTGTGCGCCAGCGCAGTCCGAAGGCTTTCAGCAATCCGGCCAGCAGCACGGGCCACAGCAGGTAGTACTGCTCCTCGATCGCCAGCGACCAGGTGTGGCCGAGGAACTGCGGCATCGGCACTTCGAAGGCGCGTGTCCAGTTCGACACGTACACGCCGGCCACCAGGGCCTGCTTCGCGTGGCCCGCGAAATCGTCGAGCAGGAAGTACGCCGCCACCAGGAAGGCGCCGATCATCGCGTAGTTGGCGGGGAACAGGCGCAGCGCGCGACGGTAGTAGAAGCGCGCGAAGCGGATCTCGCCCTCGCGCTTCCAGCCTTTCAGCAGCAGCGAGGTGATGAGGTAGGCGCTCATCAGGAAGAACGTGTCCATGTACACGAACGAGCCCGGGCACCAGGCTTCGCGCACGTGGGCCGCCATCACGCCCAGCGTCATGGTGCCGCGCAGGCCGTCGAGGCCGGCGTGGTAGCCGAGCGGGTAGCGGTGGGGGTTGTCGCGGAAGAGGTCGGTCAGTCGCACCGGGCGAGTGTAGGGGCGTGGAGTGCGGTTCGACAGGCTCACCGCGAACGGTGATCGCGCGGGCGAACCGGGACTGGGGCGGCGGATTCGACAAGCTCACCGCGAACGGCTTTCGCAGCCCGGTTCGCGAAAGCCGTTCGACGGCGATGGCGACCCAGGCCGCGAAAGCCGTGCGGGGCGAGCCTGTCGCACCCGCGCCTCACCCTATAATCCCCGCCCCATGCACGAACTCACCGCCGAACTCCTCGACCTCCTGCGCCTGGAGCGCCTCGAAGACAACCTCTTCCGCGGCCAGAGCCGCGACATCGGCACGAAATATGTCTTCGGCGGCCAGGTGCTCGGCCAGGCCCTGTCGGCCGCGCAGCAGACGGTCGCCGCCGATCGCGCCGTGCATTCGCTGCACGGCTACTTCCTGCGCGCCGGCGACATCGAGCACCCCATCGTCTACAACGTCGACCGCGCGCGCGACGGCAACACCTTCTCGGTGCGCCGCATCACGGCGATCCAGCACGGCCAGCCGATCTTCGTGCTGGCGGCGAGCTTCCAGGAACCCGAGCAGGGCGTCGAACACCAGATCGGTGGCCCGGACGTGCCGCGCGCCGAGGATCTTTCCGAAACCCCGCCGCTGCCGCCGGAAACGCTGGCCGCGCTGCCGCCCAAGATGCAGCGTTGGCTCACGCGCCGCGGCCCCTTCGAATTCCGCCCGGTCTATCCGCGCGACGAGCTGCACCCGACCAAGCGCCCGCCCTACCAGCAGGTCTGGTTCCGCCTGCCCGGCCCGCTGCCGGACGACGACAACCTGCACCGCGCCCTGCTCGCCTACGCCAGCGATTTCCACCTGATCGGCACGACCACCTTCCCGCACGGCATCAGCTACCTGCAGTCGAACGTGGTGATGGCGAGCCTGGACCATGCGCTGTGGATCCACCGCAAGGTGCGCGTCGACGACTGGCTGCTCTACGCCTGCGACAGCCCCACCGCGCAGGGCGCGCGCGGCCTGGCGCGCGGCCAGATCTGGACGCGCGACGGCGTGCTGGTGGCCAGCACCGCGCAGGAAGGCCTGATCCGCGTAATGCCGCCCAAGGAAGGCACCTGATGCGCCAGATCTTCACCTCGCAGCGCCTGGAAAACGTCGAAGGCGTGGCGAAGCTGCTCAACGACGCCGGCATCGAGACCTACGTCTCCGAGAGCCGCAGCTACAAGGGCAACCGCCGCGGCACCTTCAGCTACAAGGATTCCGGCCGCGGCTTCACCCAGCCCGGCGTGTGGATCGTCAAGGCCGACGACGTGACGCGCGCGCGCCAACTGTTGATCGACGCCGGGCTCATCGAGAGCACGCGGCCCGATTCCTACCTGCCGAAGGCGCCGGAATCCAAGGCGCCCACCAACGCCCCGCTCGCCCGCGCCCACCGCATCCGCCTGGCCGTGCTGATGGTGCTGGCGCTCGCCGTCATCGCCACCATGGTGCGCGCCTGCGGCGGCAAGAAGCCCGTGGACGAGAGTCACATCGTCCCGGTGTACACGTCCCCGCCATGAAGACCCTCGACCCCGTGAGTGCCGTGAACGCCGAAGCCCTGGCCGCCCTGATCGACAAGCAACTGCCGGCTGCCGCCAACGGCGACCGCGCCGCCTTCGGGCGCATCGTGGCGGGCTGCCAGAACGGCATCACCGCCATCGCGCTGGCCATCACGCGCGACGTGCCGGCCAGCGAGGACATCGCTCAGGACGCCTTCCTCTCGGCCTGGAACCACCTGCCGAAGCTGCGCAACCAGTCGAGTTTCCTGCCCTGGCTGCGCCAGATCACCCGCAATCTCGCGCACGATCATCTGCGCCGCAAGTACAGCGAAAAGCGCATCGACGGCGACATGGACGACATCCTCGCCGTGGTCGCCGATCCCACGCCCGATCATCCCGACCGCCTCGGCCGCCAGCAGGAAGAGGCCGTCGTCGCCGATCTGATCGACGAATTGCCGGAAGACACCCGCGAAATCCTGCTGATCTACTACCGCGAAGGCCAGTCGTCGAAGCAGGTGGCGAGCCTGCTCGGCATGCAGGACGCCGCCGTGCGCAAGCGTTTGTCGCGCGCGCGCCAGAGCCTGCACCAGGGCCTGCTCGAGCGCCTCGGCGAATTCGCGCGCAGCACCGCGCCCACCGCCGCGTTCACCGCCATCGTGGTGGGCAGCCTTGCGTTCTCGCAGTCGGCCGCCGCCGCCGGCCTCACCGGCGTGGCCGGCCTTGGCGCCGGCTACGGCCTCGGCAAGGCCTCGGCGGCGATCGGCGCCATCGGCCGCAGCCTCGGCCGCGTGCTGGGCAGCACCGGTTCGGTCGCCGGCAAGAGCGCGCCACGGCTGCTCGTCGGCGCGGCCGGCGGCATCGTGTTCGCGCTCATCGCCGGCATCGCCAGCGTGCTGTTCGGCGTGCGCAAGCACTGGCTCACGGCCATCGACGAGCAGGAAAAGAAGGAGCTGGCCTGGTTCGCCGCGATCGGCATCGGCACCGTGTTCGTGTTCACGGCCTTCATGGCGGCGGCGGTGGTGATCGAGGCCGTCTACCTGCCCACCGTCAGCTTCGTCGGCCTGATGGTGGCCATCGGCGTGATGAACCTGACGTGGTTGCCGCGCATCCTCGCGCGCCGCCACGCGCGCGAGCACGACGCCGATCCGGTGCGCGCCGCGCGCGAGCGCCAGGCCGAACGCCGCATGGCCTGGGCCGGCATGCTGATCGGCATCGTGCTGGGCGGCAGCGGTCTGCTGCTGGGCATGGCCAGCGCCGGCGTGATGTGATCACTCGAAGCCGTCGCTGAACACCGCGCGCAGCGCCGGCGCGCTGAACTCCGAACTGTTCGCCGCGAAATCGCCGCCGGTGGCGCCGATGTTGTCGCTCGCCATCGCCACCAACTCGGTGCCGCCCGGCAGCGTGATCGCGACATTCCTCGGCGTGCCTGGACCTTCGGCGAAGTCGGTCTGCAGATAGGCGTAGACATCGCCTTCGCGCGCGTAGAAATCGATGCGGACGGGATAGTCGACGGCCTCTTCGCTGCCGTCCATCGACACGCGGATCTGCAATCCGCCCGACACCTCGCGCAGCGCGCCGAGCGTGGGCGCGTTGAGGCGCCGATTCCCGCCGGTGTCGGCGTCGCCGGCATCGTTGGGCGTGGGCCCTTCGTTGCCGATGTCGATCGGCAATCCGACGTTGTCGCGGAAGGTGTTCTCGCGGATCAGCACTCCGCCCGCGCCATCGGGCACGTGCACGCCGGCACCGCCGTTGAAGCCGATGGTGTTGCGGTCTTCGGGAAAACTGCTGTTGGGCGCCGAACCGAGCGTGATGCCTTCCGCCGCCGCCAGCAGATTGGCGAACACACCATGCCGGCCGTTGCCGAGCGGCGCGACGCCGGTGGCGGCCAGGCCGATGCGATTGGCCGCGATCCGGCCGAAACCCACCAGCGTGTTGCAATCGGGCGGGCCATCGAGATGGATGCCGTCGCGCCCGTTGCCCGAGATCACGTTGCCGCTGACGTCGAACTCCACCGCCGGCAGCGCGCAGCCCGATTCGATGCGGATGCCGTCGCGCGTGTTGGGGCGCGCCGCGCTGCCCGTCAGATCGGTGCCGATGCGGTTGCCGTTGATCTGCGTGGGCAATTCGCCTTCGCGGTCCTGCGCCGTGCCCGAGATGCCGTCGATGTTGCCCGACACCAGGTTGAGTCCGATGTCCACGTTGTCCTGGCTCTCGATGCGGATGCCCAGATCGTTGCCGGCGATCGTCGTGCCGTCGGCCTCGATGCCAAATGATTGGACGCGATCTGCGCCCGCCCGTCGCGGATGCGCAAGGCGACGCCGTCGCCCTGCGCCCGCGCGAAGTTGACGAAGGCGATGCCCTCGATCGCGACGTTGGCGAACTGCCCCGCCACGTTCGCATCGATGCCGATCGGCGGCGCGCCGTCCGGCAACAGGCTGCCGTCGAGCTGCAGCCGGAGCGTGTGGTTGAAGTTGAAGTTGCCCGCCACGGCGCCCGGCTGCGAGAACCCGAACATCTGCAGGCTCTTGGTGACGACGGGCAGCGGCGACAGCAGACGGATGGTGCGCGTGCCGCCGCCGGGAATGGCGAAATCGATCAGCGTGTCGAAGTCGGACGCGGAATTCGCCGCGAGGATGGCCTCGCGCAGCGTGCAGTGCGCGGCGTTGCAGACGCCGTCGCTGGTGTCGGCCTCCGAATTCACGACGATCAACGCGGCCTGCGCGGGCGCGGCCGCGAGCAAGGCGAGAGCGAGCCAGATGCGCATCACGGGGTCTCCAGTCCATCGCGGATGAGGGGGTTCACGGCGTTTCCAGTCCGTCCGCGAATATCCGCATCGGCTGGAAACGCACCGCGCCTGTGCCGCGGCCGGGCGTCGTCGCATCCGGCGCCAACGGCACGACGAAAGCGCTGCGCGCGGCATCGTCGAAGGGATCGCGCAGGAACAGCGCGGGCACCTGGTCGGGCACGCCGACAAGTTCGTCGCTGCTGTTGCCGGTCAGGATCGCGAGCCGGCCATCGGCGCTCACCTCGACGTGCTCGAAGCCGGGACAGTCGATCGGATTGCCTTCGGCGCTGCACGAAGGACCGCTGAGCGCCGCCGGCAGCGCCAACTCCGCGAACGAGGTCTGCCCGTCGAACGGCGCGCGCAGCAGGAACACGCGCGTCCTGGGCGGATTCGGCGCCTGCGGAAACACGAATTGCTGCGCCACGAGCAGCGTCTGTCCGTCCGGCGACACCGCCATCGGACCCAGGCCCTGCACGCCGGCCGGCGCCACCAGTTCGACGAACTGGCTGTCCGCCGAATACGGCGCGCCCGTGGTGCGCACCGCGTTCACCGTCGCCACGCTTTCGCTCAACAGGCGCGTGACGAACAGCCGCGAGCCGTCGCGCGTCAGGCGGCACATGCTGGGCGACTGCGTGATCGTCGGGAACGGCATGGTGAACTCGACCGTCGTATAGGGCGGGCGCAGCACGCTGACGCCGGCGGTATGGCAGACGAAGGCGCGGCCGTCCGGCGCGAAATCGATCGCCGCCGTCACGAAGCCCAGCACGCGCAGCGTCGGCACGATCGGAGTGGCCGCGGGCGGCGACACGGCAAAATCGACGACCACCGATTCGCCGGCGCCGTTGCCGTTGTTGCCGCTTTCTCCGATGCTGAGCACGTAGCGCCCGCCCGGCGCCGCCGCCAGCGTGCCGTTGGCGCTGCTGCGGCCTGCGAGCTCGAGCGTCTCGACCGTCGCGGGCGCGGACAGGGCGGCGCGATACAACCGCGGCTGCGCGAAATCGGCGAACAGCGCTTCGCTGCCGCCGCCCACGAACGCCGCACCGTGCGGACGCGCGTCCGGCGGCAGCGCGAACGCCGTCTGGGCGGGGCTGGGCAGATTGTCGTCGGGCGTCGGCAGCAGCAGGCCGAGATTGCCGTCCTCCAGCGTCGCCGCGATCGCCGGTTCGACCGCGGGTGTGGTGTTGAACTGCACATGATCGACCTCCAGCCCACCGGCGTTGTGCGAAAGGTTGATCGAGCGGATGCCGCCCGCGTCGCGCACGCCGAAGAAGCGATCGTCCGCCGTGGTGCCGACGTTGCTGCCGTCGCCGATGCCGGGCGCGACAATGGCGCCGAGCGAACCGCCGTCGGGCGCGAAGGCCTCGAACGTGACCGTCGCCACCGGCCCGCCGTCGGTCCACACCAGCCCGGCGGAAGTTGGATACGGCGGCACGAACTCGATGCTGCGCGGGAGGCCGAAGAGGCTGCGGCCATTGGTACCCGAGCCGTCGAGCGTGCCGTCGTCCGCATCGACCGAATCGGTGAGTCCGCCCGGTCCGATCACGCTGCCCGCCGTGAGCAGGCGCGCATCGATCACGCCGTCCTCGAAATCCTCGATCACCATCGGGCCGCTCGCGAAGCCCGCCGGCGTGTCGGCCGCCGAGGTGTAGGGCACCGGCCCGAAGAACTCGGCCGCCCTGGCGGCCGTGCCCGGGCCCGCGAGCGCGGCGGCAAGCAAGGCCGCGCTCGCGACATCGGCGAATCGGATCGGAAACAGCGTGCTGGACATGTCGACCTCGGACCTCGGCGACGAAAGCCTCGTCGCGGGAAGTCACGTAAAGCGCACGCGGGTTTTGCCAAACTTGGGAGTGCGCGGAGGTTAGGGCGCGCACTCCGGCCACCAGCACGGATTGGCGGCGTTGAAATCGGCGATGGCCTGTTGCTTGGCCGTTGGCGCTTCCGGCGTGAGTGTTTCGAGCACGCCCCAGCTGCCGAAGCGCCCGTAGCCGAAGCTCAGGTTGAAATGCACGAACAGCTCGCCGCCGTTCGCTATCCAGCTGTCCAGGTAGCGCGAGTACGCCGCGCCCATGCGCGCGTCGCGATTCGCCGCGACGAACAGACCAGTGACGGTGTCGTTGTTCTGCACGCCCTGCACGCCGACCAGATGCTGCCCGCCTTCGTAGGCGATCATCGACAGCCCGCGCGAATCCGCCGAGGCGAACTGCGCATCCATCCATATCCCGACTTCCTCCAGCGCGCCCGTGGGGCACGGCACGGTGAAGTCCTGCGGGAAGTTGTCGGTGCACGGCGTGGCCGAATCGGCGAAGGCGTCCTGCAGCTGTGCGCCGTCCTCGATCTCGGCGAACAACTGCTCCAGCGTCCAGCCCTGCACTTCGTCCTCGTTCGCAGCCACGTCGAGGTAATTGCCGAAGTACGGCGCGATCGCCACGCTGTCGCCGGCCGCCAGGCAGGCCGCATCGCGCAGGTTGGCCGCGACCGCCAGCGGACAATCGCCGGCCTCCTCGGCCGTGAAGGCATTCGCCGCCTGCGCGCCGAGCACGCACTCGACGCGTCCTGCCTGCGCGACGAAGGCGGCGTGGAACAGGCCGCAGATCTGTGCGGTGCGCAGCCCGTGCTGGTTCATGCGCTTGGTGAAGGCCGAATCGGCGCCGCCGGGGAAGTTGGCGAGCGCGTCCTGCTCGATCTCGAAGCCCTGCGGGAAACTGTTCCACACCTCGTTGGAATGCTCGACATAGACGCGCCGCCCGGCGTCGAGCTGCGCCATCACCACCTGTGCGAACTGCGCGACGTAGTCGTCCGAAACTCGGTGCGGCAGCGTGAACCAGGGTTCGGCGTCCACCAGGTTCGCCAGCTCGATCATCACCTCGAGCGGCACGCCCGCTTCGCGCGTCCAGTGCGCATCGGCGGGCAGCGCGCGGTCGTCGAAATCTTCCTGCGCATTGGGCGCGCCGCCAAAACCGCCGCCGTTGGTGCGCATCCAGTCCATGAAGCGCAAGGTGCGGTACGGCGCAAGCTGAGCCACGAAATCCGGATGGAACAACGGAACCGGCGCGACCGCCGGGTCGAATCCCGGCGGGTAGACACGGATGTTGCGCACGTGGCCCGGCGCCGGCGCGGTCGAAGTGAGCGTCATGAACCAAAGCGAATTGCCGTCCACGGCCACGACCTCGCGGCCGGGGGCCGATAGCGCCTCATTCTTGACCGCGCCGCCGTAAGTGAGCGTGCCGGTGCCGTCGTACAGCACGAGGTAGTCGCCGCCGGGGTAGTCGGCGCCGGAGGAGTTGAACACGGTTCGCGCGAAGCAGAACTGCTGCGGATCGGCCGTGCAGGCCGGTAGCGACTGCACCCAGCCGTCGGCGTCGAGATCCAGCTGCGCGGCGTCGTCGGTATCGAACACCGATGGGCTGGCCGTGATCCACGGCCGCGATTGCTTGAAGAAATCGGTGAACGGATAGGCCACCGAGAAATCCTCGACGCCTTCTAGGTTGGTGCCCAGACCGCCCGCGGCGGGCGGCGGCACATCGCCCTCGAAGCCGTCGGCGAAGATCGCCTGGGCCCCCGCCGGCAGCGCCGCCAGCACTAGCACCGCACCGAGAATCGCTGCCCGCATCGTCGTCCCCCGTTTGGCCGTTCGGGAAGGGTCACGGAAAGCGGAACGGCGTTTTGCCACGCTACACTCCGGCCATCCGGGGGGAGCCGCGATGCCGATCGATCCGAACGACCTGAGGACGGGCGGGGCGCTGCACGGCGCCGTGGCCGCATCGCTGGTGCGCGAGCGCGAACGCGCCGCCGAACTCGCCCCCGGCGCCGGGATCGGCGCCTTCCGGGTGCTGCGCGAACTGGGTCGCGGCGGCATGGCCATCGTCTACCTCGCCGAACGTGCCGACGGCGAATACGACCAGCAGGTTGCGCTCAAATGGATGCTGCAGGCAAGTCCCGACGCCGCCAGCGCGGAACTCTTCCGCCGCGAACGCCAGGCCCTGGCCGACCTGCGTCACCCGAACATCGCGCGCCTGCTCGACGGCGGCCGCACCGAGGATGGCCGGCCCTGGTTCGCGATGGAGTTCATCGATGGGCAGCCGATCGATGAATCCGTCGGCGCTGCCGGTGTCGATCACGCACCCCAGACCGTTCGCGGTGAGCCCGTCGAACCGCACTTCCCGGTTTCCACGTCCGCGCGGCTGCGCCTCTTCCTGCAGGTCTGTTCGGCCGTCGCCTTCGCCCACGCTCGCGGCGTGCTTCACCGCGACATCAAGCCTTCGAACGTGCTGGTGGACGCCGACGGCAGCGCGAAGCTGCTCGACTTCGGCATCGCGCAATGGCTGGGCGAGGACGGTGCCCTAGCCGCCCGCGCCTACACGCCCGGCTACGCCAGCCCCGAGCAACTGCGCGGCGAAGCGCTGACGGTCGCTTCGGACATCTACCAGCTCGGCCGCCTGCTCGGCGCGCTCCTGCCCACGCCGGACGCCGACCTCGCGGCGATCGTCGCGAAAGCCACCGCCGACGATCCGTCGCGACGCTACGCTACTGTCGACGCCTTCGCCGCCGACCTCGAAGCCTCGCTGCAGCATCGCCCCGTCGCTGCCCGCAAACGCACGCCGGTCTACGTCACGGCGCGATTCGTGCGCCGCCATCCGTTCGGCGTCGCCGCCACCACACTCGCGCTGTTCGCCGCCATCGCGCTCACCACCGCCTTCACGCTGCGGCTGGCGAAGGAGCGCGACATCGCGCAGGACGAACGCGCCCGCAGCGACGCCATCAACCGTTTCCTCAACGAGGACGTGCTCGACGCCGCCAACCCGCTCAAGCGCGCACCGGGCGCACCCGAAGTCACCGTGCGCGAAGCCCTGGACCAGGCCGAAGCCCGCGTCGATGCGCGCTTCGGCAGCGATCCGGGCGTGGCGATGAACGTGCTCACGACGCTCGGCGTGCTGCGCTACGAATTCGGCGACGACGACCACGCCCTGGCGCTCTACGGCCGCGCCCTCGCTGCCGGCGAGCCGCTGCCGCCGGACGACGCGGGCCGGCTCCTCGTGCGCAGCCATCGCGCCGCGCTGCTCATCACGGTGCAGGATTTCCCTGCCGCCATCGCGGAACTCGAAACCCTCGTGCCTGACGCGCAGCGCATCCTCGGCCCCGGCGATGCCCGCACGCTCGAATGGGAACTGCGCCTGCTCGAAGCCCGTTCGAAACAAGGCCTCGACCCCGCCTTCATCGACGAACTGCGCGCACTGCGCGACCGCGCCGAACGCGCGCTCGGCCCGCGCAACGCCGTCAGTGGCGAAGCTTCGCTCATGGCCGCGCAAGCCAACGTGTTCTCCGGCAAACCCGACCTCGCCTTTCCCGATGCCGAGTACGCGCACGCCGCGCTCGCCGCCGCCTTCGGCGCCGATCATCCCAGCACGCTCAAGGCACTCGCCGCCATCGCGCACGGCCATCGCGCCCACGGCCGCGGCGACGACGCCGTGACGTCCATGCGCCGGGCCTGGGAACTGCAGAAGGCACGCTACGGGCCCGACGCCGGCGACACGCTGTTCCTGCAGAACGAACTCGCCTTCACCCTCAACGCCGTCGATCGCGCGGGCGAAGCCGAGCCGCTGTTCGCCGACCTCGTGGCACGCCGCGAATCCGATATCGAGCAAGCGCCCGCGCTCTACCTGCAAGCGCTCGGCAACCTCGCCACCACGCGAGCAAAGCTCGGCCGCACCGGCGACGCGCTCGCCGACTACGACCGCGCCCTGACCGTGCTCGCGGACTCGCCGAACGTCCCGCCCACCATCCAGACCAACCTCCACCGCGGCCGCGGCGATGCCCTGCGCGAGCTGCAGCGCTTCGACGAAGCCCATACCGCCCTCGACGCCGCCGCGGCGGTGGCTACGAAACTGCCGGAAACCGATGCGCGCCGCCTCGCCGTCCAAGGCAGCCGCGGACGACTGCTGATCGCGCAGGGACGCAACGAAGAAGGCATCGCGATGCTCGACGCCGCGATCGTGTCGCTCCAGGCCAGCGTGCCTGCGACGCATCCGGTGCTCAAGGCGTTCGTCGATGCGCGCGCCGAAGCCACGCACGGCGATTCCACACAGAAAGGAGCCATGAAATGAAGCCCTTCGCCTCGATGGTGTTCGCCGCCTGCGCGGTGCTCGCCGGGTGCGCCGCCGACGGCGGCATGCGGCGCGATTCGCAGGCCCTGCGAGCCACACACTGCGAACCCATCACCGAGCAAGGCGTCGCCGCGTTGTTCGACCGCTGGAACCGCTCCCTGCAGACCGGCGATCCGCACGAAGTGGTCGCCAACTACGCCGAACGCTCCATCCTGCTGCCCACCCTCTCCAACAAACCGCGCCTCACCGCCGCGGAAAAGGAAGACTACTTCCACCATTTCCTGGAGAGCCGCCCCTCCGGGACGATCGATCTGCGCTTCGTGGAGATCGGCTGCAACCGCGCCGTGGATGCCGGCCTATACACCTTCACGTTCGCCGCGACCGGCGATGTGGTGCATGGCCGCTACACCTATACGTACCGCTGGGACGGATCGGAGTGGCTCATCACCACGCATCACTCCTCGGCGATGCCGGAGAAGGATTGAGGCCTCGGCGATGGTCATGCCGTGCCCCCCGGTAGTCAGCTCGCCACGCGCTCGAACGAGAATTCCGGTGCATCGGCCCGCTCGCTGGCGTGTTCCATCGTGAGCGCGCAGATGCGTCCCTCGCCGTCGAGGTCGAGGTGGGTGTTCTCGTCGAGATCGCGCGTTTCGACGATGCCGATGGCGCGGAACTCGATGTAGAGCGTATCGGTGCCGGGGAAGTACTTGACTTTCATGGGACGAAATCCCTGTCGAAGAATGCATTGTGCACCGTTTCGCGGTCGTCCAGCAGCACGACACGCAGGTGACGTCCGCCGGCCTCCGGAATCGCTCGCCAGAATCGCCATCGTCCGCCTTGTTGCCGGGCAACACGCAGCGGGTCGGCCACCGTCGCAGCGATCCACTCCTCACGGAGGCAGTTCCGATCAGGGCGCTGTCGCATCACCAGAAAGTAGCGTGTGCACTTCATTCCCCATGCAACGATCGGGAACAAGAAGTCGCTCGCGATCTATTTCTCTCGCAACGCCCTCACCTCCGCCCGCAACGCCGCAATCTCCGCCTCGAGCTTCGCATTGAGCCCCTGGATCGCCGCCAGCGCGACGCCATCCGCATCGACCGTGGCGATGCTGCGTCCGTCGCCGCCGAGGCCGAACGCTGCCTTGAAGTCTTCGGCCACGGGGCCGAGATGCGTGCCTTCGTCGCTGCCGCGGTAGCTCCAGGTCGTGATCGGCAACTCGAGCAGCGTGCCCAGCACCTGCACGGGATCGATGGCGGCGAAGCCTTCCTTCAGCGTGCGGGACGACGCGTTCGTCCACGTGCCGCCCGTGGTGAGGTGCGCGCCGGTCGAGGTGGCGATGAATTCGCCCGGCGCGAACGACACCGGTGCGGCCGACGCCGTGCCGAACCAGACACCGCCTTGCGCGCGCACGAGGAACTGATTGTCGCCGCTGCTGACGAGCGCCTGGTCCTGCGCATCGGCCCAGGCGAAGGTGCCCTGGTCGCCGTCGCCGGCCTGGAAGTCGCTGCGCACGGTGGCGCGGCGGCCGGCGGCGAAGCTGTAGTCGCCGCCGGCTTGCGCCAGGTGGCCGCCGGCCGTGCCGAAGTCGCCGCTGGCGACATTCGAGAGTCCGCCCGTCACGGTGCTGTAGCGGCCATGGGCCTGGTTGCCGGCTTGCGCGTTGCCGCCGCCGGCAACGGTGGCGCCGGGTGCGGTCGCTTCATTGCTCGCGCTGCCGGCCGCCACGGTCATCGTCGAGATCGCGCCGCCGTAGGCGTTGCCATCGGGATCGTCGAGCGCGGCCAGGCGCAGGCCGCGTTCGCCGTGGGCGCGCAGGTCGAGCGGGAAGTCGTTGGTCGTGCCGAGGAAGGCGCCGGGCGCGATGGCGTTGCCGGCGATCTGCCAGGTGTCGCCCGCGCCGTTCGGGATGGTTTCGCATTCG
>CAMLOR010000032.1 GCA_946481615.1 uncultured Aquimonas sp.
AGGCGCTCATGCCGACCAGCGCCTTGAAGCCTTCCTCGGTGTTGGGATCGCCGAATTCCGGCCAGTTCACCGGGCCGTTCGGATCGCGCAGCGCGGCGCCGACCGAATCGAGCACGCCGACCTGCGGCACCATCACGCCGAACAGATCGGGCCGCTCGATCATGGCGTTGCCGATCATGATGCCGCCCGCGCTGCCGCCCACCGCGCCGAGCTTCGAGGGCTGCGTGTAGCCGTGTTTCACGAGGTATTCGCCGCAGGCGATCAGATCTTTCCAGGTGTTGGATTTGGTGGCCTGGAAGCCGGCGCGATACCAGGCCTCGCCTTTCTCGCCGCCGCCGCGCACGTGGCAGAAAGCGCGCACGAAGCCGCGGTCGAAATAGGTGAAATGCGCGGGAATCAGGGCCGGTTCCGTGCTCAGCCCGTAGGCGCCGTAGGCGTAGAGCATCGTCGGATTGCCGCCGTCGCGCTGCAGATCCTTGCGGTGCACGATCGAAAGCGGCACCGGCGTGCCGTCGTGGCTCGGCGCTTCGACGATGGTGGACACCAGTTGCGACGCATCGACGCCGGCAGGCGCGGGTTGCAGCCCGGTTTCATGCACCTTTCCCTGCGCATCGATGTGCACCGCGGCCGGGAAACGCGCCCAGCCCGAACCGCCGACGACGAGGCCCGCGGCGCCGTCCTGCGTGGTGAACGGGAACACCGAATCGAAGCCGGGCAATTCCACGGCACTCGCCGTGCCGCCATTCCACGGCCGGCGGTACAGCACCGAACCCACGCCGGTCTGCTGTTTGGCGACGTAGTAGAGCGCATCCTCCGAAAGCGTGATCGAGTCGATCGGCTGCAGTCCGGCGGGCACCACTTCGACGCGCGCGCCGCCCGGCGCCAGCGACAGTTTCTCGATGCTGCGATTGGGCTGCTTCGCGCTCAGCAGCCAGGCCTCGTCGCCGCGCAGCAGCGCGGCCCGCACGTTGTCGGCCGGCGTGACGATCTTGCGCCAGACATACTTGCCGGATTTCGCATCGGACAGCGCCGCCGCGAATACCGTGAGGCGGTTGTCGACCGAATACGGAAAGCCGAGCAGCCATTCGCTGCCCTCGGCGGCGACCACCATCGGCAGCTGCGCCGGTTCGATGCCGAGCGCCTTGTCGTAGCGATTGCCGAACACCAGCGCGTCCTGCTTCGCATCGGTGCCCAGCCGGTGCAGGTAGGCCTGGCTGTTGAGCTGGCGTTCGGAAGGCGGTTGCCCCGGCGCGAGCTCGTTTTCGCGGTTGTAGAAATAGCCGCTGCCATCGGGAAGCCACGACACCCCGAAGCGCACGCGCGAGATCGGTGCTTCCAGGGCCTTGCCGTCGGCAAGATCGACCAGATGCGCCGAGGCCATTTCGGAACCGCTCTCCGAAAGCCCCACGACGGCCTTGCTGCCGTCCGGCGACGGTACGACGTAGTTGATCGCGTGCGTCTTGCCGGTCTTTTTCTTCCAGTCCTCGGGATCGAGCACGAGGCGCTCTTCGCCTTCGAGACCCTCGCGCACATACAACCGCGATTGCTCGCCGCCGGCCGGCTTGCGCTGCAGCAGCATGCGGCCGCCCTTCATCAGGACGACGTTCTCGAGGCGGGATGCCGTCGCCTGTTCCAGGCGCTCGATGTCCGCCATCACTTCGGCGCGTGCGGGGATCGCATCGAGCACGCGGCGCGCGTGCCCGGCATGCGCCTTCACCCAGTCGCGCGCGGCCGGGTTCTGCTGGTCTTCGAGCCAGCGGTCGGGATCTTCCAGCGTGATGCCAAAGCGCGTCTCGGTGGGCGCACGCGGCGTGGGAGGCGGCAGTGCCGCCGCGGAAAGACTGGTGAGCAGGGCAAGGACAGCAAGGGACATCGGCAAGCTCCGTGGAAAAGGGTGAGCGCTCATCCAAACTTGCGGAAAAGCGGAATCGCACTTGCGCATTCGCCGCCCTGCGGGCGGTCTAACAACAGCCGTCGTTCTTCTCGAAGCGCGAAGCGCCCGCGGCGGCGCCGACGCCCATCGTCAACCCTTTCTGGCTGGCTTCGTAGTGCTCGGCGATCACCTTCGCCACGACCGCCGTCACGCGCTTGCCGGTGGGGATGTGCAGGAATTCGTTCGGGCCGTGCGCGTTCGAGTGCGGACCCAGCACGCCAGTGATGACGAACTGCGCGCCGGGGAATTTCTCGCCCAGCATGCCCATGAAGGGAATCGTGCCGCCCTCGCCCATGAACATCGCCGGCTGGCCGAAGAATTCCTGCGAGGCGTGATCGAGCGCGTGCGTCAGCCAATCCGACATGGCCGGCGCGTTCCAGCCGGTGGAGGATTTCTCCAGCGCGAATTCCACCTTCGCGCCGTTCGGCGGATTGTCGAGCAGCAGCTTGCTGAGCAGCTTGCCGGCCTTCTCGCCTTCCAGCGTCGGCGGCAGGCGCAGGCTCAGTTTCACCGCGGTGTAGGGACGCAGAACGTTGCCGGCCGAGGTGAGCGGCGGCATGCCGTCGACGCCCGTCACCGACAATGCAGGACGCCAGGTGCGATTCAACACCAGTTCGGTGAGATCGTCCGCCATCGGCACCATGCCGGGAAGGAAGGGGAATTTGTCGTAGACCGCGGTGTCGAGCACCTGCGCGGCCTTCTTCGCCTGCGCGAGGCGCTCGGCGGGGATTTCCACGTGCAGACCGTCGACCGTGATGCGGCCGGTGACTTCGTCCTCGAAGCGCGAAAGGATCTGACGCAGCAGGCGGAAGCTCGAGGGCACGACGCCCGAGGCATCGCCCGAATGCACGCCTTCGCTCAGCACGCTCACTTTCAGATTGCCGCCGGCCAGGCCGCGCAGGCTGGTGGTGCACCACAACTGGTCGTAGTTGCCGCAGCCCGAGTCCAGGCACACCACGAGCGAGGGCTTGCCGATGCGCGCGGCGAGGTGATCGACGTAATGCGGGAGATCGTAGCTGCCCGATTCTTCGCAGGCCTCGATCAGGATCACGCAGCGGCTGTGCGGCACGCCCTGTTCCTTCAGCGCCTGGATCGCGGCCAGCGAGCCGAAGATGGCGTAGCCGTCGTCGGCGCCGCCGCGGCCGAACAGCTTGTCGCCCTTGAGCACCGGCTTCCACGGGCCGAGGTCGTCGGCCCAGCCCGTCATCTCCGGCTGCTTGTCGAGATGGCCGTAGAGCAGCACGCAATCCTCGCCCTGCCCCGGCACCTCGATGAAGATGAGCGGCGTGCGGCCCTCCAGGCGCACCACTTCCACCGTCGCGCCTTCGATCTTCTGCGCGCGCGCCCACGACTCCATCAGCTTGACGGCGTCGTCCATGTAGCCGTGCTCTTTCCACTGCGCATCGAACATCGGCGACTTGTTCGGGATGCGGATGTACTCGACCAGCTGCGGCACGATGTCGTCGTCCCACTTCTGCGCGATGTAGCGGTCGGTGCGTTGGCTGTCCATGGGCTGCCCTGGGCAAACGGAAAGCGCGATTCTACCGCCGGGGATTTCCTAGCGCCCGCTGCAGGGAATTCGCAGCAGACGCCGCGGCGCGGCCCGATTCCGGCGCGGCCCGTGCATCGCGAGACTGCTTCGCACCGGCAGCCCGCCGGCATTCGAGGGGAACCGCATGCATCGAATCACGCTCGCCTTCCGCGCGCTGCTGCTGGCCTTGCTGCTGGCCGGCAGCGCTTTCGCCGCCACCGAGTCGCCCGCCGCGCGCGTCGACATCAACACCGCCGACGCCGCGACGCTGGCGGCCACGCTCAACGGCGTGGGCCTCGCCAAGGCCGAGGCCATCGTCGCGCATCGCAAGGAACACGGGCCGTTCAAATCGGCCGAACAACTGGCCGAGGTCAAAGGCATCGGCCTGAAGCTCGTGGAGAAGAATCGCGATCGCATCCAGGTTGGCGCTGCCCCCGCCCCGCGCCAGTAAGCGGCAAGGAAGCCGTCCGTTCCAGGCAGGATGCCCCCGCCCCGGCGGCCACGCCGGGGCGGCGGCTTTGCGCGGGCCTCCGCTAGACTGGCGTGATGATCCTGCCTGCCTATCGCGTAGACGCTTCCACCATTCCCGGCGCCGGCAAGGGCGTCTTCCTCGGCGAGGCCGTCGCGCGCGGCCGCATCCTCGTCGCGCCCGATGCCATTCCGCGCGTCTATCGCTGGGACGAAGTGCTCGCACAGCCCGAACCGGACGAAGCGCTCGCGGCCAGCGTGCGCTGGTTCGAGGATCGCTACACCGTTTCGCTCGACTGGCCCGACGAGTGCTACCTCAACCACAGCTTCGAAGCCAACGGCCTGTGGCACCTGGGCTTCGTGTTCGCTGCGCGCGATCTGTCGGCCGGCGAGGAAATCACCGTCGACTACCGCCATCTGCTGGGCGAAGGCCAGGAGGAGGCCTTCCGCGACGCCCTCAGCGGCCGCGCCATCGTGGGCTGGTCCTGGGCCGAGAGTCTGTCGCGCTCCACGCGCGAACTGGCCACGTTGCTGCCGGCCTGACGCATGCACGCGCTGCATTTGCCCGCCTTCGAATACCGGCGCATGCGCTGGAAGAACAATCTCGGCTGGACGCGCGAGATCCACCGCGCGCCGGACCGGGACGATTACGACTGGCGCGTCTCCATCGCCGAAATCGACCACGACTGCGCTTTCTCGGCCTTCCCCGGCCACGACCGCGTGCTGGTGCTGCTGGAAGGCAACGGCATGCGTCTGCACCTCGCCGATGGCGACACGCAGGATCTGCTGCCGCCGCATTCGCGCATCGCTTTCCGCGGCGAAGACGAACTGCGCTGCGAACTGATCGAAGGCCCGACGCGCGACTTCAACCTGATCTGGCGCCGCGACCGCGTGAAGGCCGAACTCCTGCATCGCCCGCTGGTGGGCCCGATGGTGTTCTTCCCCGAGTCCGGCGTGCAGTGGCTGCTCTACGTGCTCGGCGGCCGCGCGCGCCTCAAGGACCGTCCCGATGTCGCCCCGCTCGAACAGGGCGACAGCCTGCTGCTGTGGAGCGCCGAAGGGGCACGCGAACGCGCAATCCTGGACGGTGGCGCGGAACTGCTGCTGGCGCGCGTCGCGCCGCGCTAATCGTCGTTGTCGGCGCGCCGCTCGGCCTTCAGGCCCTTCACGTCGACGGGCCGGATCTCGGCGATCTGGCAGCGCTGATGTTCGAAGGTCACGTAGTCGAAGTTGCGATTCACGCGACGCCCGGTCGAGGTGACGCCCACGCCATCGGCGAAGTCGAGTCCGGCGCAGGGCTGGCGCACGCGGATCAGATAGGCCTCGTTCGGATTCACCCACACCGCGATGGCCTCGCGCCCCAGCGATTCCCAGCGATCCATCTGCCAGAAATGGAACTCGTCGACCGGCGCGCCGGCATGCCGCTCGAACTCCTCCAGGCGCCGCGCATCGCGCTCCGCCGGGCTCGGCAGACTGCTCGCGCACCCGCTCGCCGCCAGCAGGCCGAACGCCACCAACGAACGCAGACTTGCCGCTTTCATGTCGATTCTCCTGCCGTCTCCACAGGCTAACCGACGCCGCACGAGCGCCACCCGTCGCACGCCGTCCTTGACGCCCCGCGGGTTAGCCGCTTAAATACGCGGCCTTCCCGTGGCCGAGTAGCTCAGTTGGTAGAGCAGGGGATTGAAAATCCCCGTGTCGGCGGTTCGATTCCGTCCTCGGCCACCATGTTTCAAGGGCTTGCGCGCATTCTGCGCGCTCCATCGCCTCGAAGCCCCTGTATCCGCGCCTAGAAGGCGCCCAGATTGCATCTCGCTGCCGCGCGTCGTCCTCGCACGCGCTCGCCACTAGTGGGAATGTCTTCGTCGGCTGCACACAGTCTCGACTGCTGTCCCTTGAGCGATATCTCGCAGACGGGGCGTCTTCGTCTGCAGCTTCGACCAATCGACGCCTGAGACTCTCTATGACCATGGCGTTTGCGGCCACGCCCGATACAACTTCGGAGCCGCCATACGAGTTCGGACCAAGCGGACTCGCGCGCAGCATCCTTATGACGCTCGGGAGACGCGGAGGCGGAGTAGATCCATGCGATCGTGAGGTCTCGGAGTTTGATGACGCCCGGATCTCGCGAAAACTCTTTCGCCGATCGAGCCGCGCCTGCGGCGCAGCAACGATGCGCGAAAGTGCTTTTCAAGGCGCCTCTGTACGAAGCCTTCGCGCAAGCGAACGGACTTCTCCCGAAGGGGGATGTCAGCGATGAAATTGCCTTTTCAGCCGCCACTTTCGCAAGCTCCATATCAGCGTCAGGCAAGTGACAATGCCTAGCTGCGGTGCAGTAGGCGCTCGCGTCTTGCGGAAAAAAAGGCCGGCGCGAGAAAAGCGATGGCGGTGATCGATGGCGTCACCCACCACGGCGGAACGCATGAAGTTGCGTGATGCGCGATGAAGACGCAAAGCAGCGCCGGCACCGGGGCTATTCCCACACCATGGCCCACCGAAACGGCGATCGACCATGACGCGATGCAGAGCAGGATCGCAAGCCGAGCCGCCAAGCCCGGCCAGGTCGCATGCGGCTTGCTCCCGTACTGCCAGCCCCACCTGGCGATCAGCGCAAGAACCGCCAATGACACTGCAACAACGAGGCCGAGGAAAATCTGCCAGGTCATCATCATCTGTCTCCGCAGTCCATCCGCCGTAGCTTGCTGCTCACAGCTCGTCGCACTGGTGCCCCGCGCTGCTCTCGAGCGGTCGGAGCAGGATAACGCGATCGGCGTCGTCGAAGCGCGCGACGACCGTTGCGCGGCCCTGCGTCGCGCGCCGCGCCCGGACGCCTGCGCGCAGGCATCCGCTGCGCACCCGTTCATGCCCGCCCGTCTATCGTCGAACCACGGGCATCAGGGAGTGCGGCCATGGCACAGCAGGAACGGAACCCGAACGAACCCGACCGTTCGCACGTGAGTCTGTTGCAGGAGCAAGACATCCGCTTCTGGACGAATGAACTCGGCGTGACGATGTACGAATTGCGCGATGCCATCGTCGCCACCGGTTCGCGCGCGGCGAACCGCATCCGCGAATATCTGCAGAACGCGGCATGACGCCTCTCGACAAACTCCTGCGCCGCGAACTGCAGATCGACGGCAAGCCCTACACGCTCGTCGTTTCGCCCGACGACCTCAAGCTCGTCGAAAAGGGCAAGCGCAAGGGCATCGTGCTGGCGTGGAAGGATCTCGTCAGCGGCGACGCGGCGCTCGCGGCGGCGTTGCAGGCGTCGTTGCGCTGAGCGCGCGGGAGCGACGCAAGCCTGAGCTCATGCCGCGGCGTCATGAGGGCCGCGCTTGAAGCGGGCGGGCCGTGCTCCTATGGTCCGCGGATGACCACGCCCGCACCTCGCATCTGGCCGCTCGTCCTCGTCGCCACCGCCACCCTGATGGTGACGATGGGCATCCGGCAGTCGATGGGGTTGTTCGTGCAGCCCATCGCGCTGGACACGGGCATCGGCATCGTCTCGATCAGTTTCGCGCTTGCGGTGGGACAGTTGGTGTGGGGCGCCGTGCAGCCGGTGTTCGGTGCGGTGGCCGATCAGCATGGCGCGGGGCGCGTGCTGGTGCTGGGCGGTGTGTTGCTGATCCTCGGCACGGCGCTCACGCCGTTCCTGCAGACACCCGGGGGCCTGCTGCTGACCCTGGGCGTGTTGTCGGCGGCCGGCGCGGGCGCGGGCAGTTTCTCGATCCTGATCGGTGCGACCGCCGCGAGGCTGCCCGCGCAGAAGCGCTCGATGGCGGCGGGCGTGATCAATGCCGGCGGGTCGTTCGGGCAATTCCTGTTCGCGCCCTTCGTGCAGGCCGTGATCGCGGCCTTCGGCTGGATGGCGGCGATGTGGGCACTGGCCGCGAGTGCGCTGGCCACGCTGCCGCTGGCCTGGCCGCTGCGCCGGCGCGAAGCGCCCGCGGCCGCTTCGGCCTCGGCGACGGACGGCGGCCTGCGCCGCCAGTTGCGCGAAGCGCTGGCCGATCGCAGTTACTGGATGCTGCACGCGGGATTCTTCACGTGCGGTTTCCACATCGCCTTCCTGGTGACGCATCTGCCCACGGAGATCGCGCTGTGCGGACTGCCGCAATCGGTCTCGGCCGCGGCCCTGGCGCTCATCGGCCTGTTCAACATCGCGGGCAGCCTGGGCGCGGGGTGGCTGGGCGGCCGCTATCGCATGAAATATCTGTTGGCGGCGATGTACGCGAGCCGCGCGCTGCTCATCGCGATCTATCTGCTTTCGCCGCCCACGCCGCTCACGTTCTACGCGTTCGGTGCAGGACTGGGACTGACCTGGCTCGCGACGGTGCCGCCCACCGCGGGGCTGGTGAACAAGCTGTTCGGCCCGCGCTATCTGGGCACGCTGTTCGGGCTGACGCTGTTCAGTCACCAGATCGGCGGTTTCTTCGGCGCGTGGCTGGGTGGCTTGGCGATCGCGCGCTTCGGCGATTACACGTGGATGTGGTACGCCGACATCGTGCTGGCGCTGCTCGCGGCGGCGGCCAATCTGCCGATTCGCGAAGCGCGCCTGCAGGCGGTGCCGGCCGCCGCGTGAGGCTCAGTGTCCGCCCTGGTGTTCTTCCGCGCCGGGGCGCGGCGTGCGCTGATGGCCCTTGTCGCTGCTGCGGCGTTCGCTCGCGGTGCTTTCGCCGCCGCTGTTGTCGCCGTCGCGCTTGGGCGAATGCGCCGGTGCGCCGGCCGGTGTGCTGCCAGCCCCGGCCGTGGCGTCCGCGGGATTCATGGCAACGGTGCGGCTATCGCCCGGATGCGTCGACGGACGCGGCGCCTGCGGTGCTTCGTGGTGGGTCGTATTGCTGGTCATGTGGGGCCTCGTTCGCTGGATCGGTTGCGCCTGAAGAAGGAGATCTCGCCGTCCGGTTCCAGCACGGCCCATTCGACTTCGCTCTCGTGGCGGATGCCGTTGGCGCGCATGGCCTCGGCGAGATCGCCGTCGGGAATGTTGTTGCGCCGCAGCGCCTCGACGCGGCGCTGGCCGTTGCGGATCAGCGTGACGGGATCGCCTTCGACGATGGATTCGATCCTGCGGCTGCGCGTGCCGAGGAAGGCGATGCCGTAGTTGAGCAGGATCAGCGTGGCCGCGATGATCAGGCCGCCCTGCACCGAATATTCGTTGCCGGTGAGCGAACCCTGCACCGCTTCCGAAAGCAGCAGCAGCACGATCACGTCGAAGGGCGAGAACTCGCCCATGGTGCGCTTGCCCGACAGGCGCATCATCGTGAGCATGGCGAAATAGACGATCGCCGCGCGCGCGATCATTTCCCACCAGGGCAGGCCGAGATCGAACATCCGTCGCTGCCTCCGAAGGCCGCGGTTGGGCTCAGGCGGCGCGGCGTACCGGCGCCAGCTGCGCGAGCAATTCGTTCTTGCGCGCCGTAATTTCTTCCCCGAGCCTACCGAGGTCGATGCCGGTGGCGCGCAGGCGCGGGAACATCTCGCTCTCCTCCTCGCGCACGTGGTGCTTCACGTACTCCTTGAGCACCTTCACATGGGCGTCGAAATCGGCGTCGGTGGCCGCGGCGCCGCCCAGCGCGTCGATGAGCCCGCTGAGCGTGCCGTGCTCGACGGTGGCTTCCCAGATCAGGCCCTGGTCTTCGGCCTTGAAGACGGCGAGCGCGCGCGGATAGACCAGTTCCTCCTCCACCTTGGCGTGCACCGCGAGTTCGCGGCAGATGCGCGTGGCCAGCGTGATCTTGCGCGGCTTGGAGGTCTCCTCCTCGAATTCGGCGAAGAGCGTTTCCACCGTGCGGTGATCGGCCTTGAGCAGGGCGATGGCGTCGGTGGCGGACGATGCATCGTTGGAGGATTTTCCGAATCCGAACATGGCGGTTCTCGCGCGCGGGTGGATGCAGCATCGGTGCAACTGCTGTGCCAGCCGCTGAACGCCGCCGCGCCGCCGCGATACGGCCGCGCTGGCTTGCAAGCTGCAAGCGGCGGCATGCTCGGACGGGACATTCGCAAGGAACCGGCATGGCCAAACCGCGGCGCGCCGCGCTGATCGTGATCGACGTGATCAACCGCTTCGATTTCCCCGAGGCGCCCGGCCTGTTGCGCCAGTCGCGGCGCGCCGGGCCGCGCATCGCCGCCCTCGCCCGCCGCTTCCGCGCCGCGCGCTGGCCGGTGATCTACGCCAACGACAATCACGGCAAGTGGCGCTCGAACTTCGCGCAGGTGGTGCAGGCGTGTTCGCACGAGGGCGCGCCCGGCGCCTGGTTGGCGCGGTTGCTGGCGCCCGAGCCACAGGACTACTTCGTGCTCAAGCCCGAGCAGAGCGCTTTCTTTGCCACGCCGATGGAGGATCTGCTGCGCGATCTGCGGCTGCGCGAAGTGGTGTTGGCGGGCATCGCAGGCGACGGCTGCGTGCTCGCCACGGCGGTCGACGCCAACATGCGTGGGTTCCACGTTCGCGTGCCTTCCGATTGCTGCGCATCGCCGACGAAGGCGCGCAACGATCGCGTACTGGCGGTGCTGCGGGATTCGCTGCAGATACCGACGGCGCGCGGAGCTTCGGTGGCGGTGGGTTGATGTCGTTCCCGCGAAAACGGGGACCCAGTGACGTCCGTGCGCCTCGAAAGTCACTGGGTTCCCGCCTGCGCGGGAACGACGGTGGGGTGGCGCGATGGCTTCAGCGCTTGCCCGGTCCCTTCTCGTCACCCTCGCTGTCGTAGGCCGGGGGGTAGTAGAAGTTGAGCGTCTTGAGCAACGTTCGCCCGGTGTTCTTCACCTCGTGGCGTTCGCCTTGCTCGATGACGATCAGCGAGCCCGCCTTGAGGGGCACGCGGCGTCCTTCGACGATCGCCACGCCAGTGCCGCTCACCACGAACAGCCATTGATCCGCGCCACGGTGGCGATTCAGCGGATCGCCTTCACTGTCGCCCGGCGCGATCACCATCTCCGCGGCCTGCACGCGCCGCACCGTCATCGCGGGGCGGAAACCCTTGCCGAAGCGCAGCTGCTTCTTCTGCATGCAGGCAGGTTCGCAAAAAGCCGGACGGCGCGGATGAATCCGCGCCGTCCGGTGTTGCCGGGCGCCGGTCGTCCCTCCGGCGCGCGGCGAACTCAGTCGCTCGCCAGCAGGTACTGGTCGAGGTAGCGGCCGGCCGCGACCGCGTAGAAGGCACGCGTCACCGCCTGGTTCGGATCGAAGTACGCCTTGATCGTCGGCTGCAGATCGAACGGACCCTGCGTGATGGCGAAGCGCGCGTTGATCAGCCCTTGGTCGAGCGCCAGCTGTACATGGCCGCGGCGCGCGGCGGGAATCGCGCCGTTGTCTTCGAGCGCGATGCGCTGGCCGCCGTACATCGCCGTCACGGTGCCCGCGAAGGCGCGCGCCTCGTCCTGCAGCGCGAGGCTTTGCACCAGCGCATAGGCGAGATCGGACTTGCTGACGTTGGCGTCGGGCTTGAACGCGCCGTTGATCAACTGCATGGCGCCGTCGTGCGTGTTCGAGGCGTCGCGCAGCGGCGCGGCGGGAGCGATCGCGGATTCGGCGTAAGCGTAGGACGCATCGTTCGTCGCCATGTCGCTGAAGCGCTTCGGCCCGAGCGGCAGATCCTGGCGCAGGCTGGCGCCCATCGAGAGGTACTGCGCCAGTTCGCGGCGCTTGAGCAGCTGATCCGGCCGGAACTTGCCGTCGCCGTAGCCATCGACGAGCCGGTTCGACACGGCGTATTCGATCGCCCCTCTCGCGGCGTGCGTGCCGATGTCGGCGAGGCCCGTGTAGCCCGCACTCCTGAGCATGCCGATCTCGCCCGTCACGGTGCCGGGCAGGCCGACGCCGTTGGTGACGCCGAGCGGATCGAGGCCGACGCCGCTCACCGAGCCGATGCCGCGCACCGTGACTTTCCAGGTGCCGGCCTTGCCGGGGCCACCCGCGGTCACGGTGCTGCCGAGCAGCGGCAGGGAAATGGCGGAGCCGTACTGCGTGCCGGCCGGATCGGTGAGCACCACGGCCAGTGTGTTCTCCCCGATGGTGGCGCGCGCCGAGACCCAGGCGACGTCCGCACCGACCTCGAAGCTCTGCTCCGTCACCGGGCCCACCGGCAGGAAGTCGATCGAGAACGGGATCGGCGCGCCGCCCGGTGCCAGCAGCGCGTTGGCGTTGAAGCTGCGCAGCGAGTTCACGGTGCGGCCGTAGTCGCTGCGCACGCCGGCCGCCTCCACCAACGCGGCGTAGGCATTCACGTGGCCGGCGCCGGCTTCCCATGCGAGGCGGCCGCTCATGTTCGAGGCGGTGCGTTCGAGGATGTCCTTGACTTCGAGGGGATCGAGATCCGGATTGGCTTCGAGCATCAGCGCCACGATGCCGGCGACGTGCGGCGTCGCCATCGAGGTGCCGCTCATGTGCGTGTAGAACGGCACGTGCGCCGGATCGAGCGTTTCGATGTCGTGCTGCGCCTCGAGCGGCGGGAGCGCGCCGGTGAGCGTGCGCGTGGACACGATGTCGACGCCGGTGGCCACGATGGTGGGCTGGTTGACGTAGGTCCAGCTGCGGCCGTCGGGCATGGTGAAGGTGCCGGTCTCGCCGCGCTTGCCGCGCGAGGAGAACGAGGTGAGCACGCCGTCCTTTTCGCCGGCGCCCACGCTGATCACCCACGGCGCCTGCGCGTAGGGATTGTGGGTGTCTTCGCCCGGGCCGTCGTTGCCGGCCGCGAACAGCACCACCATGCCGCGCTTGTAGGCTTCGTAGGAGGCCACGTTGACCGGATCGGTCGGATCGAACGGACCGCCGCTGCCCCAGGAATTGGTGATGACGCGGATCGGCGTGTCGAAGCGGCCCTGGTTGGCGATGGCGTAGTCGAAGCCGCCGATCGCATCGAGCACGGCGACCGCCGCGCCCGAACCGTAGCCCACGAGATCGGCGCCGGGCGCCACGCCGCGGTGCAGGCCCGACGAACGCTCGCCCGTGCCGCCCACGGTGCCGGCCACGTGCGTGCCGTGGCCGGAACTGATGTCGGAGTTGGGCACGCCTTCCAGATAGGTGACCGGCAACATGGCCTCGAGCGCATGCAGATTGGCGACGGCCTGCACGTTCTCCACGACGTGCTCGCCGTATTCGAGATCCATGTGGGTCGCGTCGACGCCCGAGTCGTGCACCATCACGGTGACGCCCTGGCCGGTGTAGGGCGTGACGCGCCCGAAATCGCCGGCGTTTTCCTCGGCGCGGATGGCGCCGGCGATGGCGCGTGCGTCGTGGTTGAAGTAGCGCAGCGTCCTGTTGGCGTGGATGGAGAGCACGTCGTCGCGCTGCGCCAGCGCCGCGATCTCGGCCGGCGTGGCGAGCGCGCCGACCATGGGCAGCGATTTCATGACCACGCCTTTCTGGATGCCGAGTTGCTGCAGCAGGCCGAGTTGGGCCGGCTGCACGGGGCCGGAGTTTTCGTAGGTGACGATGACCTCGAGTTCGTCCGTGGGCAGGGCGGCGGCGAGGCGCTGGATCAGGTCCTGACCGAGCCGGGCGTCGGCGAAGGCCGGGGTACTGCCGAGTCCGGCGGCAATGCCCAGGGCGAGGACGGTGGGGACGATGGCTTTCATGGATGCGGCTCCGAGGGAAGTGGGGGGACCCGCGTGCAGGTCGTGGGTGACCCCAATTTCCTGTGCCGGAAGTCGTGTCCGCATCGGGCCAAGCCCCCAGGGAGCGTGAGGGAATCCACTCATTTCGCATTTCACGGCGCGCGGTTTAACATCCGTTCCCGGAGTGCCGCGTCCAGCGGGCGTACAGTCCTGCGACACGAGGCGGGCTGCGCCGCCACGCAGAACAGCGGTGGGAGCAGGGCCATGCGTAACCGTTGCGGCGCCTTCGCGGCGCAGA
The DNA here is from genome assembly GCA_946481615.1 of uncultured Aquimonas sp. The sequence goes on from CAMLOR010000032.1 coordinate 13,789, forward strand.
TGTCTTCCATCCTCCTGGCCGGCGTACTCGCCCTGGCCGCGCCGCGCGCCGAGAGCGCGGTGGCGGTGGAAGTGGCGGGCAATACCGCACACGCCGATCTGACCGTCCTGGGGCTGGGCGCGGAGCTCATCCTCACCTTCGACGACGCCACCAATCTTTCGCCGGCCAATCTCGGCATCCGGGTCGATCTGGCCAATCTGCTCGACCCGGTCCTGCGCGGCCGCCTGCCTTCGCACAATCTCACCTCGCTGCTCGGCTCCCTGCCGCTGCTGATCACGGTGGAACCGCGCGACGGACAGGGCTTCCAGTTCTCCAACACGGTGCGGGTGGAAGTGCACACGCACCTGCTGCCCTACACCGCCGGCTCGCCGCTGCGTCTGTTCCGCGCGCCGCTCGGCGGCCAGTTCGTGGACATCACCGACGAGGTTTCGCCCGGCAGCGTGCGCACGCGCGGCACCACGGGCGGCTTCTCGCAGTTCCTCGTGCTGGTCGATCTGCGCGACACCGACAGCGTGATCGCCCAGAAGCTGGCCTGGCTGCGCAGCCGTGCCGATGCGCTGCCAGCCGCGGAGTTCGCGGCCGTCGATGGCTACCTCGATGCCACGGCCGGCGCCATCTCCGCGGGCAACTACGCCGGCGCCCTCGCCTCGCTCGACGCGCTGCGCGCGCACGTCTCCGAGCGCGCCGGCAACGGCATCCCCAACACCTGGACGCCGGCGATCCGCGGCAACAATCTCGCCGGCGATCTGCTGGCAGGCGCCGCCACCCTCAAGTTCAGCATCGCCTTCGACCGCGACTTCGGCGACTGATCCCGAGCGAATCGCCGCGGCGCATGGCGCGTTAAGATGCGCCATGCCCGTCCGACTGACCGCCTACCTGCCAGACCGCCCCGCGGTGGTGCACTGGGTACGCGATGCGTGCTGCCGCATCGGCCGCGCGCCCGAATGCCAGTTCCGCATCGACCACGCCTCGGTCTCGCGCCAGCACGCCGAACTGCGCAGCGAAGGCGAGCGCTTCGCGCTGCATGACCTGGGCAGCAAGAACGGCAGTTTCGTCGACGGCCTGGCGGCGGAGGGTGCGGACCTGGGCCGGCAGGCCTGGCTGCGCTTCGGCGACGTGCACTGCGAATTCGAACGCTTCGACGCCACGGCGCAGGCGCGCGCCGCACAGCGCTGGAACGAGCGCCGCGCAGCGTCCAAGGCACTGAGCGAAGGCCTCGGCCGCCAGACAGAATTTCCCGATCTGCTGCGCGACACCGTGCGCGCCGTGGTGCAGCTCGCCGACTGCGAGCGCGGCTTCCTGCTGCTGCGCGTGGCCGACGGCTGGCGCGTGCAGGCGGCGCACGGGCTCGAACCGGCCGCGTTGGCCGCGAGCGAGTTCCGCGGCAGCGTGGGCGCGGTCGAACGCGCCATGCAGTCGCGCCAGCCGGTGGTGCTGCACGACGTGGGCACCGATCCGCTGCTGTCCTCGCGCGCCTCGGTGGCGAGCGCCGGGCTGCAGAGCCTGGTTGCGTTGCCGCTGCTGCACGGCCGGGATGTGCTGGCGCTGGTGTACGCCGATACGCGCCGGCCGCGCGCCGCGATCAGCCAGACCGACATGGAACTGCTGGAAGCCTTCGGCGAACGCGCCGCGCTGTGGATCGCGGCCAAGCGCGCCGCCGCCTCGCTCGATCGCCTGGCCGCCGAAGCGCCCGCCTGGCACGAACTCGCGCGCGCCGCGACCCCATGAGCGACGCGCCGGTCGCACCGGGCGCCGCCACCGTCACCGGAATCCAGGCCGGCGCCACCCTGGCGCCGGGGCAGCGACTGGCCGCGCGCTACCGCATCGAGGCGCTGCTCGGCATCGGCGGCATGGGCGTGGTGTATCGCGCCACCGACGAAGCGCTCGACGTGCCGGTCGCGATCAAGCTGCTGCGGCCGGAACTCGCGCAGCGGCCCGAAGCCTTCGAACGCTTCCGCCAGGAACTGCTGCTGGCGCGGCAGGTGTCGAGCCCGCACGTGGTGCGCATCCACGACATCGCGCGCGACGGCGAGCGCTGGTTCATCAGCATGGACCTGATCGATGGCGAAGCGCTCGACCGCCGCCTCGACCGCGAAGGCACGCTGCCGGTGGACGAGGCGCTGTCGATCGCGCGCCAGCTCGCCGAAGGTCTCGGTGCGGCGCATGCGCGCGGCGTCGTGCATCGCGATCTGAAACCCTCCAACGTGCTGATCGACCGCGACGGACGCGCCTGCATCGCCGACTTCGGCGTGGCGCGCTCGCTCGGCACCAGCGGGCTCACGCACTCGGGCGCCGTGGTCGGCACCCCGGACTATCTCTCGCCCGAACAGGCGCGCGGCACGGCGGTGGATGCGCGCAGCGATCTCTACGCGCTCGGCCTGCTGCTGTACGAGATGCTCGCCGGCAGGTTGCCGTTCGACGGCGCCACGCCGGCCGAATCGATCTCGCAGCGCATCGCCGGCACGCCCACGCCGCTGCGGCAGGTGCGCGCGGACGTTCCCGCCTGGGTCGAGGCGCTGGTGTCGCGCATGTTGCGCACCGCGCCCGCGCACCGCTTCCAGAACGCGCGCGAGGTGATCGACGCGATCGACTCGCGGCGCGCGCCGGCCGATTGGCTGGCCTGGCGCCGGCGCGCGCTGCAGGCCGGCGTGCTGGCCCTGCTGATCGCCGCCGCGGGTGTGCTGTACTGGTCGTGGCCGCGCGGCACGCTGGTGCCGGAGTTGCCGCCGGCGCGGCGCGTGCTGGTCGTGGCCGAGCCGAGCGCCGACGAAGCCGTGCAGGCGCGCAGCGAGGCTGTCGCCGATCTGCTCAGGCTCGCGCTGCAGTCCAATGCCGGCACCGCGGCGGTGGACGCCGAACGCACGCGCCAGGCGCTCGCCACGCTGGCCATCGCGGAAGGCGTCACCGTCACCGACGAGGCGCTGCAGAAGGAAGTGCCCGGCGCGGACATCGCGCGCGTCGCCGCCGACGGCGACGGCGTGCGCGCGAGCTGGCATCCCGTCGACGGCGACGCGCGCGATCTCGAGCTGCCCCGCGGCCTGCCCGAAGCGATGCCGCGGCTGTTGCGCGAGGTGGCGCCGCCGGCGACCTGGCCGGCGCTGCTGCCGGCTTCCGACGCCGCGCTGCGTGCCTATGGCGAGGGCGTGCGGCTGCGCGCGCAGGGCCGCTTCGAGCCCGCGCAGCGCAAGTTCGCCGATGCGCTCGCGCTCGATTCGGCCTTCGATGCCGCCGCGCTGGCGCAGGCCGAATCGGCCTGGTTCGCCGGCAACGCCGCCGTCGCGCAGCGCGCCTCCGACCGCCGCGCGATCGCCGCCCTGCAACCGCGCTTCGATGCGTTGCAAGCCTGGTTCGGCGGCGATGCGGAACTCGCGGCGGGCCTCGCGGCCACGCGTCTCACCGGGACCCCGGACGACTTGGCCACCGTGTTGCAGCAGGCCAACGTGCATGGCGAAGGCGGCGACCTGGCCGCGGCGATCGACGCATTGCGCGAGCTGGTCAAGCGCGATCCGGGCGAGGCGCGCGCGTGGTTCCTGCTCGGCAAGTATTCCATCCTGCGCGGCGAGGTGAAGGCTGCCGTCGACGAATACCTGGTGCGTGCGCTGCTGCTGTTCAAGCGCGGCCGCAACGCCTGGGGCGAGGCCGAAACCATCAACGCGCTCGGCGTGGGCTATGCCCGCCTCGGGCAGATGCAGGACGCGCAGGAACAGTATTCGAAGGCCGTGGTGCTGCGGCGCGAACTGGGCAACCGCCGCGGCGTGGCGAGCACGCTGCGCAATCTGGCGCAGATCGCGCTCATCCGCGGCGATCACGACACCGCGGCCAAGCAGCTGGCCGAAGCGCGCGCGCTGTTCGAAGCGCTCGACGACAGAACCGGGCTCGCCGCCATCGACAACGAACTCGGCCTGCTGGCCGAGGAACGCGGCGACTATGCCGGCGCGCTCGAGGCCTACCGCCGCGCGCTGCGGGGGCGCGAGGCGATCGGCGATGCGCTGGGCTCGGCCGAGAGCCTCAACAACATCGGCTTCTCGCACTACCAGCTCGGCGACTACGACAGCGCGCAGGTGTTCTGGCGCCAGGCCGGCGAAGCCTTCGCGGCGCAGGACGACTTGAACGGCAGCACGCGCACGCAACAGAACCTCGGCCTGCTCGAGATCGCGCGCGGCCACTGGAACGACGCGCGCACGCTGCTCGAGGCTTCGCTGCAGACGGCCGAACGTCAGCAGCTCGTCGAAGAAGCCGCGGTGACGCGCCGCAATCTCGCCGAACTGGAACTCTGGCAAGGCCATTTCATCGCCGCCTTCGAACAGCTCGCGCGTGCCCAGGCGCTGTTCAAGGAGCGCGACGACCGGCGCGGACTCGCCGATGCCGCGTTGCTGCGCGCGCAGATCCACGTCATGGCGATGGATGGCGCGGGCGCCCTCGGAGCCCTCGACGAAGCCTCGGACGTGCTGGGCGAAGCCGCCGCCGAACAACGCACCATCGCGGCGCTGCTGCGGACGCAGGCGCTGGAATTGCAGGGCGACGAACCCGAGGCGGCCGCAGCGCTGGCGCAGGCCGACACGCTCGCGCAGGCCGCCGGCGTGCGTGCGCTGCAACTGCAGGCGCGCGTGCTGCGCGACGAGCCCGAAGGCGAACTCGACGAGGCGCTGGCGACGCTGGGCCACCGTCCGCTCTGGCTGATGCGGCAACTGCGGCGCCTCGCGCAGGACGAGAACGCCAAGCGCTACCGCGAAGCGATCGAAGCGCTGGAATCTTCCGGCGACTACGCACATGCCTGGCGCTTGCACCGCCTCGGCGCCGGCGCATTGCGCGCCGCCGGCGATGAAACGGCCGCGGCGCAGGCCGAAGCCGCCGCACAGCAGGAAGTGCAACGCGTGCTCGCCGCCGCCACGCCGGAACTGCGCGAGGCACTGGCACGCGCCACGGGCACGGACGCTGCGCAATGACCCCAGGCGCGCAGCCATCGCCGATCGACGCCGGAACGGAGGCGGCGTCGTGAGCGACGCCGAAACACTGCTGGCCCGCCTGCGCGCCGACTACGGCGCGCTGCTCGAACGCCTCGAAACCAACGAACGCGATTTCCACCGGCTGGCGCGCTCGGTCTACCGCGTGCAGGAAGACGAGCGCCGCCGCCTGGCGCGCGAGCTGCACGACGGGCTCGGACAGAACCTCACCGCACTCAAGCACCACCTCGCGCTGCTGCGCGCCGCGCTGCCGTCCGACGCCGGCGAAGCCTTGCAACGCACCGACGTGGCGAGCGCGCTCTGCGCCCAGACCCTCGACGAAACGCGGCAACTTTCGCGCCTGCTGCGGCCGCAGGTGCTGGACGATCTCGGCCTGCCGGCGGCGTTGCGCTGGCTGGCGCGCACCCTGGCCGAACCCGCCGGCCTGCAATGCACGCTCGAAGCCGACGATCTCCCCGCACTCGACGGCGACCTGCAGACACTGGCCTTCCGCATCGCGCAGGAAGCGCTCACCAACGTGGTGAAGCATGCGCAGGCCCGGCAGGCGCGGATCGCGGTGCGCGCGCGCGTCGGCTGGCTGCACGTGGAGATCGACGACGACGGCCGCGGCTGCCCGCCCAATGCCGGCGTCGGCGGGGCCGGCAGCGGCGTGGGCGGCATGCGTGAACGCGTGCGCCTGCACGGCGGCCGCTTCGCCTTGCATCCGCGCGAAGGCGGCGGCTGTCGGGTGAGCGCCGCCATACCACTGGACGACGGCGGCCACGCAGCCCACGATTAGGGCATGAAGCCCATCCGCGTCCTGATCGCCGACGACCACACGCTGGTGCGCGAATCCCTCGTCAGCGTGTTGAACGCCAGCGGCGAATGCCAGGTCGTGGGTGAAGCCGCCGACGGCGTGCAGGCCATCGAGAAGGCCATGGCGCTGCGGCCCGACGTCGTGATCGTCGATGTCTCGATGCCGCACCTCAACGGCGTGGAGGTGGTGCGGCGCCTGCGCGCCGAACTGCCCGATTCGCGCACGCTGGTGCTCACCATGCACGAGGACGAGGAATACGTGCTGCACATGGTGCGTGCCGGCGCCAGCGGCTATCTCGTCAAGGACAGTCCCACCACGGAACTGATCGCCGCCGTGCGCAGCCTGCGCGACGGACGCGCCTATTTCGGCCCCACCGCGGCGAAGGTGTTGGCCGAACAGATCCACCGGCCCGACAAGGCCATCGAAGATCCCTACGGCCGCCTCACCGCGCGCGAACGCGAGGTCTTCCATCTCGTCGTCGAGGGCCTCACCACCAAGGCCATCGCGGCGCGGCTGGAGATTTCCACCAAGACGGCCGAGAACCATCGCGCCCGCGTGCTGGAGAAGCTCGGCGCCAAGAACACCGCCGAGGTCGTGCGCTACGCGGTGCGCAAGGGCCTGATGGACAAGTGAGCCGCCCGGCACGGAACCGGCGCGAGCCAGATCCGCGCGCGACGAGCTAGACTCGCACCCGGCATACCTCACCGGATGGAACGCATGCTTCGCCTCTCGAGCCTGATCCTGCTGGCCTTCGTGCTCACCGCCTGCGGCGGCGACGGCGTGCGCCAGCGCCTGTTCCCGCCCTCGGCCAGCATCCAGGAGCTCGCCATGCAGCCGGACGGCAGCTGGAAGCTCAAGCTGCGGGTGCAGAACTTCAGCAACGTGTCGATGACGATCGCGCGCGTGGAAGCGCAGATGAAGATCGCCGCGGCGCCCGCGGGCACGATAGTGATCACGCCCGGCGTGGCCGTGCCCCCGGAATCGGCCGAAGTCTTCGACGCCACCCTGATGCCCGGATCGGCCGCGGCCAACCACGTGCAGAACGCCGCCAGCAAGCGCCTCGGTGGCCAGATCGCCTACTCGCTCACCGGCCGCATCGAAAGCAGCGAACCCACGCAGCGCCGCGACGAATTCGAATTCAAGAGCCAGCTCGCCACCGTGCCCGGCCTGGAGCGCGTGCTGCGATGAACAAGTACGTGGCTCCGGTGCGCGACATTTCGTTCGCGCTGTTCGAGGTGGTGGAAGCCGACAAGCTCTACGCGCAATTGCCCGGCGGCGACGCCGTCACGCGCGATCTGGTGGACGCCGTATTGCAGGAAGGCGCGCGCTTCACCGAAACCGTGCTGGCGCCGCTGAACGCGGCCGGCGACAGCCAGGGCTGCGTGTTCGACCCGGCCACCGGCAGCGTCACCACTCCGCCCGGCTTCAAACAGGCCTTCGAGCAATTCGTCCAGGGCGGCTGGGCCGGCCTTACCGCGCCGGAGGCCTTCGGCGGCCAGCATTTGCCCGAATCCGTCGGCGCCGCGCTCAAGGAAATGATCGACGCCGCCAACCTGGCCTGGGGCAACTATCCGCTGCTCTCGCACGGCGCCACCGAAGCGCTGAAACATCACGGCGAGGCCTGGCAGCAGAAGGTCTTCCTCGAACCCATCGTGCAGGGTCGCTGGACCGGCACGATGTGCCTCACCGAACCGCACGCCGGCTCCGACCTGGGCATGCTCAAGACGCGCGCCGAACCGCAGGCCGACGGCAGTTACGCGGTGTCCGGCACCAAGATCTTCATCACCGCCGGCGAGCACGACCTCACCGACAACATCGTCCACCTGGTCCTGGCGAAGTTGCCGGACGCGCCCGCCGGCAGCCGCGGCATCTCGCTGTTCCTAGTGCCCAAGTTCAAGGTCGTCCGCGACGGCGGCCTCGGCGAACGCAACGCGGTGCGCTGCGGCAGCATCGAGCACAAGATGGGCATCCACGGCTCGGCCACCTGCGTGATGAATTTCGACGGTGCGCAGGGCTGGCTGATCGGCCAGCCCAACAAGGGCCTCAACGCCATGTTCACCATGATGAACACCGCGCGCCTGGCGGTGGGCATCCAGGGGCTGGGCCTGATCGATCGCGCCTTCCAGGGCGCGCTGGCCTATTCGAAGGACCGCGTGCAGATGCGTTCGCTGTCCGGTCCCAAGCGGCCGGACAAGCCGGCCGACCCGCTGATCGTGCACCCCGACATCCGCCGCATGCTGCTCACCTGCAAGGCACTGGGCGAAGGCGGCCGCGCGCTGGCGCTGCACGCGGCCATGCTGGTCGACGCCGTCGAACGTCATCCCGTCGCCGACGAACGGAAGAAGGCCGACGAGCTGCTGTCCTTCCTCACGCCGATCGTCAAAGCCTGCCTCACCGAATGGTCGGTCGAATGCACCTACCACGCGCTGCAATGCTTCGGCGGCCACGGCTACGTGCGCGAATGGGGCATGGAACAGCTCGCGCGCGATGCACGCATCACCACCATCTACGAAGGCACCACCGGCATCCAGGCGCTGGATCTGCTCGGCCGCAAGGTGATCCAGCAGCAGGGCGCCGGGCTCAAGCACTTCCTGGGGATGATCGTGGAGTTCTGCACGGCCGAGACCATGAATCCGGCCCTGGCCGAGTTCGTCGCGCCGCTGGCTCGCATCGCGCAGGACTGGCAGCAGCTCACCCTGGAGATCGGCCGCCGCACCATGGCCGACCCGGAGGAAATCGGCGCGGCCTCGGTCGATTACCTCTTCCATTCCGGCTACGTGGCGCTGGCCTTCTGGTGGGCGAAAAGCGTGGCCGCGGCCGACGCCGGGCCCCATCCGGACGCCTTCCGCAAGGCCAAGCGCGACACCGCGCGCTTCTATTTCCAGCGCATCCTGCC
>CAMLOR010000033.1 GCA_946481615.1 uncultured Aquimonas sp.
CGAACAGCGCGGTGTGGCCGTGCAGCGGCGTCAGGTTCAGGCCCTGCATGTAGTAGAGCGACAGCGGCGGGTTGATGAGGAAGCCGAACAGGCCCGCGCCCACGAGGTTCCAGAACGACACCGAGATGAAGAACAGGATCGGCCAGCGGTAGCGCGCCATCCACGGCGTGGCCTTGCCGTATTTCCAGGTCTGCCAGGCCTCGAAGCCGATGTAGGCCAGCGGCACCACTTCGAGCGCGCTGAAGCTCGCGCCCAGCGCCACCACGGCGGTCGGCGTGCCGACGAAGTACAGATGATGCAGCGTGCCGAGCACGCCGCCCGACATGAAGATGATGGTCGCGAACAGCACCGCCACCGTCGCCGAGCGCGCATGCACGAGGCCCAGCCGCGTGAAGATCAGCGCCATCACCGCGGTGGCGAACACCTCGAAGAAGCCTTCCACCCACAGGTGCACCAGCCACCAGCGCCAGTATTCGACTTCCGAAATGTGGGTGTGCTCGCCCCACATCAGCGCCGCGCCGAAGAACAGCCCGATGCAGACCGTGGAGAGGAACATCAGCCCGACGATGGACTTGGTGTCGGTGGACGGCCCGCGCAGCACCGGCCACAGCGCACGGCCCACGAGCGTGAGCCACAGCAGCAGGCCGACGAACAGGAACCACTGCCAGAAGCGGCCCATGTCGGCGTATTCCCAGCCCTGGTGTCCGAACCAGAAATTGTTGTCGAGCCCGAGCTTCTGCATCACCGCCAGCCATTGGCCGGCGAAGGAACCGGCCACGATGATCAACAGACAGGTGAAGAGGAAATTGACGCCCAGCCGCTGGAACTTCGGCTCATGGCCCGAAAGCGCGGGCGCGATGTACAGCCCCGTGCCGAGCCAGGCCACCGCGATCCACAGCACCGCCAGCTGCGTGTGCCAGGTGCGCGTGATCGAGTACGGCAACACTTCCGACAGCGCGAAACCGTAGGCTTCCTGGCCTTCCACCTGGTAATGCGCGGTGACCGCACCGAGGAAGATCTGCAGCAGGAACAGTGCCAGTACGACCCAGAAATACTTGGCGGTGGCGCGCATCGATGGCGTGACGCGCAGCGTCGCGAAAGGATCGCTATCGGGCAGGCGCTGCTGCAGGCTGTCGCGGTCGTGCGTCACCGCGTGATGCCAGCCCAGCGCCCCGATGCCGGCGAGCAGAAAGGTCACGCTGAACGCCGACCACACCCACATCGAGGGCGGCGGCGTGTTGCCGATCAACGGCTCGCTCGGCCAGTTGTTGGTGTAGGTGACGCGCTTGTCGGTCACGCCCTGCGGATCGGGCACCGGCGCCGCGCCGCTGTCGTCGGGCCGCTCGGTGGCGGCGGCCCACGCCGTCCACCAGAAGAAGGCCGTCAGCTTCTCGCGGTTCTCGAGCGTGTCGATCGTGTCGTTGCGCATGGCGTAGGCCTCGCGCAGCTCCGCGGTGGCCGGGTCGTTGCCGAACAGGCTCACGTAGTGCGCGGCGACGTTCGACATGGCCTGCGCGCGCTCGGCCGACACGGTGATCGTGCCGCTATCCGCGTCCCAGGTGTTGCGGCGCATCTGTTCCTGAAGACGCCCGCGCAGGCGCGCCTGCGTTTCGGCGTCGAGGCCGGCGTAGGTCGCCGCGCCTTCGACTTTCGCCCATTGGTCGAGCAGCGCGGTGGCCTCGCGATGCAGCCAGTCGGCGCTCCAGTCTGGCGCCACGTAGCCGCCGTGGCCCCAGATCGAGCCCAGCTGCATGCCGCCGATCGACTGCCAGACCTGGCGGCCGCGTTCGATGTCGGCGCGCGTGTAGAGCACGCTGCCGCTTTCGGTCACCACGCGTTCGGGCACCGGCGGCGCCACGCGGAAGATCTCGCCGCCCGCCCACAGCAGGACGCCGAACGAGATCACCAGCAACGCGCCCAATCCCAACCACAGCCTGCGGGTATCGCTCATGGGTCTTCTCCGTTCACTGGCGCAACTATCGGTCCGGTGCACGGGAGGCGTCTTGACGCAGATCAAGCAGCCCGCGAAGGACGACCGGCTCAGCCGCGCAACACGTCCTGCGCGAGCGCCTCGAGCGCCGCGCGATCCAGCAACTGCACCTCGCGCCGGTCGATCGTCAGCAAGCCGTCGGTGCGCAAGCGCTTGAGCACGCGGCTCACGGTTTCCGGTGCCAGCCGCAGATAGTTGGCGATGTCCATGCGCGACATCGTGAGCAGGAACGCCGAGCCCGAGAATCCACGCGCCTCGTAACGATGCGAGAGCGCGACCAGGAAGGCCGCGAGGCGTTCGTCGGCCGAGAAATCGCCGCCCAGCAGTGCCGCCTTGCCGATGTCGCCGCTGAGCAGGCGGAACAGATGCTGCTGCAGGCCGGGCAGATGCATGGCCAGCATCGCCATGCGCGGGAACGAAAAGCGGCAGATGGTCACGGTGTCGAGCGCCACCGCATTGCAGGGATAGCGCGCCGAATGGATCGCATTGAGGCCGATCACCTCGCCCGGCAGGAAGAAGCCCTGCACCTGCTCGCGGCCCTGCGAATCGATGCCGTAGGTCTTCACCGTGCCGGCGCGCACGGCGGCGATGGCCTGGAACTCGTCGCCTTCGCGGAACAGATGCGTGCCGGCCGCGAACGGGCCGGCATGCTCGACCAGCACGTGCAGGTCGCGCAGGCGCGACTTGTCCATGCCTTCCGCCATGCACGCGGCGGAGAACGCGCAGGTGGTGCAGAAATGGAAGGCGTCGCCGTCGTCGGCGATCGGCTGCGGCAGCGCGACACGGTGCCCACCCTTCATCGGAAGACGTCCGGGACGAGGGTCACACCGCGCGCGAATAGCGCGGCGCCGCATCGGTGCGCGGCCGGCCGAGATAGGCGTCGAAACACATCGCGACGATGCGCAGCAACAGCCGGCCGCGCTCGGTCGCGGTCCAGCGGCCGTCGGCGCGTTCGAGCAGGCCGTCCGCGCACAACACTTCGAGCCTCGGCAACGCGTCGGCGAAGTAGACGTCGAAGTCGATGCGATGGCGTTCCTCGATCGCGGCGATGTCGATCTCACCCTGGCACATCAGCTGCTGGATCACGTCCTCGCGGATGCGATCGTCGGCCTGCAGCGTGAGCCCGCGCCACAGCGGCAGATGGCCGGCGTCGACGGCGGCCTCCCAGCCGAGAATGTCGCGATGGTTCTGCCAGTAGCTGTCGCCGACGCGGCTGATCGCGCTCACGCCGAAACCCACCAGATCGGTGTCGGCATGCGTGGTGTAGCCCATGAAGTTGCGGTGCAGGCCGCCATGCGTCTGCGCGCGCGCCAGTTCGTCGCCCGGCAGCGCGAAATGATCCATGCCGATGTAGCGATAGCCCGCATCGCCCAGCCGTTCGATGGCCAGCTGCAGCAACCCCAGCCGCAGCGAGGCATCCGGCAGTTCGCCGGCCACGATCTGCCGCTGCGCCTTGAACAGTTCCGGCATGTGCGCGTAGCCGTAGACCGCGAGGCGATCGGGCCGCGCCTCGATGATGGTGTCGAGCGTGCGGCCAAAGCCTTCCAGCGTCTGGCGCGGCAGGCCGTAGATCAGATCGACGTTGACCGAGCGGAAACCGGCATCGCGGCAGGCTTCGATGACGGCCAGCGTCTCCTCCACCGACTGGATGCGGTTGACCGCCTGCTGCACCGCCGGATCGAAATCCTGCACGCCGAGGCTGGCGCGGTTGAAGCCGAGTGCGCCGAGCTTGCGCACTTCGTCGGGGCGCACGAAGCGCGGGTCGAGTTCGATCGAGAAATCGCGGTCGGGGCGCTGGCTGAAGGTGAACTGCTGGCGCAGCGAATCGAGCAGATCGCCGAGTTGTTCGGGCGTGAGGAAATTGGGCGTGCCGCCGCCCAGGTGCACCTGCAGCACTTCGCGGTCGCGGTCGAAGGCCGGTGCCAGCGTGGCGATCTCGCGCAGCAGCCGCAGCAGATAGGTTTCGCCCTTCGAGGCGTCGCGCGTGATGATGCGGTTGCAACCACAGTAGAAGCACGGGCTGGTGCAATACGGGATGTGCACGTAGAGCGAGAGCCCGCGCGGGATGGGATCGCCGTTGCTCTGCGCCACCTGTTCGCGCAGCGCGCCGGCGTCGAAGCCGGCGTGGAACTGCGGCGCGGTCGGGTAGGAGGTATAGCGCGGCCCCGGCCGGTCGTAGCGGCGCAGCAGGTCGGCGTCGAAGCGCAGCGGCGTCATGGCGCGATCGCGGAGTTCAACCGCCGCAGCCGCCGCAGCACTGCGAAGGCAGCCGCGTGATCTGCGTCGCCGGCAATTCGTAGCCGGCGCGCCCGAGCAGTTCGCTCAGCTCCGCCGCCGCGACCACCGACGAAACGCGCAGCGCGCCGCTGGCCGGATCGCGATCCACCAGCGCCGCCGCGTCCACGGCGCGCAACAGGCTTTCGAAGGCGGCAGCGTCGGGCAATCCGGCGGCGCGGGAAATCTCGTATTGCATCGTGGGCTCCTGGCGCAGCCGGCACGGCTCGCGCTTCGGAAGCCACGATAGCGGCCGCCCGCGGAAGCATCTTGACCTGCGTCAAGCCCGCGGCGGCAGCGCGCTTGATCCAGGTCAAGGCTCGAGGGTGCGCGCGCGCAGACAGTAGTCGCGTCCGCCTCGAGAGGTTCCCGAATGCACCTGCGCACCTGCTTCGCTGCTGCGCTTCTGATGGCACCGCTGGCCCCGGCGCAAGCCGAGGTCGCATGGACCGCCGCATGGCGCACGCGCCTCGAACACGTATCGCAGGACGGCGCGTTGCTCGACGCGCTCGCGCCGACATCGCGCTTGCGTGCCGGTGCCACTTGGCAGGCGCCGGGTTCGCCCTGGCGCGCCTTGCTGGAATTCGAAGGCGTCGCCGGCATCGGCTCGCGCTACAACTCCGGCGCGAACGGGGCCACACGTTACGCCACCGTCACCGACCCGACCGGCGCCGAGGTGAACCAGGCCGCGCTGTCGTGGCGCGACGAGGGCTGGGAGATCTCGGCCGGCCGCCAGCGCCTGCTGTTCGACAACCAGCGCTTCATCGGCAACTCGGGCTGGCGCCAGAACGAGCAGACCTTCGATGCGCTGCATCTGCAGTTCGCGGCGCGTGGCTTCGAGTGGCGCTACGCGTGGCTCGATCGCGTGCATCGCGTCGCGGGCGACCGCGCGCGCGACCGGCGGGCACGCGAGCATGCGCTCGATGGCCACGCACTTCACCTCGCACGCGCGACACGCTTCGGAACCGCGGCGGCGTATCTGTACCTCGTCGAGAATCGCACGCTGCCGTCCGCTTCATCGCGCAGCGCGGGGTTGCGCTGGTCGCCGGATCCGCAGGCGAGATTCGGCGTCGCAGCGGAGTTCGCGCGGCAATCCGAATGGCATTCCGCCGGCACTCCGTTCTCGCACGACTATGTTCTGCTCGAAGCGACGGCGCGTCTGCGCGGGTTGGCATGGAAGGCCGGCGTGGAACGCCTCGGCGGCGATGGCCGGCACGCCTTCCAGACGCCGCTCGCGACGCTGCATGCCTTCAACGGCTGGGCCGATGTCTTCACCACGACGCCGCTCGACGGACTCGAGGATCGCTACGCCGGCGTGGGCGGTTCCTGGAACGCGGCGAAGGCGTCGTGGAACGTCGCGTGGCACGATTTCACCGCGGCGCATGGCGAGTCGTCGCGGCGCTACGGCCGCGAATGGGATGCGTCGCTATCGAAGGCGCTTTCGCCGGCATGGAATGCGTTGGCGAAGGTCGCGTTCTACGAAGCCGATGCTTTCGGCGCGGACACCGCCAAGCTGTGGCTGCAGATCGAATGGACGCATTGATCGGCGCCGATGCGCCGTCCTGGTCGGCGCCGGCGCGTCTCGGATCGTTGCGGCCGGGCCAGCGCGCCGTGATCGTCGCGCTCGGCGGTAACGCCCGCGGCGACGAGACCTTGGCCGTGCGCATCGCGGCACTCGGGTTCAATCCCGGCCGCACGCTGCGGCTGATCGCGACTGCCGCCTTCGGCGCACCGCCGTTCGCGGTGGAGATCGGCGGCCGCGTCTTCGCACTCGGCCGGCGCGAAGCCGGACTGGTGTCGGTCGCGCCGGAGCACAGCGCGCGATGAGCCACTGGCTGCGGTCGGTGGCGCTGGTCGGCATTCCCAACAGCGGCAAGAGTTCGTTGTTCAACCGGCTCACCGGCGCGCGCCAGAAAGTGGCGAACTACGCGGGCGTCACCGTCGATTGTCGCGAAGGCCAGGTCGCGCACGAAGGCCTTGCGTGGCGCCTGCTCGATCTGCCCGGGCTGTACGGGCTGCGCCATGCCCGCGCGGAAGAGCTGGTCACGCGCCGCGTGGTGGACGACATGCCCGCCGCGCAGGTCGATGTCGTCGCCTGCACCGTCGATGCCGCCAATCCCGAACTCGGACTGACGCTCGCGCTCGAACTGACCGACCGCGGCAAGCGCATCGTCGTGGTGCTCACGGCGGGCGACCTCGTCGACGACCGCGTGCTCGCCGCCGGCGTCGCCTCGCTCGAAAAGGCGCTCGGCGTGCCGGTGATCGCCACCTCGGCCTTCCGCAGCGACGGTGCGCGCGGCTTGCTCGAACGTCTGGCGGAACTCGCGCGCGCACCCGGCATGCCGTGGCCGCCCGCGAACCGGCGCAGCGATGCCGCGCGCCGCCATCGCGCGCGCCAGCTCGCGACCGAAGCCTTCGGCATCGCCACGCGCAGCACGCTCGGCACGCGCCTGGATCGGCTCGCGCTGCATCCGGTGGCCGGCCCACTGATCCTGCTCGCGGTGTTGTTCCTCGTGTTCCAGGCGGTCTACCGTCTGGCCGAGTATCCGAGCGCGGCCATCGAAGCGGGCATCGCGCTGCTCGGCGGCGCGCTGCAGCATGCGCTGGGGCCAGGCGCGCTGCGCGATCTGCTGATCGACGGCGTGCTGGCCGGGGCCGGCAGCGTGCTGGTGTTCCTGCCGCCGGTGCTGATCCTGTTCGCCTTCCTGATCGTGCTGGAGGAATCGGGCTATCTGCCGCGCGCGGCATTCGTGCTCGACCCGCCGATGGCCAGGCTCGGGCTCGGCGGCCAGTCGTTCATCCCGCTGCTGTCGAGCTTCGCCTGTGCAGTGCCGGGCATCCTGGCGACGCGCACGATCGCCGATGCGCGCCATCGCCGCGCCACCATGCTGCTGGCGCCGCTGATGACGTGTTCGGCGCGTCTGCCGGTCTACACCCTGCTGATCGGCGCCTTCGTGCCGCAGCGCACGCTCGGCCCCGGCCTCGATCTGCAGGGCCTCGTGCTGTTCTCGCTTTACGCCGCCGGCGTCGGCAGCGCGGTGGCGCTCGCCGCTTGCGCGCGCCTGTGGCAACGCGCCGAACCGGCGGGTCTGTTGATGGAACTGCCGGCGTGGCGGCGCCCGGCGTGGCGCAACGTGTGGCTCGGCCTGCGCGAGCGCGCGCTGGTCTTCCTGCGGCGCGTCGGCGGCATGCTGATGGCCTTGTCGGTGGTGATGTGGGCGCTGACGCGCTTTCCCGGGCCGGACCTGCAGCACAGCATCGCCGGCCACCTGGGCCACGCGCTGCTGCCACTGCTCGCGCCGCTCGGCTTCAACTGGGAAATCAGTCTTGCGCTGGTGCCCGGCCTCGCCGCGCGCGAAGCGGCGGTCGCCGCGCTCGGCACGGTCTACGCCGCCAGCGGCGAACCGCTGCTCGCCGCCACGCTCGCGCAACGATGGTCGACGGCGACCGCGCTCGCGCTGCTGGCCTGGTACGTGTTCGCGCCGCAGTGTCTTTCCACCCTGGTGGTGCTGCGGCGCGAGGCCAATGGCTGGACGCTGCCGCTGGCGATCACGGCGGGCTATTTCGCGCTCGCCTGGCTCGCGGCCTTCGCGACCTATCGGATCGCGAATGTCTGGATCGCGGCCACATGATGCAGGGCGCGCTCGCGACGCTCGCCGTGCTGGCCGCACTGATCCATCTGGCCGCGCGCCTGCGGCGCGCCGCGGGCGCCATGGCTGTGTCGTCACGCACGCCGGATTGCAGCGGTTGCCCGAAGTCGGCCGGATGCCGTGCGCAGGCGCCGATCAGTCCGTCGCCGGCACCGCTCGATCGCCGCGGCGCCGCTCCAGCCACCAGGCCAGCGCCATCACCGCCAGCCACGCCGCCAACAGCAGCGCGCGCAACGAATCGCGATCGGTGACTTCGGTCGGCGCTGGCGCGCTGCCATGCACCAGCGCCTGGGTGGCCGCGCGTCGTTCGTGCGCCAACAACGATGTGAAGGCGTGCGGATCGCGGACGGAGAAACGATGCTCCGTGTCGCCGACCTGCAATCGATGCCAGCCCGCCTCGCGCGGCCAGAACGCGGCGCAGCCATTCTCGATCGACAGCGCGGCGCGTTCACCGCGCGGCGTGACGATGGCTGCGTCCTGCGCCAGATCGCAGACGGTCGCCCGCTCGCCCGCCACCGCAGGCTCGGGCAGGCGCGGCGCAGGCTCGCCGCGTGCGCGCGCCAGCGTCGCGACGGCATCGGCCCACAGCGTGGCGTGCCGCTCGCGTTCGCCGCGCGTGTAGAGCCGGTGCGTGTCGAGCAGGCGCCAGCTGCCGACGCGGCCGCGGCCGCGCGCCTGCCATTGCGCGAGCGGCGTGCCGTCGCTCGCGGCGAGCAGCAAGGGCTGTGCCGCGTCCACGGGTGCAGGCCAGGCATGCAGTTGCGTCCGTGGCGAGGCCGCGACGCGCACCGGCTGCGGTGCGTTCGCATTGGGCACCGCCAGGCCCCACGCCGCCCATTCGCGCGCCACGCGCTCGGGCACCGCGCCGGTGGTGCGCACCAGCAAGCCGAGTCCGGAAGCCACCGCCTCGCGCAAGGCCGGCTGCAACGCCGCGAGCTGCGGCCAGCTGCGCTCGTCGACGATCAGCAGATCGAGTTGCGCCAGTTGCGCGGCATCGAGCGTGGCTGGCCCGCGCCGCTGCGCCAACCCCGGCGCCAGCGCGATGCGCGCGTCGAGCTGCACGCCCGCATCCAGGGCCCAGCGCCGCAGGTATTTGAGTTCGGGCGACGGCGCTGCCGCCAGCAGCATCACGCGCGGCGGCAGCGCGGCCTGCGCGGACAACGGCACGGGCAATGTCTGCAGCACGTCTTCGCCGCGGCGCAGCTGCAATTCGAAATCCGCCGTTCCGGCTGCGCGCGCGATCGCGTCCAGCGCGAAGCGGCCTTCTTCGTCCGGGGCGTCCTGCGCCACCTGCGCGCCGCCCGGGTCGAGCAGCACGAGCATCGTGCCGGCGGATGCGTGCACGCGGCCGCGCAGCATCCACCAGCTGCCCGCGCGCACGGCGGCGGGCGCCTCGAGTTCGACGATCGAAGGCACGGTCGAGGCGGGCGAGGGGCGGAACTCGAGGCTGCGCGCGCCCACCGCTTCGCGATCGTGCGCGCGCAGCCCATCGCCGTGCACGATCAGATGCCGTGCGCGATGGCGGCGCAAGGCCGTGGCGAGATCGGGCACACGCTCGATGCCTTCGCCTTGCGGCGCGCCCGGCAGACCGACACGCGGCGCACGCGGCCCGGTGGCGAAGGCCGCGGCATCGGCGCCCGGCGTGAGCACGATCAGCGCCGCCGGGGCGGGTGCCTCGCGCAATGACAGCGCCGCGAGCAGCAGCCCCGCGGCCAGCGGCTGCAGCGCGATCAAGGCCGCCCGGCGGCGCCCGCCGGAACGCGCGGCGAGCACCATCGCTGCGAGCAGCGCGAGCGCGAGCGCCGCAAGCACGACCGGATCGACACTGAAATCGCCGATGACGAACGCCGTCGCGCTCATGGCGATGCCTCCGGCGCGATCGCGTCGAGATAGTCGGCGCCGGCCTTGTCGGGCCGCGCGCGCAGCAGCGGTGCCGCCGCCGGCGGCGTCAGCACGGGCCAGAGTGCGCGGCCGAGGCGATCGCGGCATTCGCTGCAGGCCGGATCGCGGCGCAGGCCATCGAGTTGCTCGAGCACCGCGAGCGGATCGGCGAGACGATCGCGTTCCTGCGCGATCCACGCGGCGAGCGCATCGAGATCGGGCGCCGCCCCCGCCTGCAGCGCGGCATACGCCGCATCGGGCACGTGCGCTGCCTCGGCGGCGCGCGCAGGATCGTTGCGGCCAGGCAGCGAACCGCGCTCGCCGCTGAGCCGGCGCGAGGCGTCGAGTTGCGGCAGCTCCAGGCCGACGCGCGCAAGGTAGATGCGGTCGGCCTGCTGCGCGCGCTTGATGAAATCGAGCGCGCGATGTTCGTAGGGCAGCGCCGCCACCGGATCGCCCACGCGCAGTTCGCGCTCGGCCTGCCACATCTCGCGCAGCGCATCGCGCAGTAGCGCGCGTGTGCCCGGGTCGAGCAGCGTCGCGGCTTCGGGCAGGTCGTGCAGATGGCCGGCGGCGGCCATCAGTTCCTGCGCCGCGGAACCGTGCGACTCGCCCGGCCCTTCCTCGTGTTGCTCGCCTTCGGTTTCCGACTCCTCGCCGAGGAACTGGCCGTAGCGCAGCCGCAGCAGGCGCTGGTCGGCGCCGATGGCATCCGACTTCGCCAGCGCTTCGTCGGCATCCAGGCGCGGGCGCTCGGCGATCAGCGCTTCGGTGTCGATGATGATCTGCCGCTGGCTGCGGAAATAGGCGGGCATCGCCTTCTGCACCAGGCCTTCGACGCCCGTGCCTTCGGCCGCGGCCGGCGGCGGCCAGCGCAGGATGAAGCTCGCGCTGCGCGTCACGTTCGGCGTCGGCGTGCGGCGGTCGCTCACCTGCACCGCGGCGATCACGTCGTCGCCCTGCGCGAAACCCAGCGCGGCCAGATCGATGCGGTGTTCGTAGCGGCGTTTGCGCGCATCGCCTGCACCGCGCAGCGCGATGCGGCGTTCGCTCACGGTGACCTGTTCGCCGCTGCCCTGCGCCAGCGTCAGTTCGAGCCGCGCCTCGCCGAGGCCGTGATCGTCGCTCGCTTCGAAGGCGAGCGTCCAGCTGCGCAGGCCTGCCTCGAGCACGGTGAGCGTGCGCTCGGGCTGCAGCACGGTGAGCCGCGGCGCAAGGTCGGGAATCACTTCGAGGCGTGCGGCGGGCATCGGCGGCAGTGCGGCAGCGCCGTCGATCTCGACGCGGTACAGCGTCGATCGGTCGAACGTGCGATGCCCGCGCCACCGACCCTGCTGCGCTTCGAGTTCGAGGGTGTCGCCTTCGACGAAGCGCAGTCGCACGCGCTGCGGTTCGTGCGTGAAGCGCAGGTCCCATTCGACCCGGCCGCCGGCTTCGACGCGCGCCGACAGCGATCCGACCTCGCGCACGGGCAGGCCGGTGTAGTCCGGCGGCACGATGCGCAGGCTCGCAGCGAGCGCCTGTGCCGCTGCGGGCGAAGCGGACGATGCTGCTCGCGACGCCTGCTCGCCGGCCGCTTCCGGATGCGGCCAGAACGCTGCGATCGCCGAGGCGACGATCGCAACGGCCAGCGCCGGGACGATTCGCCGCGCCGGCCAGGGCTCGCGCAGATCGGGCGCGCGCGCCTCCAGCGATTGCCGCACGCGCGCGCGTTGCAGCCGCTGCAGTGCGCCGAGCGCGGCTTCGTCCGCGAACAGCAGGTCGGCGCTGTCCTGCAGCGCCGGATCGCGCGCATCGAGCCGGCGCACCAGCCAGGCGCGATCGATTCCCCGCCACGCGGCGACGATCCGCCAGCCGAGCAGCGCAAATGCCGGCACGGCGATGGCGAGCGCCATCGGCAGGCCCGCCGCACGATGCGCGATGAATATCGCCGCCGCCGCGAGCGGCAACCACAGCGCGATCTCGCCCAGCACGCGTCGGCGCCGCGCGGCGATGTGCAATCGGCGCAGCTTCGGCGTCATGCGGCCCCCGCGAGCCGGCGGCCGTTGGCGAGCACGCGCTCGATCAGGAACAAAGCGGCCGCAAGCCACGCCAGCCAGGGGCGCAACGGCGCAGGCGGCGGTGTCGCAGGCTCGGCCGTCGCCGTGGGCGCGACCTGCGCGGCGTAGGCGTGGCCCGGCGGCGGCGGAGCGCCGAACAGCGCGCGATGCAGCCAGCGCGGGAATTCCGCCGATTGCAGCAATGCGGCATCGAGTGTCGCGGGATCGAGATCGAGCACCTTCGGCACTGCGACGGCGCGAAGCTTCGACGCGGCTTCGTTCGCTGGCGGGGCGCCGAGGCGCAGGACCGCATCGACCTCCTGCGGCACGGGCTTGTCGAGCGGACCTTCGTCGACGCTCGCGGCGAGATCCGGCGATGTCTTCCATGCCGCGAGCGCAGCGCGCACCTGACGCAACGCCGGCGTCGTTTCTTCCGCGTACCGCAGTGCCAGTTTCCGCGCCGCAGGCGCGGCAGGCCCAGGTCCGCCGGCCTCGCCCGCGACCACCCAGCGCACCTCGCGTGTCAGTTCGATCGCCGCGGCATCGAGTCCATGCAACACCTCGGGGACACGCACTTCGAGCGTGTCGTCGCGCGCGATCCGGGCATCGAACTCGCGCAGCAGGCTCGAAAGCGACGCCCCTTCCAACGGCGGCGCAGGCATCCGCACCGAGGGAAACCCGGGTGCCAGCCATGCCGCGTGTGCGGCAGCCTCGCCCACCGGCACGTTCGCCGCACCGGGCATCACGACGATCCAGTGCGCCGGTGCAGGCGTCAGGCCGCGCAACCACGGTTGTGCGAGCCAGGCCACGAGCACCGCCACCAGCAGCAACCGCAAGGCCAGCAGCAGCCATTCGACCAGGCGCCAGGTGCGGCGCGGCCGCGCCTGCGCCGCCACCCAGCGCAGCGCGGCGAAGCGCAGCAGCTGCACGCTGCGGCGGCGGTCCAGGTGCAGCAGCAGCGGCACCAGCAATGCGGCCAGGCCCGCGAACGCCAGCGGCAGTCCCCAGGACAGGCTCACGCCAGCACGGCCCGCAAGGGACGATCCAGCGGCTGATCGAGCACGTGCTCGACGTGGCGCACGCCGCCGGCGGCGAGTTCGCGCGCCAGCGCCGCGCGCGCAGCCTGGAAGCGTGCGCGGAAGTCCGCGCGCGCCAGAACGCCATCGGTCTCGAGGCGTTCGCCCGTTTCGGGATCTTCCAGCAACAAGGAGCCCTGCAACTCGAAATCGCGCTCGTCGACACTGGTCAGGACGATGCTGCGCACGTCGCGCCGCGTCGCCGAGAGCTGCAGGGCGAACTGCGCCGACACCGGATCGAAACCATCACCGATGTTCACCACGACCGCGGCCGGCTCGATGCGGCTCCATGCGCCGCGCAAAGTGGCCAGTGCAGGCCAGGCGCCGCGGCATTCGCGCCGCATCAGCGCGAGCGCGCAGCGATCGCGATGGCGCGGCCCGCGGCCGAGCGGCACCCATTCGAGCGCGGCATCGCCGACGCAGAGCAGGCCGAAGCGGTCGCCCTGGCGCAAAGCGATCTCGATGACCGACGCCGCGAGCGCGCGCGCCGCATCGAACTTGTTGCGCGCCGGCGTGGCGAGGTCGGCCTGCGACATCGACGCCGTGCCATCGAGCACCACCCAGACCGCCAGGCCGGCTTCGCTCTGCGATTCGCGCACGAAGTAGCGGTCGGAACGCGCGTAGAGTTTCCAGTCGATGTGGCGCGGTTCGTCGCCGTGCTCGTAGGCGCGATATTGAGAGAACTCCAGCCCCTGCCCGCGCGCGCGGCTGGCGTTGTGGCCCAGCGGCCCGGAAGGCGGCGGCATGCGCGCACTCAGCCGCAGCCGCGCCAGCAAGGGGCGCAGTGGCGGCGGGATCAGGTCGACGGCCGTGACGCTCATGGACGCGGCGCTGCGCGAGGTCGGATCCTCATCCGGCGCTGCGCGCCACCTTCTCCCGGCGGGAGAAGGACGAGCGTCGCGAGGTTCACGCGGAGAAGGGAACGCCGGCCAGCAGCGCGTCGACCACGTCGCGCGCGGTGCGCCCGTCGGCCTCGGCGCCGAAACTCAGCAGCAGGCGATGGCGCAGCACGGGCAGCGCCAGCGCTTGCACATCGTCGCGCGTCGCCGCCAGCCGCCCGTGCAGCAGCGCGCGCGCCTTGGCGCACAGCACCAGCGCCTGGCCCGCGCGCGGGCCGGCGCCCCAGCGCACCCAGTCGCGCACGGCGGCAAGTTCGCTGCTCTGCGGCCGCGTGGCGCGCACCAGGCGCGTGATCCACGCCATCAGATCGCCGCTCACGTGCACGTCGCGCACCAGCTGCTGCAGTTCGAGCACGCCCTGCGCGTCCATCACCGCGCCGGCCTGTGCGCCGGCGCGGCCCGTCGTGTGTTCGAGGATCGCGCGTTCCTCGGCCTCGCTCGGATAATCGACCATCACGTTGAGCAGGAAGCGGTCGAGCTGCGCTTCGGGCAGCGGATAGGTGCCGGCCTGTTCGATCGGATTCTGCGTAGCGAGCACGAAGAACGGCTTCGGCAAGACATGCGTGGTGCCGGCGTAGCTAATCGTGCCTTCCTGCATGGCCTCGAGCAGCGCCGATTGGGTTTTCGGCGGCGTGCGGTTCAACTCGTCGGCCAGCAGCAGGTGGGTGAACACCGGGCCCTGCTGGAACTTGAAGAAGCGATGCCCCGTGCCGTGTTCCTCTTCGAGGATCTCGGTGCCGAGGATGTCGCTGGGCATCAGGTCGGGCGTGAACTGTACGCGGCGGAAATCCAGATGCAGCGCGCGGCCGAGCGCGCGCACCAGCAGCGTCTTGCCCAGGCCCGGCACGCCTTCGAGCAGGCAGTGGCCGCCGGCCAGCAGCGCGACCAGCAGCTGTTCGACGACTTCCTGCTGGCCGACGATCTCGTTCGCGATGGCGGCGCGCAGCTGCGCCAGGCGCGCGAGCTTGCTTTGGAGGGCGGCTTCGTCGAGGGGCGCGTTCATGTCAGGCACTCAGTGCGTACACGACGAGGTTCACCGCGAACTTGCTGTTGTCCTCGGCCAGCCAGCGCTTGTTGCGCCAGTCGTAATCCCATTCGCATCCGTAATCCTTGTTGCTGTAGAGCACGCCCAGGCGGCCGTCGATGGCGATGCCGCGCAGGTATTCGTGCACCAGGTCGTCGCCCCAGCCGTTGAGTTCCAGGCCGGTGGCGGGCGGGCCGTCGAAATCGAAGAAGGCGTGGTAGAGCGGGTGATCGTTCGGCAGCTTCTGCAAAGCGTCGCGTCCGAAGATGCGCGCCATCTCGGCCTCGAAGGAGCGCGCGAACAGGCCGTCGATGTCGTGATTGCAATCGTCCACGAAGACGAAGCCGCCGTTGCGCACGTAGCGCTCGAAGTTGCGCCGTTCCTCCGGGTTGAACTCGACCAGCTTGTGGCCGGAGAGATAGCAGAACGGGGCTTCGAGCATGCGCGGATCGGCCAGCGGCACCACGCGCTCCTCCGGATCCACGCGCAGCTGCGTGTATTGCAGCAGCGCGTCGAGCACCGTGGTCGGCATGCGCTGGTCGACGTCCCAGTCGCCGGATTCGTACATCAGGCGGGTGAACCAGAAGTCGTAGCGGCCGTCCTGGGCGCGCGCCGCGCGCAGCGGAAACAGCGCCGCCGCCACGGACGCGATGCCCAGCCGGAGCAGGGCACGGCGTTTCATGGCGACGGCCTTCGCACGCGCGTCAGATCGCGTCGGACAGCGAGGTGAAGGTGAAGTCGCGCAGCTTCATCGCCGGCATCTTCATCAGGATCGGCGCCTCGTCCGGCGAAATGCGCTCCGGCACGCCGAGTTCCTCGATGTTGTTCAACATGATCACGGGCGATTCGTTGAAGCGGAAGTTCTTGATCGGATACTTCACTTCGCCGTTCTCGATGTAGAACGTGCCGTCGCGCGTCAGGCCCGTCAGCAGCATGGTCTGCGGATCCACCAGGCGGATGTACCAGGTGCGGGTGACGAGCACGCCGCGCTTGGTCGACTTGATCATTTCCTCGGTGGTGGCCGTGCCGCCTTTCATGATGAGGTTGGCCGGCTGGCCCACGGCGCGCTTGTTCTTCTCCTTGGCCCAGTAGCGCGAATACTGCAGATACTCGACGACGCCATCCTTGATGATGTCGTGCTTCTCCAGCGCCAGGCCTTCGGCATCCCACGGCACCACGGCCAGTTCCGGATCCCAGGGATCGGAATACATGTTGACGCGCTCGTCGAACACTTTCTCGCCGATGCGATTGCCACCGCCCTTCTTGGTGAGGAAGCTGCGGCCTTCGTCGGCCTGGCGCGCGTCGAAGCCGAACAGCATGAATCCGATGAGACCCGCAGCGGCCGCGGGCTCGAGGATGACCGTGTACTTGCCGGGCTCCAGTGCCTTCGCATCCACCGAGCCTTTCGCTTTCTGCATGCCCGTGCGGATGCTCTTCTTCGCATCGAACTTCGCGATGTCGGCCACGTTGCTCGCCACCCAGCCCGAACCGCGCTCGTCGTCGGTGCGCACGGTGCAGGTGAGATCGGCCGCGGTCGTGCGCTGGTAGCCGAAGTTGCCGTTGGTGTCGGCGATGGCGGTGAAGCCCTGCGTGTCGTTGAAGAAGCCGGCGGCGACGAGCTTGTCGGCCTTGCATGGCTCGATGCAGTCGGCCGCCACCTGCGCGCGGAACTCCGGCGTGATCTTCGTGGTGGCTTCGACGAAGGTCGGCGTCGCCTTGTACTCCTGCTTGGGAACGAGCGGCATGAACTCGGGATTCTCCGGCGCCAGCTGCGCCAGTTCCTCCGCGCGCCGCACCACGCGTTCGAGCGCGGCGTCGTCGAATTCGCCGATGGTGGCGATGCCGACCTTCTTGCCGAACGACACCTGCACCGCCAGCGTGACCGTCTGCACTTCGCCGCTGGTGGAGACGCTGTTGCGCGCGAAGCGCACGTTGCCGGCGATCTGGCCCTGCAGCGTAGCCGTGGTCTGGTCGCCCTTGGAAAGCTTCAGCACCTTGTCGAGCAGTGCCTTGGCTTCGGATTCCGTGTAGAGACTCATGATTCGAACTCCTCAGCCCAGGTTGCGCGCAGTGTTGATGACGTTGATGCCGTTGAAGCGCGCGGTGGCGGAACCGTGCGAGACGGCCGACACCTGCGGCGGCTGACCCTTGCCGTCGAAGAAGGAGCCGCCGGTGCGGTAGTCGCGCTCGTCGCAGATCGCCACGCAGGCGTTCCAGAATTCCGGCGTGCGGATCTGGTAGGCCACGTCCTCGATCTGCTCGGTGATCTTGCCGTCCTTGATCTCGAAGAACAGCTCGCCGCCGAACTGCGCGTTGTAGCGCTGCTGGTCGATCGAGAATGAACCGTCGCCGACGATGTAGATGCCGTCCTTGACGTCCTTGATCATCTCCTCGGGCGTGAGCTGTTCCTTGCCCGGCGCCAGCGAGATGTTGGCCATGCGCTGGAACTGCACGCTCGACCACGAATCGGCGTAGCAGCAGCCGTGCGATTCCTTCTCGCCCAGCATGTGCACCTGGTCGCGGATGGCCTGGTAGTTGACCAGCACGCCGTCCTTGATGATGTCCCAGCGCTTGGTCTTCACGCCTTCGTCGTCGTAGCCGACGTTGCCCAGCGTGCGCGGCTGGGTCTTGTCGGCGAAGATGTTGACGATCTTGTTGCCGTACTGGAACTTCGCATCGCGCTTGTCGAGCGTGGCGAAGCTCGTGCCGGCGTAGTTCGCCTCGTAGCCCAGCACGCGATCGAGTTCGGTCGGATGGCCGACGGATTCGTGGATGGTGAGCCACAGGTGCGCCGGATCGAGCACGAGGTCGTACTTGCCCGGCTTCACCGACCTGGCCTTGAGCTTGGCCTTGGCCTGCACGGCCGCGGCCTTGGCGTCGGCGATCATGTCGTAGGACGACGAATAGCCCACCACGCCGCCCGGCATCGCGATGCGGCCTTCCGGCGCGGGTTCGAGGTATTCGTAGCCCATGCCCATCGGCGCCGAGAGCCCGCCGCGGTTGCGGAACTTGCCGCTCTTGGTGTCGACCGCCGTCACGTTCATCGGCGCCCAGATGCGGTGGATGTCCTGGTCGATGTAGCTGCCGTCGGTGCTGGCGAAGTACTTCTGCTCGTTGACCAGGAACAGCGTGGAGTTGATGTAGTTGGCGCCGGCGGCGAGCGCGGCGGCGTTGACCGCCAGCAGCAGATCCACCTTTTCCTTGATCGGCACTTCCATCGCGTTGCGCTTGATCGGCGTGGCCCAGCTCACCTCGCCCACGCCCTGCACCGGCGCCAGTTCCACGGGCGTGGTCTGCAGGCGCGAATTGGCCTTGGCGATGGCCACCGCCTGCTTCGCGGCCCTGACCACGGCATCGGGGGTGAGTTCGTTGGTGGCGGCGAAGCCCCAGGTGCCCTTGGCGATGACGCGGATGCCCACGCCCGTCGTCTCGGTGTTGACGACGTTCTGCACCTTGTCTTCGCGCGTGACGACGAACTGGTTGAGATATTTGCCGATGCGCACGTCGCAATACGTGGCGCCGGCGTCCTTCGCGGCGCCCAGCGCCACGTCGGCGAGGCGCTTCTTGAGCGCGGGGTCGATGCGGTCGAGCAACGCCTCGGCGGCGATCACCCGATGGCCGAACGGGAGCAGCAGCGCGCCCACCCCCAGGCCTGTTGCCTTGACGAAATTACGCCGGTCCATCTGATTCTCCTGGCAGGAAGGGCAGCGGCCGATTCTCACCGCAAATCCGCGCGGGGCGTATGTGACGAAGGGCATGGCCCGGGCGACGGGCGTCGCGGTCCGGCGCACGGCTATGCTCGCTGCGTGGCCGCCACCGTCCCCCGCCTCGTGCTCGACACCAACGCCGCGCTCGATCTGCTGCTGTTCGGCGATCCGCGCTGCGCGCCGCTGCGGGCGGCGCTGGCGGCCGGCCGCGTGCAGGCCGTGACCAACGCGGCCTGCGCGGCCGAATGGCGGCGCGTGCTGCGCTATCCGGCGCTGGGACTGGACGCGACGGCGATCGGGCGCCTGGAGCGCGACCACGCGACGCTGTGCCTGGCTGTCGAGGATCGGCGTGAAGGCGCGTTGCCGCGCTGCCGCGATCGCGACGACCAGAGGTTCCTGGAACTGGCGCGCGATGCCGGCGCGGTGCTGCTGATCAGCCGCGACGCGGAATTGCTGCGGCTTTCCCGGCGTGCGCAGCGCGACGCCGGTTTCGCGATCGTGCCGCCGGAGCTATTCGGCGTCTGAGCCGAAGGCGTCCCAGGCCTCGCGCTGCCAGGCCGGCGTGACGAGGGCGTCGCCGACGGCGGGCCAGCGGATTTCGTCGTCTTCGTCGTAGCGCTGCGCGCGCCAGAGCACGGTGGCACGGTCCGGTTCCACGCGTTCGACGCGGCCCTCGCCCCGCACGTCGTCGATCTCGGCGCCGAAATCGTCTCCGGCCATCAGGCCGTGGCGCGAACCCTGGTCGATGGCCAGCTCGATGAAGGCGAAGCCATCCTCGTCCCAGGCGGCCGCCTTGGGCGGCGTGGCCAGTGCGAGCACCTTGCCGCGCACCGCGGCGCTGGTGTCCACATGGCAGCCGGTGCCGGCTTCGCGGCGCGTGGTGAAGCGCAGGCCGCGCGACGGAAGCTCGGGCGCATCGGCGGCCGAGAAACGCGAGACGTGCAGCTCCGCGACGCCTTCCTCGCCCTTCAATTCCACGACCTGCGCGAAGAAGCCCTCGTCGGGCGGCAGCCCGTAGAGGTCCATGTCCTGATACAGACCATGGTTGCTGCCGCGGTCCAGTTTCACGCGCACGGTGGCTTCGTGACTCTCCCACTTCAGCATCTCGGGGGTGTCGAGCACCTCGATCACGCTGCCCTGGATGGCATCGCGCCGCAACAGGCCCGCAAGCTCGATGGGCAGTCCGGCGGACAGCGGGTGGGCGATCTCGAAGGTCGGGAAGTCTTCCGTCGCATCGGGTGCGCGGCCGGGCGGCAGGCGCCAGGCCATCGGCATCACCTTCAGCGGCCCGCTGCCGTCCCACGACGCCGCCAGCGATTTGAGCGACCACTCGGCCACCAGCAGTTCGCCGCCCGCATGCGGGATGCGCAGCAGGCGCATGCCCGAGGGTTCGGAGTCTCCTTCGTCCGCAGCTTCTTCCGCTTCCTCTTCGGCGCCCGCTTGCGTGTCTTCTTCGATCAGGAATTCGGCCTGCGCTTCCTCGGTCTGTGCGTTCGCCTCGAACTCGGCGCGGTAGTCCTCCCACTCCTTGCGCGCCTGCGCCAGCGCCGCGTCGCTTGGATACGCGACGTGTCCCTGTTTCAGCGTCAGCCACGCACCGTCGCCCTGCCAGGTGCCTAGCGCCGCGGGCTCGCCGTCGTCTCCGGGCCGCGCCGAGCGGGTCACCAGGCGGCCGTCGCGCGCCATCCAGTACGCCTGGTAGGCGTTCTCGAATTTCAGCGTGCCGGGGGCTTCGAGCACGGATTCCACGTCGCTCCATGGCCGCAGCATGGATTCGTCCATCTGCGCCGACGCGGACGCCGCCATCAGCACGCCCGACACGCCCCACAAAAGTTTGCGCATGGTCGATTCCCCGGCTGGATGCGCTCCTTATAGCATTCGCGCCGCGCGGCGTGCGGCCCCCGGACGGGGTCTGTCCGATATGCGGATTGGATGTCGTTGCCCGCGCTCCCAATCGAGAAGGAACTGCCTCCAATGAAAGGACTCATCGGCTTCGCCTTGCTTTGCTCGTTCGCCGCCGCGCAGGCCGCGGAAGTGGCGGACTATCGCTTCGACGGCGATTTCCAGAGCCACATCGCCGGCGCGCCGGATCTCGTCGAGCTGGCGCCCTTCGGCGGTGTGTTTGCGCAGGAGGCGTCGCTGGGTCGCAATGCCTGGCTGTTCCCGTCCGGCACGGGGTTGACGCTCGACGCCGGCGAGCTGCTGCCCGCCAATCAATACAGCGTGGCACTGCAGATGCGCAGCGCGCTCGATCAGGTCTACATGAAGCTGCTCGACACTTCCGACCGCCAGCGCGACCACGGCCTGTACCTGAGCTACGACGATCTGGGCTTCTATCCGCGCGCCTTCGGCGACGACAACGAATTCGTGCAACCCAACACGTGGTACGTGCTGGTCATGACGCGCAGCGCGACGGGCGAGGTGGTGGGCTACATCGACGGCATGGAGCGCTTCCGTTTCAACGACGCCGAAGGCGAATCCCTGCTTCCGGCGAGCGGCCAGCTCTATTTCCTGCGCGACGATGTGGAAACCGGCGACGGCGAGAACTCGCAGGGCGCCATCGCGCGCCTGCGCCTGTTCAACCACACGCTCACGCCGGCCGAAGTCATCGCGCTGGGCGGCGGCACGCGGATTTTCCGCGACGGCTTCGAGGACTGAGCCTCAGCGGTGCAGGCGAAGCCAGTGCGCGGCTTCGCCCTCGTCGGTGAACACGTCGCCGCGCAGGCCGAAATTGCGCGCGGCGACCACGCCGAATTTCTGTTCGTCGATGAAGTGCGGCGGCGCGACGAGCGCGATCGTCACGCGCCCCTGCGCCGCTTCGGCCCATTGCCGCACCATGCGGTGACGCGCGGCGAGATCCGGCGCCTCGAACCCGCTGAGCCCCGTGATGACGACCATCAACTCCCGTCCACCCTGCTCGCGTGTGCGTGCAATCGCCTGCGCCACCGCGATTTCCGCCTGCGCGAACGAGGTCTCGCCCAGCGGGCGGAAGATTTCGATGTCGTCTGGCATGGGTGGATTGTAGTTCTTCGTCAGATGGCGAAAGAGCAGGTGGGTCGCGTGAGCGTGTCGCTCGTGCTCTTGCCGGGGTGGGGTGTGGCCGGCGAGGGCTACGGCGCCGGCTGCGCCGGAAGCTGAAGGTCGTCGGGGTTTTTCGATCGTACGTCCATGTACGAGCGAAAAACTCGCCGGCCTCCTGCCGGCGACCCTTCGGGCGGGAACCCGCCGACCTTCAGCCGCCTGCGCATCGCCGGCCACCCCACCCCGGCAAGAGCACTCCCTCACCCTTTCGTCGTCCCCGCGAAGGGGGGACCCAGTGACTTTGAAGCGCCCCGCAAAAGTCACTGGATTCCCGCCTGCGCGGGAATGACGGAGGTTGCGTAGCTGCTCAATACGCACGACTCGCATCGACAGTCGGAGGATGCGAGGGCGCTCTACTCGCACGGATCGCGTCGAGGGTCGGAGGACGCGGGGGCGCTCGGGGGTTCGGGGATGTGTGTAGCCGCCGCAGGTCG
>CAMLOR010000034.1 GCA_946481615.1 uncultured Aquimonas sp.
CCTTGTCCTCGTCCGGCCAGCGGTAGGAGAGGGTGTCGCGCGAGTCATCGTTCCACTCGATGATCTCGATCAGTTCGCCCTTGATGAAGTTGAGGATGCTCATGGATGGCTCCGGCGCAGGGTGGGATTACTTTCGCAGCATTTTCTCTAGCTGGATGAACCGCTCCAGCATCTCGGCGTACAGGCGGTCGGTCTTCTCGTGCAGGTGCGCCACTTCGAGTTCGGCCTTGATGTTGACGTCGTACTCGATGTCGGAACGCACGCGGTCCTTCTCGGCCTGGCGGTTCTGCGAGATCAGCACGAAGCACGAGAGGAAGATCGCCTCGATGCTCAGGATCATGGTGAGCAGCCCGAACGGATACGGATCGAACGGCGGGATGCCCAGCGGCAGCGTATTGACGGCGATCCATGTCCCGAACCAGAGCGCGTTGAGGAAGAGGAACGGCATGCTGCCGCTGAACCACGCGATGGCGTCGGCCACGCGCTGCAGCGGCGTCGAATGCACCACGACTTCTTCGTTGGCGTTGCGTGACACGCGGGTGCGGATCAGCTCGTCCGCCTTGCGCGTCATGGTGCCCATGCCGGCCAGCAGGCGCAGGGCGGCGGCCGGGGTCTTCTGGAACAGCAGCAGCAGGTCTTCCCGGTCGAGCTCCAGCAGCTCGGTGTCGCCCAGCGCGATGGCGGTGGCGGTTCGCGGGCCGCGGTCGAGCAGGGCCAGTTCGCCGAAGATCTCGCCCGGCCGCGCGATGGTCAGCACGATCTTCTGGCCGGCGTTGTCGCGCACGAACAGTTCGATCTCGCCTTCGCGCACGATGTAGAGCGATTCGCCCGGCGTGCCGGCCTGGAACAGGGTCTCGCCCGGCGCCAGGCGGCGCAGGTCGATGGCCTCGGCGAGCCGGTCGCGATCCTCGGGCCCGAGGTGCTCGAACAGTTCGACGTCGGCCAGCAGCGATGCCTCGCACGCCATGATCCACTCCCCGAAGACCCGCCGGGAGTTTACGCTAGGCCCATGTTGGAACGACTCTTCGGCCTGCAGGCCCGCGGCACCACCCCGCGCACCGAGATCATCGCCGGGCTCACCACCTTCCTCACGATGGCCTACATCGCCTTCGTGAATCCGGAGATCCTCGCCGCCGCGGGGATGCCGAAGGACGCGGTGTTCGTGGCCACTTGCCTGGCGGCCGCCATCGGCAGCCTCGTGATGGGGCTGCTCGCCAATTATCCGATCGCGCTGGCGCCGGGCATGGGCCTCAACGCCTATTTCGCTTTCGTGGTGGTCGGCACGCTGGGCTATTCGTGGCAGGCGGCGCTGGGCGCGGTGTTCGTGTCGGGCTGTCTGTTCGTGGTCGTGAGCCTGTTCCGCGTGCGCGAATGGATCGTCAATGCGATCCCGAAATCGCTGAAATTCGGCATCAGCGCGGGCATCGGCCTGTTCCTGGCGTTGATCGGCCTGAAGAACGCGGGCCTCGTCGCTGCCAGCCCGGCGACCTTCGTCACGCTGGGCGATCTGCATCAGCCGGCGCCGCTGCTGGCGTTCGCCGGGCTGCTGCTGATCGTGGCGCTGGAGGCGCGGCGCGTCACGGGCGGCATCGTGATCGGCATCCTCGCCATCACCGCCGCGGCCGTGGCGTCGGGGTTGCAACCGTTCGCCGGCGTGTTCGCGCCGCCGCCGTCGCTCGCGCCCACCTTCCTGCAACTCGATCTGGCCGGTGCGCTCGATGCCGGCCTGCTGGCGGTGGTGCTCACCTTTTTCCTGGTCGAACTGTTCGATGCCACCGGCACGCTGATCGGCGTGGCGCACCGCGCCGGCCTGCTGGACGAACACGGCCGCCTGCCGCGCCTGAAGCGCGCGCTGCTCGCCGATTCCACCGCCATCGTGGCCGGCGCTGCGCTCGGTACCTCGTCGACGACGGCCTATATCGAAAGCGCCGCCGGCACTTCGGTGGGTGGGCGCACCGGGCTCACGGCGGTGGTGGTCGCGATCCTCTTCCTCGTGGCGCTGTTCTTCGCGCCGCTGGCGGCGACGGTGCCGGCCTTCGCCACCGCACCCGCGCTGATCTACGTCGCCGTGCTGATGGTGCGCGGCCTGGCGGAGATCGCCTGGGACGATCTCACCGAGGCCGCGCCGGCAGTGGTCTGCGCGGTGGCCATGCCCTTCACCTTTTCGATCGCGCACGGCATCGCCTTCGGCTTCGTGGCCTACGCCGGCATCAAGCTGCTGGCCGGACGCTGGCGCGAGGTCGGCATCGCGGTGTGGGTGATCGCGGCGGTGTTCGTGGCCAAGTTCGCGTGGCTGGCCTGAGGTGCGGCTGCGTTATGCTGCACGCATGAAATCGACATTCGCGTTGCTGATCGCCGTCTCGCTCGCCGGCTGCGCCGCGCGCCCCAGCGGGGGCGAGGCGCCGCCCGATGCGGAAATCGTCGCCACCGTGCGGCACGCCGCCGGGCCGCGCGAAGCTGCGCAGTGGATCGACGTGGCGGCGCTGCCTTCCGATGCGCTGCGCACTGATGGCGAGCGCGCACTGCTGATCGAGATCTCGCTGCCCGACGATGGTTCGGTGCTCACCGAGGTCGCGCCGCTGGAGCTGGCCAATCTCGTCGTGCGCATCGACCAGCGCGACCGCAAACAGGTCGTCGTCGGCATCGACAACGCCACCGAGGCCGCGCTCGCCTTCGATCTCTTCGTCTCGCCCGACGGCCAACGCTTCCGCCGCATCCCGGCCTGTCCCGTCGCCGCACGCGGACGCTCCTTCGAGCGCTGGCCGGAACGCGCCGCCTGGATCGCCGTGGCCGGCGTGCGGCGCGCCGAAAGCGGCGGCACCGACTGCCGCTAGCCCGTCGTTCCCGCGAAGGCGGGAACCCAGCGACGTTCGCTCTGCCGCGCGCGTGAATCATCGTCGTCCCCGCGCAGGCGGGGACCCCGGTGCCGGGCGCTTCGTCCGAGCGGTGATCGCACCTGGATCCCCGCCTGCGCGGGAATGACGGGTTCGGTCGAATCCTACCCGTTCGACCGCGGATTTCCGGGAGCCTGGCACGGCGGCGCCCGATGGTTCGGCGCCGCCCCGCCGCGCAGCATGTTCCGCGGCGCCAGGTGGCGTCCCCGCCGGAACGGACCATGCCGCTGCGTCACACCTTCCGCATCGCCTTGCTGGCAGCCCTCGCGTGCGGTGTGCCGGGCATCACGCAGGGCGCCATCGTGCATCGCTGCCGGCAGGCGGACGGCGTCATAGCCTATCGCGACACAGGCTGCCTGGTGGGTGAAACACCGATATCGCAGCTCGAATTCGTGTCACCGGATCCGGCCGCCGCGCCCAGCGCAGCGGTACCGCCGCGACAGGTAGTGCACAACGCGCGAGCCTCGATGCCCGCGCGCGCGCCGCGCGCCGTCGACGAAATCGTCGCGCACGAATGCCGCTTCGGCGAACAGCGCTGGGTGCAGGCCCAGGCCTGCCCGCCATCGCTCGCCGCCGCCACGACACGCGGCGGCAAGGCGGCGCGGCAGCGGGTCGAGGAAACCCGGCTCATGAAGTCGCAGGTCTGCGGCGCCCTGCGCGCCACCTCCACCGCACACTCGCGCGGCGAAGGCTCGGCCCAACGCGCCTACGGCATGAATCGTCTCAGGCAGCAGCACGGCTGCTGATCGGACGCCTCGCTCCCGCGCGGCCTTGGGTTACGCTTGGCGCAGGCCGTCCACCGGAGTCCGCCATGCCGAAACTCGTTCCCGCGCTGCTGCTGGCCGCCTGCGCAGTGCTTGCGCCGGAGGCGCGCGCCGAAGTCGCGGATTCATCGGCCAGCGGATTCACGGTGGAGAACAGGCGCATGGTGCCGGTGTCGCCGGAGGTGGCCTTCAAGGCGCTGGTGCAGGAGGTGGACCGCTGGTGGCCCAAGGATCATTCCTGGTGGGGCAAGGAAGCGAAGTTCCGCATCGAACCGCGCGCCGGCGGGTGTTTCTGCGAGGAAGGCGGCGAACACTCGGCGCTGCACATGCTGGTCACCTTCGTCGATCCACCCCACACCTTGCGCATGACGGGCGGCCTCGGTCCGCTGCAGGGCATGGGGCTGCACGGCGCGCTGGAGTTCCGCCTGAAGGA
Organism: uncultured Aquimonas sp.; assembly: GCA_946481615.1. The sequence continues at coordinate 4,092 of CAMLOR010000034.1, forward strand.
ACAGGAAGGCGGCGGTACCGAAATCACCATGTGGTACCGCGCCGGCGGCTACACGCCGGATGATCTTTCGAAGTTCGCACCGGTGGTGGACCAGGTGCAGGGCCTGCAGCTCGGCGGACTCGCCACCTTCCTGGGCGCGAAGGACGAGGCCGCGAAATGACCAGCGAACTCGGGAAGACCCCCATCGTCCACGACCGCAATGGCCGTCGCTTCGCCACGCGCACCGACGGCGTCGAAGCGCATCTCGACTACGAACTGGCCGGGAACACCATGACGATCACCCACACGGTCGTGCCGCCGGAAATCGGCGGCCGCGGCATTGCGGGCCAGCTGGTGGCCGCCGCCTTCGAGGCCGCGCGCGCGCAAGGCTGGAAAGTGCGGCCGCAGTGTTCCTACGCCGCCGCCTGGGCGCGCAAGCACCCGGAAGTGGCCGATCTCATCGCCGCCTGAGGCCTCCCATGGGCAAGCGCATCAAGGAATTCGACGCCTACATCGCGAAGGCGCAGCCCTTCGCCCAACCCATCCTCGCCGAGCTGCGCGAGCGCCTGCACGAAGCCTCGCCCAGGATCGAGGAAGCCATGAAGTGGAGCTCGCCGAGCTTCATGTACGAGGGCAAGATCCTCGCCGGCATGGCGGCCTTCAAGGAGCACGCCTCGTTCGGTTTCTGGCAGCACGCGCTGGTGATGGGCGAGGGCGTGGAACGCGACGGCATGGGCAGCTTCGGCAAGATGCACAGCGTCGCCGACATCCCGACGAAGAAGACCCTCGCGCCGCTGCTGAAGAAGGCGATGGCGCTGATCGACGGCGGCGTGAAGACGCCTGGCGTGCGCAAGACCGCTGCGCCGAAACCGAAGGCCGAGCCCACGCCCGAATTCGCCGCCGCGCTGAAGAAGAACGCCGTCGCGCGCAAGCACTTCGAAGCCTTCTCGCCCAGCGCGCAGCGCGAATACGTCGACTGGATCGCCGAGGCCAAGCGCGGGGAAACCCGCGACAAACGCATCGCGCAGGCCATCGAATGGCTGGCCGAGGGCAAGCAGCGCCACTGGAAATACCAGAACTGCTGATCGATGCGACCGGCCGCCGCCGCTACAATCGCGGCATGCAAACGGTCATCTATCACAATCCCGAGTGCGGCACCTCGCGCAACACGCTGGCGTTGATCCGCCATGCCGGCATCGAGCCCGTGGTCGTCGAGTATCTGCAGCATCCGCCTTCGCGCGAGCGCATCCGCGAACTGGTGTCGCGCGCGGGCCTGACGCTGCGCGAGGCCTTGCGCGAGAAGGGCACGCCGTTCGCGCAGATGGGACTGGGCGATCCTTCGCTGGATGACGAAGCTTTGCTCGACGCCATCGGGCGCGCGCCCCTCCTGCTCAATCGTCCCTTCGTGGAAACCCCGATGGGCGTGCGGTTGTGCCGTCCCTCCGAGACGGTGCTCGAAATCCTGCCGCCGATCGCGCGCCCGTTCACCAAGGAAGACGGCGAGATCGTGTTGCCGCGATGACGCGCCTGCGCGCGCTGCACGGCGACATCACGACGCTCGCGGTCGACGCCATCGTCAATGCGGCCAATGCCTCGCTGCTCGGCGGCGGCGGCGTCGATGGCGCGATCCATCGGGCGGCGGGTCCCGACCTCGTGGCCGAATGCCGCTTGCTCGGCGGTTGCCGCACCGGCGAGGCCAAGCTGACGCGTGGCTATCGCCTGCCGGCGAAATTCGTGATCCATACGGTGGGCCCGGTCTGGCGCGGCGGCGGGCAGGGCGAGGACGAGGCGCTCGCCGCGTGTTACCGCAACAGTCTGGCGATCGCCCAGGCGCAGGGATTCGGTTCGATCGCGTTCCCCGCCATCAGCACCGGCATCTACGGCTTTCCGAAGCCGCGCGCGGCGCGCATCGCGGTGGACACCGTGCGCGCGGCGCTGGCGGCGGCATCTGCCGTGCAGGAGGTGGTGTTCTGCTGCTTCGGCGTGGATGACCTCGCGTTCTACCGCGAACTGCTGGACACCTGAGCGGCGGCAGCGCGCGCCGTCGAAATCTTGAGCGCGATCCACCCACCGAACAACACCCAGAACGCAAACAGCGCCGTCGTTCCCAGGTGGAACTGCTTGGCGACATCCGCGAAACCGTCGCCCAGGATGACGCTTGCGAATGAAACCTGCGCGTAGCCGGCGCACATCGTCATCGCGAAAAGCAACGGCGCGGGGCCCTTCGTGCGCCGCGCAGCGATGACGAGCGCAAGCACGATCGTGCAAGGCAGGAAGAAGAAGGCGAGGTAGGCCGCGAACGGCAGTTCGGAGAACGGCCGGTCGAGCGTCGCGAACGACAGCGGCAAGGCGACGGACACGCCGCTTTCGACCTTGCCGAGCAGGTCCGGGATCCAGGGCCGCGCCTTGCGCAGGCCCGCGCTCGCCATCGACACCATCGTCGAGGGGTTGGCGATCAGCGCTGCGACGATCTGCCCCCGGCCCAGTTCGAACAGCGCCGGACACGGGTGCGACGTCTGCACTCCCTCGGAGAACCAGGTCTTGCCCGCATGCTCCGCGCAGGCCTCGGGGAGCCCGAGGTCGCGTGCCATCGCTGTGCGGTCCGGGGCAGGCGTGGATCCGAGCACGGCCTGCAGCACGGTGTTGGTCAGGTTCGCGTGGCGCATGCTTTGGGTGGCGGCCTCCTGCAGGTGCCACGCCTGCAGGCCGACGCCCGCGATTGCGCCGATCAGCGCGGCTGCGACGACGCGCCGCGGAAGCCGCTCCCGCGCGAGGCTGGTGGCCACCGCGGCACCCAGCAGCACGAGGCCGAAGGCGAGGTGCTGGATCTTGCTCAGGCAGGCCAGCACGATGGCGAGCGCCAGCGCGACGCAGACCACGGCCGAGGGTCTGCGGATCGCGATCGCCGCCAGCGCGACCGAAAGATAGGCGAAGAACACGGCCGCGAACTCCGCGTACATCGCATTGAGATAGATCGTGACCGCCGGGTCGAACAGCACGACGAGCGCGACGACCGCATTGAGCAGGGCGCCCGCGGGCGATCCGGTCGCCCCGAACGCATACGACACGCCAGCGACCGCCAGCAGCAGCGCCGCCAGCTTCAGCGTGCCTAGCAGTTTCAGCGAGAACGCGTGGTCAGGTGCGGCGTCCGCCGAGGCACGCATCAGCGGCAGGGCCATGAAGGCGAACAGCGCCTCGGAGCTGAAGAAACATCCGGGATCGACATCGTCGCGGAACGTGTAGCGCTCGATCGGTGCCTGCCAGCTGTTCGACCACGGCGGCACCTCGGCGCCGCGCAGCGGCCAGGCGCCGATGCAGCCCTGCACGCGGATCATGTCGTAGTTGTTGGCCAGGCCGATCATTGGCTCGTGCCGTACGAGCGACAGGCCGCGCCAGAGGCAGAGCAGCAGCGCCACCAGCGTCAGCACGGTGGCGAGCCGCGCGCGCCGGCGGCCGATCGCGGTTTCCATGTTCACGCCCATTCGCGCGAGGGCAGCACGATGCGCTTCTGCGGCCGCCCGACGAGATCGAGGAAGGCCTCGAACACGCCGTGCGCGCGTTGCTGCATCGGGCCGACATGGCGCGCGGTGTCGTCGCGCACGCGCCGTTCGTCGTGGCCGGTGGCGAGCAGTTCCTCGCGATAGGCCGGCACGGCCAGCCAGCGCTCGACCAGCGCGGCGTCCATCTCCAGGTGGAACTGGAAACCGTAGGCGTTGCCGCCGTAGCGGAACGCCTGGCAATCCCAGTTTTCGGTGCGGGCCAGATGTTGCGCGCCGGACGGCAGATCGAACCCGAACCCGTGCCACTGGAACACCGGCGCCGATGCCGGCAGCGCGCCGAGCACCGGATCGTCGCCGGCAATGCGTTGCAGCTCGTGCCAGCCGATCTCGGGGCGCTCGAGCCTGCGGATCGGCGCGCCCAGCACATGCGCCAGCAACTGCGCGCCGAGGCAGATGCCGAGCACGGGCTTGTCCTGCGCGAGTGCGCGCTCGATGGCGCGCAACTCGGTCAACAGATGGCGGCGATGCTCGCGGTCCTCGACATTCATCGGCCCGCCCAGCACGACAAGGCCGCGGTAGCGGTCGACGTCCGGCTGCGCCTGCGGATCGCGCTCGAAGTTGACGAAGCGGATGCGGTGGCCGCGCCGCCGGATCAGCGGATCGAGCGTGCCGAGCGGTTCGGCCGCGACGTGCTGGAAGACGAGGACGCGCGACATCGCTTCAGCGCGGCGCGCTGTCCGTGCGGAACACCGGATACAGACCGTAGCGCGTGTCCCAGCTCGGATGGCGGCGGTGGAAGAAGGCCAGGCGTGCGCCCGCATCCTTCGCGAAGGCGGCGTCGCTGGCCACGCGCTGCTCGAACTCGGCCTTGAGCGCCGGATCCTTCGCGAGCATTTCGCGCGCCACGTCCTCGGCGACGTAGGCTTCCATGTATTCCTTGGGCTCGAAGTGGTTGTTGAACGCGCCCCAGGCCGCGAGGCTGTCGGTGGCCTGCGGTTCGAGCAAGGCCATGACGAGACGCGCCTTGGACTGCGCGATCGGCACGAACAGCGAGCCTGCCGGCAGCGACTGCGTTTCCGGCTTCCAGGCGCCGCCCAGCGTGACGCGCTGATGGCCTTCGACCGAGCCGGCCGCGAATTCCATCTTGTCGGCGCGGAAGGCTTCGACCTTCGCATCGGCCAGCGGCTGGGTCAGGCGCGTGTAGGCCACGCTGTGCGTGTCGAGCGCCTGCGCCACGCGTTCGGCCTGTGCGGCGGGCACGAGATAGCCCGCGCGCGGGGCCGGGATTTCCAGGCTCGGTTTCAGCTCGTCGCGCAGTTTCAGCTTCCAGACCTGCGGCGTGGTTTCGTCGTAGCGGGTCATCAGCGCACCGGAGATCTCGGAAGGCTTGCGCTCGTAGGCGTAGCCGCGGAAGTCGATCTCGCGCTCCTTGTCGGTGGCGGCGAATTCGAGCGCCACCGGCTGGCCGGCGAGCGCGGCCGCGCGGGCATCGGCGGCGTGCGCGCGTGCCGCCCAGTCCTTGCCGTGCTCGGCGAGCTGTTCCATCACGCCGACGATGGTGTTGCGCGTGATGCGCACGCGGGTCGGGTAATCCTTCCACGAGTGCGTTTCCACCAGCATGGCGAGGCGGTTGCGCAGCCAGAAATAGCCGGTGGAGAAGCGCGGCGGCGCCACCACGTCGATGAAGCCCGACTGCGGATCGTCGGAGACCACGAACGAAGGATAGAACTCGATCGGCAGCGACCCGCCCTCGGCCAGCTTGGCGACCGTCGTGCGGCGCAGCGCGAGCCCGGCTTCGCGCAGGGCGGCGTCGCCGGCATTGAGCGGTTCCACCTGGATGGAGACATCGTGCTCGAACTTCGCGCCGTCGGTGACGTGCAGGTCGACCGTGACCAGCGGATCCCAGGTCTCGACCAGCTTCAGCATGGCGCGCATTTCCGGCGCGTCGGCCTTGAGGTAGTCGCGGTTGAGGTTGAGGTTCTGCGCGGTGGTGCGCCAGCCCATTTCCTCGGGGCCGCGCTGGTTCGGCCGGTTCCAGCGGCCGAAGCGTTCGTGGCCGTCGACGCTGAAGACCGGCACGAACACCAGCACGGTGTCGGCCAGCGCGCCCTTGGCCGCTTCGCCGTCGAGCATCTGGCGCAGGGCCAGGAAACCGGCGTCCTTGCCGTCGATCTCGCCGGCATGGATGCCGCCCTGCATCAACACCACCGGCAGGCCGGCGCTGCGTGCCGCGCCCGGCGTGAGCGCGCCGCGCGTGTTGGCGACGAGATAGTGCATGGGGCGGCCTTCGGGCGTGGTGCCGAAGGTCTCGCAGCGCACGGCCTTGGGATATTTCGCCGCGAAGGCGGTGCATAGCGCGATGGTTTCGTCGTAGCGCGCCGTGCGCTGGAAATGCGAGCGCTCGGCGGTGCTGATCAGCGCCTCGTCGGCGGCGAAGGCGGGCAGGGCGAAGAGGGTGGCGAGCAGCGTGGCGAGAGCAGTGCGGCGCATGGCGGTCTCGGAAAGGGAACTGCCGCGATGTTAACCGCGCTCCGCCATACTGTGCCGATGCTTTTCGCCTTGCCCCTGCCGCTGCGCGTTCCGCTCATCGTGGCGACGATCGCGGCCAGCACCCTGCTGCACTGCGCGGTACTGATGGCGGCCGCGCTCGCCAAGGCCCTGGCGCCGGCGGCGGCGCGGCCGCGCTGGAGCGACCGGCTGGCGCGCATCGCCGAATCGTGGATCGGCGTCAACAGCGCCCTGATCCGGCACGGCACGCGCACGCGCTTCGAGCTGGAACTGCCCGAAGGCCTGCACCGCGAGGCGAGCTACCTCGTGCTGGCCAATCACCAGAGCTGGGTCGACATCCCGGTGCTGCAGTACGTGTTCAACCGCCGCGTCCCGCTGCTGCGCTTCTTCCTCAAGCAGGAACTGATCTGGGTGCCACTGCTCGGCGTCGCCTGGTGGGCGCTGGATTTCCCCTTCATGCGGCGCTATTCGAAGGAACGGCTGGCGCGCCGGCCCGAGCTGGCCGGTACCGACATCGACGCCACGCGGCGCGCCTGCGAGAAATTCCGCGAGGTGCCGGTGGCGGTGATGAACTTCGTCGAGGGCACGCGCTTCACCGCGGAGAAGCATGCGAAGGGCTCGCCTTACCGTCACCTGCTGCGGCCGAAGGCGGGCGGCGTCGCCTTCGTGCTCGATGCGATGGGCGGCATGTTGCAGGGCGTGCTGGACGTGACGGTGGTGTATCCGGGCGGCCGGCCGACGCTGGGGCAGCTCGTGTGCGGGCGCATCCCGGCGGTGCGCATGCACGTGCGCGTGCTGCCGGTGCCGGCCGAGGCGATCGGCGCGGACTACGAAAGCGACCCGGAATTCCGCGCGCGGTTCCAGGAATGGATCAACGGGCTGTGGGCGGAGAAGGACGCGCGCATCGAGGCGATGCAGCCCGCGAGCGGAGACCGGGGCGGCGGTTCGAGAGGCTCACCGTGAACGGCTCTCCACACCCGTTCGGGGTGAGCCTGTCGAACCCGCGCCTCACCCCGGCCAGCGCACCGTGCCATCCACCACCACGTGGCTGCGGCCGCCAACCCACACTTCGCCGCCTTCGATGCGGATCAGGATGCGTGCATCGCGGCCGATCTCGCGGCCCTGGCTGACGCGGTAGCCCTGCGCGAGCGGCCCGGCGGGCTCGCGCGCGGCGAGGTAGGCCGCGACCAGCCCATTGGCCGCGCCCGAGGCCGGATCCTCGACGATGCCCACGCCGGCCGGGAAGGCGCGCACGGCCAGGTCGTAATCGCCGCTGCGGCTGCGCGCGAACACGCACAGGCCGAGGCTGTCGCTGGCGTGCGCCAGCGCGGCGATGGCGGCGTGATTGGGATGCCAGCCGCGCAGATCGGCCTCGTGTTCGAACTCGGCGATCCACCATTGCCGCCCGCCTTCGACGAAGGCCGGCGGCCGCGCGCCGAGTTTCACCGCACCCAGGATGCCGCGCAGCTGCGGATCGGCATCCAGCCCCTCGCGCAGCACGCGCGCCGGCGGCGCCTGCACGAACAGGCGGTGCTCGGCGCCATCGCCTTCGCTGCGGATCGGCAGCAGCCCGGCGCCGCATTCCTGCACCAGCGTCGGCTTGTCCATCACGAAGCCGGTGGCGAGCGCGGCGTGCGCGCTGCCGATGGTCGGATGACCGGCGAACGGGATCTCGCGGGACGGCGTGAAGATGCGCAGCCGGTAATCGGCTCCGGGCGTTTCGGGCGGCAGCAGGAAGGTGGTCTCGACCAGATTGGTCCAGGCCGCGAAGCGCTGCATCGCCTCGGCGCGCCAGCCGCGCGCGTCCACCACCACGCCCAGCGGATTGCCACCGCCGGCGCGCTCGGTGAACACGTCCAGTTGCAGGAAACGCACGCTGGCGTCGCTCATCATGCCCCCTTCGGGCGGGCTATAGTTCCGGCCCGCGACTTTAATGCAGGGACGGCCGTGACGATCACTCTCAACCTCATCCTGATCGGCGTCACCGTGGTGGTGTCCTGGCTCGCGTGGCAGAACTCGCGGCTGCTCGACCGCCTGATGCTGTGGTCGCCGGCGATCACGCGCAAGGGCGAGGTGCATCGCCTGGTGACCTACGGCTTCGTGCACGGCGACGGGCAGCATCTGCTGTTCAACATGATCACGCTGTACTTCTTCGGGCAGCTGATCGAGCAGGCTTTCCGCCCGTATCTCGGGGCCTACGGTTACGTGCTCTTCTATCTGGCCGCGCTGGTCGTTTCGATCCTTCCCTCCTACCTCGAGCATCGCCACGACCCCTCGTACCGCAGCCTCGGGGCCTCGGGCGCGGTGTCGGCCGTGATGTTCGCCTTCATCCTGCTGCAGCCCTGGGCGCTGATCTTCGTGTTCTTCATCCCGGTGCCGGCGATCATCTACGCCGCGCTGTACGTGGCCTACAGCGTCTGGGCCGAGCGCCGCGGGCGCGACAACGTCAACCACAGCGCGCATCTGTGGGGCGCGGGCTTCGGCGTGCTCTTCAGCCTGGCGATGGACCCGCGCATCGCGTCGCGCTTCTTCGCGCGGCTGTTCGATCCGGGTTTCGGAGGCTAGCCGTCGTTCCCGCGAAGGCGGGGACCCAGTGGCTTTGCTCTCCCGCACGCCGCAAGTCACTGGATTCCCGCCTTCGCGGGAATGACGAGGCCGGTCTGCAACGCAGTTGCAATGCACGCACGGCATGCTCGCCGCGCATGCCCGGACATCTGCAGACATCGCTCGAACGGCACCTGCCGCCCTGGTTCCGCGGGGCGCTGTCGAACGGCTACGCCCGTTTCGCGGGGCTGCCGGCGCTGGAGGATTTCGTGGCCCGCAGCGCGCATCTGCGCGGACTGGCCTTCGTCGAGGCCGCGCTCGATTTCCTCGGCGCGCGCTATCTCGTGGACCACGTCGAACGCGAACACATCCCCGAACAGGGCCGCGTGGTGATCGTGGCCAACCATCCGATGGGCGGCATCGACGCGCTGCTGCTGCTGGCCTGCGTCGGACAGATCCGGCGCGACGTGAAGATCGTCGCCAATGCCTGGCTGCAAATGCTGCCGGGCCTGGCCGACCTGCTCGTGCCGGTCCCCACGCTGGACGGTCGCGCCGCCTCGGCGGAGCAACTGCGCGCCGCCCTCTCGGTGCTGGAAAACGACGGCGCGCTGATCCTGTTCCCCGCCGCTGAAGTCTCGCGCCTGGGCCTGCGCGGCATCCGCGACCGCGCCTGGCGCAAGGGCTTCGTCGGCCTCGCCGAACGCGCGAAGGCGCCGGTCGTGCCCGTGCGCGTGCAGGGCCGCAACTCGGCGCTGTTCTACGGCGCTTCGGCGCTGTTTTCTCCGCTCGGCACGGCGTTGCTGCCGCGCGAGCTGCGCAGCCGTCGCGGCGCGCGCGTCGTGCTGCGCGTGGGCGCGCCGCGCGAAGTCTCGGAATTCGCGCAGGCCGACCGCGTCCGCACCAGCCGCGTCGTCGAGCAGGCCACGCGCGCGCTCGGCAGCGCCAGGGATGCGTGGCGCCCGAAGCTCGCGCCGATCGTGCATCGTCCGCGCCTGCGCGAGGTGGCGCGCGATCTCGATGCGCTGCCGCTGCTGGGCGAAACGCCGGACGGCAAGCGCATCCACGCCGGGCGGCTGGCCTCCGATTCGCCACTGCTGCGCGAGATCGGACGGCTGCGCGAATCGACCTTCCGCGCCGTGGGCGAGGGTACGGGTCAGCGCCTCGACCTCGATCGCTTCGACACCTGGTACGACCACATCGTGCTGTGGGACGCCGCGGCCGGCGAGATCGCCGGCGCCTACCGCGCGGTCCGCTGCGCGCAGGCGCTGGCCGAACGCGGGCCCGACGCGCTCTACACCCGCACGCTGTTCGATTTCGACCGCCGCCTCGACGACACCGTCGCGCAGGGCGCGGAACTCGGCCGCAGCTTCGTGGCACGGGCCTACTGGGGCACGCGCAGCCTCGATTACCTGTGGTGCGGCATCGGCGCCTGGCTGCGCCGGCAACCCGACGTGCGCTACCTGTTCGGCCCCGTGTCGATCAGCGCGGCACTGCCGCTCGATGCCCGCGAACTCATCGTCGGCTACTACCGCCGCTTCTACGGCGAAAGCACCGCGCTCGCCACGGCCACGCGCCCGTTCCGCTTCAGCGGCGCCGAACCCGACTTCGGCGAACTCGACGCCGACGCCGCCATGCGCGTGCTGCGCACCCGCCTGCAGGCCCTGGGCGCGCGTGTGCCGACGCTCTACAAGCAATACGCCGAACTGTGCGAACCCGGCGGCGTCGACTTCCTCGCCTTCGGCGTCGACCCCGACTTCGCCGACAGCGTCGACGGCCTGGTGCGCGTGGACCTCACGCGACTGAAGCCCACGCGCATCCAGCGCTACCTCGCGCCGGGCTGAATCAGCTTTCTTCATCCGCTGCGCGCGGCACGTTGTAGATCCTCAGATGCACGAAACACTTCTGGAGCGGGTCGCCGGAAAGGCATGGGCCACGAACCACGTCGACCTGCAGATTGCGCTCGGCGGCTTGCAGCAACTCGTCGTGGATCATGGCCTGCTCGGTCATCGAGAACGTGGCGGTTTTGGAACACGCGCCCAGATTCACTCCCGCACGCGGCCCGGAACCGCAGGCGTAGTTCGTTTCCAGCCATTCGCCAGTGCATTCCGGTCCGGTGGTGAGATTGAACGCGAGCGCGGTCTCGTCGCCGCGGCGGCCGGCAGTGATGGATACGCGCGAGATGGCACACAGGTAGCCTTCCTGGAACTCGGTCTGGCTGGCTGCCGAGGGCCCGGCGACCGCGGTTCCGGTTGCGAATGCTGCCACGACGAACACTATTGTCTTCTTCACGAATGTCTCCCTGAGGTTGCCCCACGTCCGCCCGGCGCTCGTAGATGCACGCGGTGCGAATTGGTTCCGCTCGCCGGAGCCGGAACTTCACGGGAACTCCGGTGTCGCCGGGCACGCGTCGCACCCCAATCGCGCGAAATGCGAGAATCGCTCCATGAGCGACCACGACGAGCCGGGCGAACGCGGCACCCGCATCAATAAATGGATCGGCGAAACCGGGTTCTGCTCGCGCCGCGAGGCCGACGCGCTGATCTCGGCGCGCCGCGTGGCGGTGAACGGGCAGACGGCGGGGCCGGGGACGCGCGTGTTGCCGGGCGACGAGGTGCGCGTCGACGGCAACGTGGTCGCCCCGCGAGCGGCGGGGAAGGGCAAGCGCGCCCACGTCTACATCGCCTACTACAAGCCGGTGGGCGTCACCTCCACCACCGAGCAGGAGGTGAAGGGCAACATCGTCGACGCCATCGGGCACGAGCGGCGCATCTTCCCGATCGGCCGCCTCGACAAGGATTCCGAGGGCCTGATCCTGCTCACCAGCAACGGCGACATCGTCAACGAGATCCTGCGCGCCGAAAACGCCAAGGAGAAGGAGTACCTCGTGGCAGTGAACCATGCGGTCACCGACGAATTGCTGCGCGGCATGGCCAAGGGCGGCATCCCGATCCACGGCGTGCCGACCAAGCCTGCGAAGACCTCCAAGCTCGGCAAGTTCGGCTTCCGCATCGTGCTCACGCAGGGCCTCAACCGGCAGATCCGCCTGATGGCTGCGCATTTCGGTTTCCGCGTGAAGACGCTGCTGCGCGTGCGCGTGGTCAACATCAAGCTCGCGCATCTGAAGCCCGGCCAGTGGCGCAATCTCACGGATGCCGAATTGCGCGGGCTGCTGCCGCATCGCACCGAATGGTGAAGACGCTCGCCGTCGCGAACTACCGCTCGCTGCACGAACTGGTGCTGCCGCTGGCACGGCTCAACGTGGTGACGGGCGCCAACGGCAGCGGCAAGTCCAACGTCTACCGTGCGCTGCGCCTGCTCGCGGCTTCGGCGCAGGGCGGCGTCACCGCCGCGCTCGCGGCCGAAGGCGGCATCGGCTCGGCGCTGTGGGCCGGACCGCGTGAGATCTCGCCGCGCATGCGGCGCGGCGAGGTGGAGATCCAGGGCACGCAGCGCACCGGGCCGGTGGCGCTGCGGCTCGGTTTCGCCGGCGAAGACTACGGCTACGTCATCGATCTGGGCCTGCCCATCCCGGGCGAATCGATGTTCAACTTCGATCCGGAGATCAAGCGCGAGTGCATCTTCGCGGGCGATTTCCTGCGCAGTTCGAACGTGCTGGTGGATCGCCGCGGCAGCGTGGCCACCGTGCGCGACGGACGCGAGCGGCGCGTGCTCGAGGCGCATCTGGATCCCTTCCGCAGCCTTTTCGAGCAGATCGCCGACCCCGAGCGCGCGCCGGAAGTGCTGCGCCTGCGCGAGGAAATCCGCGCCTGGCGTTTCTACGATCATTTCCGCTGCGATGCCGAGGCGCCCGCGCGCCAGTCGCGTCTGGGCACGCGCACGCCGGTGCTCGCGCCCGATGGCCGGGATCTGGCCGCCGCCTGGCAGACGATCCGCGAGATCGGCGATCGCCAGGCCCTCGACGACGCCGTCGACGACGCCTTCCCCGGCGCGCAGGTGGAGGTCGAAGTGAACGACGGGCGCTTCGATTTGCGTTTCATGCACGAGGGCCTGCTGCGGCCGCTGGCCACGGCCGAGCTTTCCGACGGCACCTTGCGCTATCTGCTGTGGGTGGCGGCGCTGATGTCGCCGCGGCCGCCGCCGCTGATGGTGTTGAACGAGCCGGAGACCAGCCTGCATCCGGACCTGCTGCCGGCGCTCGGCCGCCTGATCGCGGCTTGCGCGCGGCGCACGCAGGTCTGGGTGGTCTCGCACGCGCCGCGGCTGATCGCGGCGCTGGAAGAGGCGCCCGAGTGCAACAGCGTGCCGCTCGACAAACGCCTCGGCGAGACCGTGGTGGCCGGCCGGCACGACCTGGACGAACCGCGCTGGGAATGGCCCGCGCGTTGACCCGACAAAGAAAAAACGGATGAACACGACCCTTTTCGAACCGATCAAATCCGCTCTCGAACGCCACGCGCGGCGCGCCCGCCCCAGTGGCCTGCACTGCGCGCTCGCCGACCGCGTCGATTTCCTCAACCCGGCGCATTGGGACGCGCTCGTGCGCGAGGCCTCGTTCTTCATGGCGCGCGACTACCGCCGCCTGCTCGAAGCGCATTCGCCCGAAGGCATGCAACAGCGCTACGCGATCGTCTATCGCAACGGCGTGCCGATCGTCGCGCTGGCGGCGCAGGTAGTGGAGGTGCAGGGCGACCAGCTCGCCAACCTGCCGGAATCGAAGGTGCGCAAGAAGGCGCTGCAGCAGCTGCGCACGCGCCTGCTGATCTGCGGCAGCCTGGTGTCGAGCGGGTTCCATGGCCTGGCCTTCGCGCCGGACGTCGAACCGCAGGTGCTCTGGCATGGCGTGGCCGAGGCGCTGTATCGCCTGCGCCGCGCCGATCGCCTGCATGGGCAGGTCGATTACGTGATGATCAAGGATCTCGACCAGGCCCGGCACGAGCAGGCCGCGCCGCTGCGCGATTTCAGCTACCGCCCGCTCGCCACCGAGCCGGAAATGGCGATGCCGCTGCGCGCGCACTGGAAGGGCTTCGCGTGTTATCTCGCCGATCTGAATTCGAACTACCGCAGCAAGGCGAAGAAGATCGTCAAGCAGGTGGAAGAGGCCGGCTACCGCGTCGAACGCAATGCCGATGCCGCCGCGCACGACGCCCGCCTGCACGCGCTCTACAGCGAAGTCGAGCGCCGCGCGGCGACGCGCCTTTCGGCGCTGCCTGCGGGCTATTTCGCCGCGCTGGCGCGGCTCGCCGGCCCGGCACGCATGCGCTGCACGCTGATCCGCAACGACGAGCACATCGCGGGCTTCATCACCACCATCAAGGACGGCACGCGCGCGCTGGGCTATTACGTCGGGCTCGATTACGCGGTGAACGCCCGCGTCCCGCTCTATCTGCGCCTGCTGCAGTGCCTGATCGAGGACGGCATCGAACTCGGTTGCACCGAACTGAGTTTCGGCCGCACCGCGTCCGAACCCAAGGCCAGTCTGGGCGCCAGCCCGCTGGCCAGCCACGTCTGGCTGCGCCATCGTCTGCCGGCGGTGAACGCGGTGGTGCGTGAAATCTTCGGTCGCGTGCAGCCCGACGAAGTCGCCGCGCGCCGGCCCTTCAAGGAAAGCTGAGCACGCTGCCCCTTGCGATAATCCGTTGCCGCCCCTACAATTGCGTTCTCACTGCTGCGGGGTGGAGCAGTCTGGCAGCTCGTCGGGCTCATAACCCGAAGGTCGCAGGTTCAAATCCTGCCCCCGCTACCAGTTTCGGAAACGAAAGAGCCTCCACGGAGGCTCTTTTGTTTGGTGGCTAGCCACCGGAAACAGGAAGTAACCGGAAAGGGGCCTTGTGCCCCTTTTCTTTTGGCCGGAAAAACATACATAGCGATGTCGCAGAAGCAACACGAAATCGAAACCCTGCTGAGCCCGGCGGTGAACGCCCTGGGGCTCGAACTGCTGGGCGTCGAATACAGCGCGGGCAACGCCAACGCGCTGCTGCGCCTCTACATCGATCACGCCGGGCGGCCCGTCACCATCGAGGACTGCGAGGCGGTGAGCCGCGAAGTCAGCGGCCTGCTCGACGTGCACGATCCGATCGACGCGCACTACACGCTGGAAGTGTCCTCGCCGGGCATCGAGCGCCCGCTCTTCAAGCCGGAGCATTTCGCGAAGTTCGCCGGCACCCCGGCCAAGGTGACGGTCGATCTGCCGATCGACAACCGCCGGCGCTTCCAGGGCCCGATCCTGCGCGTGGAAGGCGACGAGATCGTGCTCGACCAGGACGGCCAGGAAGTCCGTATTCCCCACGCCAACATCACCAAGGCGCGCCTCGCGCCGGTGTTCGAGGCCCCCACGAAACCCGGCAAGAAGCCTGCCGGCAAGAAGAAGAGCTAGTCCGATGAGCAAGGAATTGTTGATGGTGGTGGACGCGGTCGCCAACGAGAAGGGCGTCGCGCGCGGCGTCATTTTCGACGCGATGGAAGCCGCCCTGGCCTCCGCCGCCAAGAAGCGCTATCCGGACCAGGACGTCGCCATGCGCGTGTCCATCAATCGCGTCAACGGCAACTACGAAACCTTCCGCCGCTGGGAAGTGGTGCCCGACGACGTGGTGATGGAATCGCCGGAACGCATGATCCGGATGATGGACGTCATCGACGACAAGCCCGAGGCGCAGATCGGCGATTTCGTCGAGGAACAGGTCGAGAACGCCGAGTTCGGCCGCATCGCCGCGCAGGCCGCCAAGCAGGTCATCGTGCAGCGCGTGCGCGAAGCCGAGCGCGCGCAGGTGGTGGACGCCTACAAGGATCGCGTCGGCGAGCTGCTCACCGGCATCGTCAAGCGCGTGGAGCGCGGCAGCATCTACGTCGACCTCGGCGGCAACGCCGAGGCCTACATCCCGAAGGACAAGGCCATCCCGCGCGACGTCGTGCGTCCGGGCGACCGCATCCGCGGCTATCTGTTCGACGTGCGCGCCGAAGCGCGCGGCCCGCAGCTCTTCATCTCGCGCACCGCGCCCGAGTTCATGATGGAACTCTTCAAGCTCGAAGTGCCGGAAGTGGGCCAGGGCCTGGTGGAGATCAAGGCCGCCGCGCGCGATCCGGGCGACCGCGCCAAGATCGCCGTGATCGCGCACGACCACCGCACCGATCCGATCGGCGCCTGCATCGGCATGCGCGGTTCGCGCGTGCAGGCCGTGAGCAACGAACTCAACGGCGAACGCATCGACATCGTGCTGTGGAGCGACAACCCGGCGCAGTTCGTCATCAACGCCATGGCGCCGGCCGAAGTGCAGTCCATCATCGTGGACGAGGAAAAGCACTCGATGGACATCGCCGTGGCCGAGGACAAGCTGGCCCAGGCCATCGGCAAGGGCGGCCAGAACGTGCGCCTCGCCAGCAAGCTCTCGGGCTGGCAGCTCAACGTGATGACGCAGGCCCAGGTCACCGCCAAGAGCGAGGCCGAGCAGGCCACCGCGCGCGGCCTGTTCATGGAGAAGCTCGAAGTCGACGAAGAAATCGCCGGCATCCTGGTGGGCGAGGGCTTCACCACGCTCGAGGAAATCGCCTACGTGCCGGCCGGCGAACTGCTGGCGGTCGAAGGCTTCGACGAGGACATCGTGGAAGAACTGCGCGCGCGTGCCCGCGACGCGCTGCTCACCGATGCGCTCGCCGTCGAGGAAGAGCTCGAAGAACACAAGCCGGCCGACGATCTGCTGCAGCTCGAAGGCATGGACGAGGCCACGGCCTACGAACTCGCGCGCCGCGGCGTGGTGAGCCAGGAGGATCTGGCCGAGCTCGCCACCGACGACCTCACCGACATCGAAGGCATGGACGAAGAACGTGCCGCCGCCCTGATCATGGCTGCGCGTGCGCCCTGGTTCGAGTAAAACAGAAGCATTGAACTGGAAAGCTAAATGTCCGAAGTCACGGTAAGACAACTGGCCAGCGTCCTGGCTCTCCCGGTCGACAAGCTGCTCGAACAGCTTGCCGAGGCCGGGATGAAGTTCGACGGCCCGGACCAGGTCGTCACCAGCACGGAAAAGGTCAAGCTGCTGGGCTTCCTGCGCCGCACGCACGGGAAGGCCGAAAAGCCGGTGGAAGACGCCGCGCCCAAGCAGATCACGCTCAAGCGCCGCAAGGTGGAAGAGCTGACCGTGGCCGCGGGCAAGAGCAAGACCACGGTGAATGTCGAGGTGCGCCAGAAGCGCACCTACGTCAAGCGCACCGAAGTCGACGTGCCCGAGAATCCCGAGCGCGAGGAAGCGCAGCGCAAGCTCGCCGAATCGCAGGCGCGCAACCAGGCCGAGCTCTCCGCCATCGACGCTTCCGACCGCAAGAAGCGCGAGGAAGTCGAACGCCGCATCGCCGAAGAGGAAGCCGCGCGCCTGGCGCTGGAAGCCGAAGCGCGCCGCGAGCGCGAGGAAGCGCAGGCCGCCGCCGACGCCGCGGAAGCCGCCGAAGCCGCCGCCAACGCAGTGCCGGCGGCGCCGCCGGAACCGCGCGCGCCGCGCAGCGAAGCCAAGGGCGGCTTCGGTGGCGGCACCTTCCGCGTGGTCGAACCGCGCGAGCGCAAGGAGCGTGTGGTCGCTCCGGCCGCGGCGCCCGCCGCGCCGCCGGCGCCGCCGGACGAAACCAAGTCGCACGGCCACCAGCAGCGCCACGGCAAGCCGGCGCGCTCGCACGGCGCGCGCGAAGACGCCGGCGACGGCGGCAACCGCTTCTCGAAGGGCGAACTGCACCTCTCGGAAGCCGGCTCCGCGCGCCGCGGCGCCAAGCAGAAGAAGACCAAGCACCGTCCGGCGGAAGCCAGCCGCTCGGGCTCCTCGCAGCACAGCTTCTCGCGTCCTTCCGCACCCGTCGTGCGCGAAGTGGCGATCGGCGAAGGCATCACCGTCGCCGATCTGGCCCAGAAGCTCGCGCTCAAGGGCGGCGAAGTGGTCAAGGCCCTCTTCAAGATGGGCATGATGGTCACCATCAACCAGACGCTCGACCACGACACCGCGGTGCTCGTCGTCGAGGAGCTGGGCCACAAGGCGGTCAAGGCCAGCGAGAACGACGCCGAATCGGCGCTGATGGAACACATCGAGAGCATCGAGGGCGAGAAGAGCACGCGCCCGCCGGTGGTCACGATCATGGGCCATGTCGACCACGGCAAGACCTCGCTGCTCGACTACATCCGCCGCACCAAGGTGGCCGCGGGCGAAGCCGGCGGCATCACCCAGCACATCGGTGCCTACCACGTCGAAACCGACAAGGGCGTGATCAGCTTCCTCGACACCCCGGGCC
>CAMLOR010000035.1 GCA_946481615.1 uncultured Aquimonas sp.
GCGTGCCGCCCTGCGGCACTTCGGAACCGCCGCAGCTCGACACCACGGTGCCGCCATCGCTGTGGTTGGTCTGGCTGTGCAGGTTGCCGTAGTAGATGATGTAGGGCAGCGAACCGGTGGCCGGCGCCGATTTGGCGCGCTCGCTGCCACGCGGCAGGCCGAGGAAGGCCGGCATCGCCGGTGCGGGCACGTTGCCGATGCGGATGTCGTAGGTCTGCTCGATCAGCTCGCCCTGCGCCAGCGCGAAGGAGCGCTGGATGCGCGCCTGCTCGTCGGTCTCGCCGGCCAGCACCACGGCGGGCACCGCACGCAGGCGCACCGTGTAGAAACCAGCAGCATCGCGCTTGCCGTCGAGCGCCACGGTGACGCGGCCGCGGCCGTGCGCGAGCGGCGTCTCGCCTTGCAGACTCTGCACCGTCACGCCCTGCGGCGAGAGCAGATCCACCTGCCAGGCGGCGAGTGTCGCTTCGCTGCCGGCCGGATAATCGAAGCTCAACCGCGCATGGTGCAGACCGCGCGCGTCGGGCGCGAAGTCGGCATCCAGCGTGGCATCGAATTCATAGTGATCCGGCAGGCGCTGCAGCGGATCGGACGCGTCGGCCACAGGGCCGGCGGCAGGAGCGGTTCCACACACGCACGCAAAAACGACGGCCGCACTCAGGCGGCGCACACGCACTAGCGACATGAGATTTCCCCAGGATTGCCGAGCTCCGCATCCCTGCATGGATCGGGACGCGTCCCGACGTCCCAAACCGTGGAAGCATGACCGCCGCTTCTGTCAATAGTGTGACATGGATCACCTGCGCGGGGTCACGCGGACCGCCTCGCGGGTCGGGCACTCGCAACCCATCAGCTACTGCAGGTCGCGGCGAACTCGTCAGTCCGGCCGCCAGCCCGCCACGTGTGCATCCGGATTCTTGTCCGCCACCAGCCCGAGCCGGATGCCGTGTTCGAGGAAGGCCTTGAGGCCCGCGAGCGTCCAGGTGAAGCCCTGCGTCGATTCGCCGACGTAACGCACGAGTTCGTCGCCGTCGCCGCTCCAGCCGGATTCCTCGATGACCACATGCGTGCTGCCATCGGCGTGCGCGGCGAACGTCCACTCCACCGTGGTGCGGCCGCTGTAGCCGTCCCATTCGATCACGATGCGCTTGCCGGGATCGAGCGTCTTCACGAGCACGTTCGTCGATGCGCCGTACATCTCCCAATCCCAGCGGATCTCGCGCCCCGTCTCGAGCCGGCCGCTGCTGCGCGTGAACCAGAACTGCGTGGTGATGGCGGGATCGACGAAGGCTTCGAACACCCCCGCCGCGGGCCTGTGGATGCGCATTTCGGTCGTCGCCACGGGTGGTTTCGTGATCTGCGCCTTCATGGTCGTCTCCTGCGGGCCGGGACGGACATCCTAGGCCTCGCTGAGATAACCGCGCTCCAACTGTTGCTGCGGGTTCTCGAAGATCGCCATCGCCGTCGTCATGCGCAGGAAGCCGAACTTGCGGTAGAACGGCTCCTTGCCCGGCACGGCGTAGAGGATGATCTTGCGATGGCCGCGCGATTTCTCGACGAGTTCGCCGACGATGCGCTTGCCCAGCCCGCTGCCCTGATGCGTCGGCAGCACGGCGACGTCGCAAATGTAGGAGCAATCCGCGCCGTCGGCCAAGGCGCGGCCGGCGCCGACGAGGCGGCCCCCGTCGTACACCAGGCACACGAACCGGCTGTTGGAGAACACCGTCTGCAGCCACGCGGGCTTCTTGTCGCCGAGCGGCGCGGCGCGATACAGCGCGGAAAGTTCTTCCCAATCCACTCCTTCGATGGAGTGTTTCCATTCCAGGGCCACTGTGTTCTCCTTTCAACCTTCCAGAAGGGATGCGTCGTCGATGGGCTTCATCGGCCCCGACGTCGCAGTACGACATGCGTGGCCTTGTCCGAACCCACGAACTGCACGCATTCGTAACCCAGCGTGCGCAGATCGACGTCCTCGAACAACCGCTCCCCGTCGCCGAGCAGCACGGGCGCGATCGCGACGTGCAACTCGTCGATCAGACCCTCGCGCAGATATTGCCGGATGGTGTCGGCCCCGCCCCCGATCCGGACGTCCTTCCCGTCCGCCGCCTCGCGGGCGCGCTCGAGCGCCGCGTGGATGCCCTGCGTCACGAAATGGAAGGTCGTACCGCCTTCCATCGCCAGCGGCGCACGCGCGTGATGCGTCAGGACGAACACCGGACAGTGATAGGGCGGATTCTTTCCCCACCAGCCCTGCCAGTCCGAATCCTGCCACGGGCCGCGGATCGGCCCGAACATGTTCCTGCCGAGGATCCACGCGCCGACCTGCCCCGCGTCGCGCGCCGCGAAATCGCCGTCGATCCCCGTCGTGCCGCCGTCCTTGCCATGCGCCTGCCGCCAGCTGCGCGTGGACACGACCCACTCGTGCAGCGCTTCACCGCCCACCCCGAGTGGATCTTCCTGGCTCTGTTGCGGACCCGCGCCGTAGCCATCGAGCGAAATGGTGAAGCTTTCGACCCGCACTCGTGTCATGCATCCTCCGATTGCGCCGAGCCCGAATCCGGGCGCACGTATGCGAACGAATCACTGCCGAAGGATCTTCTCCATCGCCTTGCCCTTGGCGAGCTCGTCGACGAGCTTGTCGAGGTAGCGGATCTTCTGCATGAGCGGGTGTTCGATGTCTTCCACCCGGATGCCGCACACCACGCCCTTGATGAGCGAAGCGTTCGGATTGAACGCGGGCGACTGCGCGAAGAAGGTTTCGAGATCGTTGCCGGAGGCGATCTGGTCGCGCAGTCCGTCCGGACTGTAGCCCGTCAACCAGCGGATGACCTCATCGACTTCTTCCTTCGAGCGGTTCTTGGATTCGGCCTTCTTCACGTACAGCGGATACAGGCTCGAAAACTTGATGGCGAAGACTTTTTCCTGGCGCATTTCGCTCCTCGGATGGACCGTCAGGTGACCGCTTGCCGCACCTGGAACACATTCCCTTCCGGGTCGCGGCCGTCGCACGCACGGAATCCGCGCGCAGTCCATTCTTGATCCGCGGTCCAGATCTCCCCGCCGTGCGAAGCAGCCGCGGCGCGTGCCCGCGCGATGTCGGCGACGGGAAAGCAAAGCTTGATGTAACCGTCTTCGCGCGTCGGATAGCGGCGCGCCGAGACCTGGTCCGGCAGCGAGTGGATGGTCAACTGGAAACCGGCGCCCGCAAGGACGATATGACCTTCGCCAGCATGGACCGTTTGCAGCCCGACGACCGCCCGATAGAAATCCGCGACCAGCGCGATGTCGTCGACGAAGATGACGCCTGCGGGAAGAGGTCCGATCATCGAGTCTCCTGCATCGCGGCCCGGGCGATCCGGCCGGATCGCAATGTAGAAGCAATCCGCGCCGCCGGCCAGCGTCGGTCTACGCCGCGGGCGTCCGCCGATGTCCGCAGCTCTCAGCTGCGGCCTGCGATCCAGACCGCGATGCCGGCGTAAATGAGGACGACGCCGGCAAGCTGGAGAAACTTCGGAAAGCCACGGAAGCCTCCTCCGCCCGGCACCGACGCCGGCGGCGCGCTGCCGAGGCCGGCGGCAATGGCGAAGCGATGCTGCAGGTAGAACCCCATGCAAAGCACCGCCAGCCCGATGCCGGCGAACAGATCATCGCTCGCCTCGGCCTTCAACGCGGTACCGAGCCCGCCGAGTCCCGCCGCAAGGATTGCCGACACGGCATAGATGGCTTCGTCCTTCTTCACGGGGCAGCTCCAGGCATGCCGGCGGACCGGACCGACGCCCGAAAAGGTCCGTCGTCGTAAGGCGCCCTGCGCAGGATGCGTTCGATCTCGCAGGCCATCCTGCGGCCGAACTCCGTCCCGAGCTTCGACATCAGTTCGATCTGCCTGGGAAAGGCGATCCTTCGGCAGTCCCGATCATGCACGCGATGGTGCAGCTCGTACTCGAACGCCATCGCATGCGTGACGTCGGCGAAGACCCAGTACAGCAATTCGTCGATGTCGGAGGTGGTGCGCCGTTCGAGTTCGCAACCACGCTCGACGATCACGTAGCGATAGGTGCCGGCACCGGCTTCGATGTGCGGACGGGCACCGTCTTCGGTCCGGCCGCAGGTCGGCAGTACCGAGGCGGCCGCGCAGATGCGAGCCGCCAGCATGACGACGTTTTCCTCGATCTCATGCAGAGTCTTCATTGCGCGCATCCTCGATGACTCGCCGCGTGGAGCTCGATCCTGCGCCCACGCAGGCGGCATCGGCAGTCTAGCCGCGTCGCGGCGGGCAAGGATGACCTCCACCGGGTCCGAGGGTAGAATCCCCCGCCTTTTGTCCCGTTCCCGCGCAAGGATTCCCGATGTCCGCCCTGATCTGCGGTTCGCTCGCCTACGACACCATCATGGTGTTCCAGGACCAGTTCAAGAACCACATCCTGCCGGACAAGGTGCACATCCTGAACGTGTCGTTCCTGGTGCCGCGCATGCGGCGCGAGTTCGGCGGGTGCGCGGGCAACATCGCCTACAACCTGAAGCTGCTGGGCGGGGACCCCGTGCCGATGGCCACCGTGGGCCAGGATTTCCAGCCCTACCGCGAGCATTTCGAGGCCTGCGGCATCCGGCTCGACCAGGTGAAGGAGATCCCGGATCTCTACACCGCGCAGGCCTTCATCACCACCGACCTGGACGACAACCAGATCACCGCCTTCCATCCGGGCGCGATGATGCGCTCGTACGAGAACCACGTGCGGGACGTGGCCGGCATCAAGTTCGGCATCGTGGGCCCGGACGGCTACGAGGCCATGCTGCAGAACTCCAAGGAGTTCGCCGAGTGCGGCATTCCCTTCATCTTCGATCCCGGCCAGGCCATGCCGCTGTACAACGGCAGGGAGCTGACGCAGATGATCGAGCAGGCCAGCTACGTCACCGTCAACGATTACGAATCGAGCCTGCTGCAGGACCGCACCGGGCTGTCGACGAAGGACATCGCCGAGCGCGTGCAGGCCTACATCATCACGCGCGGCCCGCGCGGTTCGGAGGTGCATACGCGCGAAGGCGAGATGCACGTGCCGGCCGCCAACGCGATGCGCGTGGTCGATCCCACCGGCTGCGGCGACGCCTACCGCGCCGGCCTGATCTTCGGCCTGATGAACGGCATGGACATGGCCACCGCGGGCCGCATCGCCTCGCTCATGGGTGCGCTCAAGATCGAGCACCTGGGTCCGCAGAACCAGCGCTTCGATTACGAGGAGTTCGCCGAGCAGTTCCGCCAG
Source organism: uncultured Aquimonas sp. (assembly GCA_946481615.1). Next base: position 5,259 of record CAMLOR010000035.1, read on the forward strand.
CAGTTTGGGTACGCCCTGCGCTGATCCGGCGTTTTCCACACGGCGGGCGCGACGATTCGCTCCCGTTGCGCGTCAACACGCGATCGTTCCCCCACCACACAGGAAGTTCTTCGATGGGCAAAGTCCTCCTCGCCGGCGCCCTCGCGCTGGCCGGCATCACCTCGGCGCACGCCTTCGATCGCGCGCTTTCCGGCCTCTGGTACAACCCGGCGCAGTCCGGCCACGGCTTCGAAGTCACGGCGGTCGACGCCGACACCGCCTCGGTGGCCTGGTACACCTACGACAAGCAGGGCAATCCGATCTGGGTCTCGGCCCTGCTCGACGAAACCTCGCCGGGCGTGCTGAGCGGCAACGCGCAGTACATCGACGGCATCAAGTTCGGCGAATTCACGCCGGAGAACCGCCAGATCCGTCCCTGGGGCACGCTCAAGCTCACCTTCGCCAACTGCAGCACGGCCTCGGTGGAGTACAACGGCACGCTCACCCTCCCCAACGGCGGCACCTTCGGCAGCGGCACGCTGCCGCTGCAGAAGCTCGCCGGCGTCTCCGGCCTCGATTGCGACGGCACCGTGGGCGCGGTGTCCGCCACCTACGGCGTGATCATGCGCACGCAGAATCCGGCGCGCCAGCGCGGCGGCTACATGCTGCTCGACGACACCGGCGGCGTCACCATCACCATCCCGCTGTTCGGCGCCTACACCGGCACCTACACGGTGGGCCCCAACAACGCGGTGACGATCACCAACCTGCACGGCCAGACCATCAACGGCGTGCGCTTCAACAGCGCCACCTCGAGCGCCACGTTCAACGGCGCGCTCAGCGTCCGGCAGAACGATTTCTACAGCGGCACCTTCACGGGCACCGCGGAAACCGGCACGCTCAACGGCAGCTACCTGGCCTCGACCACGCGCAACGTGCCGGTGTCGGCGCTGGCCGGCACCTACAACGATCCCTCCGTGCCGAGCAGCACGATCGGCCTGCTGGTCGCCAACAACGGTACCTTCACCGGCAACAAGGCGGGCGGCTGCAGCTTCAGCGGCACGCTGGTGCCGATCCCCGGCTCCAACGCGTTCTCCACTTCGATCACGGTGACGGGCTGCCCGGCCGAGAACGGCACCTACACGGGCAAGGCCATCGTCGTCGACTGGACCGACTACGGCGACAACCGCGGCCTGGCGCTGGCGCTCAAGAGCCCGACCAACGCCTTCGCGGCGGTCGTCCGCCGCCAGTAACAGTCGCGTCCGCTTTGCACGGGCCGCGTCGGGGAAACCCGGCGCGGCCTTTGTGTTTTTGGGGCTTGCGATTCAGTCGCATCCGTTCATGATCGTCGTGCCAAGGGAGGCTCGACTGCATGACGAACGGGGAACGCGTTTCCGCGCCGCAGGCCGGCGATCTTGCGACCCGGCTGCTGCGCGCGCATGGCGTGTGCGACGCCGCCGAAGTGTTGTGGGATTTTCTTCGCGCACGCGGACATGCCGGCCTGAGCATCCGCTGCGAAGGACCGGACGCCGTCTTCCTGTTGCCGGCCGAGGCTTCGCCCGGCGGTGAAACGCGGGTGCTGTGCGACGCCCCCGGCGGCACCCTGCAACTGCAGTCCGATGCCGGACCGCTGCCGGCCTTCGATGCACAGGAAGAGCAAGGCATCGATCTGGCCACGGCACGCTGCCGCGAACTGCTGGCCGTGGAGCATCTGCGCCACGCCGAAAGGCTGCAGAGCGCGCTGTTCGCGATCGCCGATCTGGCGGGCTCGCAGCGCGACATGCCGAGCGTGCTGCGCGGGCTGCACGACATCATCGGCCAGTTGATGTACGCCGAGAACTTCTACATCGTGCTCTACGACCGCGAGCGCGATGAGCTCGAATTCCTCTACTTCGCCGACACCGAGGACGACACGCCGCAGGGCCGCGTGGTTCCCATGCAGGCGCTCGAGCGCGGCCTGACCTGGTATCTGATCCACGACCGCAAATCGCTGATGGGCCGCACCGAGGAACTGCGCCGCCAGGTCTCGGGCGAACTGGAAGTACGCGGGCCCGACAGCTTCGACTGGCTCGGCGTGCCGATGCTGCGCGACGGCGAAGCCGTGGGCGCGCTGGTGGTGCAAAGCTACACGCCGACGGAGCGTTACACCCAGACCGAACGCGATCTGCTCGCCTTCGTGGCCGATCACGTGCTCACCGCGCTCGAACGCAAGCGCGGGCAGCAGGAACTCGAGCGCCGCGTGGTGGAGCGCACCCGCGAGCTGGCGCAGGCCAACATCGTGTTGCAACGCCAGGTGGAAGAGCGCAAGCGCGCCGAGCATCTGCAGGCGATGCTCTACCGCATCGCGGCGCTGGCGCTCGCCGACCAGGACGCGGCGCAGTTCTACCGCGACATCCATCGCGCCGTCGGCGAACTGCTCAACGCCGAGAATTTCTACATCGCGCTGGTGTCCGACGACGGCACGCGGCTGGAATTCCCGTACTTCGTCGATGCCATGGACGCCGGCGTGGAATCGCGCCCGCTGGACAAGGGCCTGAGCGAATACGTGATCCGCCATGGCCGTCCGCTCCTGGCGGACACCGGATCGATCGAGGAATTGGCCGCCCGCGGCGAAGTCTCGCCGGCGCTGGCGATGCGTTCGCCCGCCTTGCTGTGGCTGGGCGCGCCGCTCATCACCAGCAGCGGCGTGATCGGCCTGGTCGCAGTGCAGAGCTATCGCGCCGATCAGGTCTACGATCAGCGCGATGCCGAGGTGCTGACCTTCGTCTCGCACCAGATCGCGCGCAGCCTGGAGCGCCGCCGCCACGCCGCCTCGCTGCGGGCCTGGAACGCCGAGCTCGAACAGCGCGTGCAGGAACGCACGCGCGAACTTTCCGAGCAGATCGCGGTGCGCGAGGACATCGAGGCGCAGCTCAAGCATCAGGTGATGCACGATCCGCTCACGGGATTGCCGAACCGGCTGTATCTGCGCGATCGCCTCGAGCGCGCCATCGCGGATCAGCGGCGCAATCCGTCGCGCCGTTTCGCCCTGCTCTATCTCGATGTCGACCGCTTCAAGCTGTTCAACGACAGCCTCGGGCATCTGGCCGGCGACCAGGTGTTGCGCGAAGTGGCGCAGCGGCTGAAGCGCTGCATCCGCGAACCCGACGTGGTGGCGCGGCTGTCGGGCGACGAGTTCGCGATCCTGCTCGAACACACCCCGATCCCGCAGACCGCCTGCAAGGTGGCGCAGCGCATCCAGACCGCGATGCAGGCACCGATGGCACTGGCCGGGCGCGAGTTGCAGGTGGGCGCCAGCATCGGCATCGCCATCAGCGAATCACGCCACCATACCGCCGACGATCTGCTGCACGATGCCGATGTCGCGCTCTACCGTGCAAAAGGCGCGGGAAGGCAGCGCTTCGTGCTGTTCGACGAATCGCTGCAGCGCACCGCCATGGATGTGCTCGACGTCGAGCACCAACTGCGCGCGGCGCTGGCGCGGCAGGAATTCCAGTGCTGGTTCCAGCCGCTGGTGCGGCTGCACGATGCCGGCGTCGTGGGCTACGAAGCGCTGATCCGCTGGCAGCATCCCGAGCGCGGCCTGCTCGCGCCCGGCGCCTTCCTCGCGGTGGCCGAGGAAAGCGGCCTCGTCGAAGCGATGGACTGGCAGCTCTACCGCGCCGCGCTGACCGAAGGCCGCGCGCTCGCGCGCGACGGCGCCTACATCACGATCAACATATCGCCGCGCCATTTCCAGAACGAGCAGTTCGACGCGCGCCTGCTCGCGCTCGCCGCGGAAACCGGATTCCCGGCCGACCAGCTGCGCGTGGAAGTCACCGAGAGCACGCTGCTGGGCGATCCGGAAACCGCGGCCGCGGTGCTGGGCCGGCTGCATGCGGCCGGCGTCTGCGCGGCGCTCGACGATTTCGGCACCGGCTATTCGTCACTGAGTTACGTGCACCGCTTTCCGCTCAAGATGATCAAGATCGACCGCAGCTTCGTCGCGCCGCTGGATGGCCCCGCGGCGCAGCGCAGCTCGGCCATCATCATGGCGATCCTGGCGCTGGCGCATTCGCTGGGACTGGACGTGGTCGCCGAGGGTGTGGAAACGCAGGCCCAGCGCGAAGCGCTGCTGGCGATGGGCTGCGTTCACGCGCAGGGCTATCTGTTCGCACGCCCGCAACCGGTGGCGATGCTGCGCGCGGCCTGAGGTGCGCAGGGCCGGCCTCGCCCAAGCGGTGTCATCCGACCCGGCTCACGACTTGCGCATCGCATCGGTGCGCCAGCGCACCGAAGGTGACGAATTGTGACGGCGCACCGCATGGCGCGCCACGGATCTCCCGAGAATGCGCGCCGACCGTGCCGCTGTCGGCACGGCCCTGCTCGGGGATTCGTCCATGTCGCGTTCGTTCCGGCTGCGCTCGCTGCGCGGCGTACTCTGCATTTTTGCCCTGTTTTTCCTCGCCTGCGCTTCGGCGTCGGCGGCGACTTGGTTCGTGCGCATCGATGGCGGCGACGCCGCGCAATGCACCGGACTCGCCAATGCGGCCTATCCGGGCTCCGGCACCGGCCAGGCCTGCGCGTGGAAGCATCCGTTCATGGCCTTGCCGCCCGGCGGCCCCGCGCGCATCGCGGGCGGCGACACGCTCTCGATCGCCTCCGGCAGCTACATGATGGGCCTGGGCGCACCCGGCGCGGTGCTCTGCCATCAGTCGTGGAGCTGGGATTGCTTCATGACGGCGGTGCCCAGCGGCCCCTCCGCCACGCAACCTACGCGCATCGTGGGCACCGGCACGCCCGCGCCCGAACTGTGGGGTACCGAGCGAGCGTCGATCGTGCTGAACCTGCAGGGCAGCTCGAACATCGAGATCTCGAATCTCGAAGTGACCGATCACGAATCGTGCATCGACCAGCATTGCCACGGCGGCGTGTGCCAGGGCGAGATCATCAAGTGCAACCGCACCGCCGCGCCGTGGGGCAAGTGGGCGGGCACGGGCCTTTCCGCGCGCGATTCGAAGAACGTGACGCTGCGCGACGTCAACATCCACGGCATGGCCAACCGCGGCGTGCATGCCGCGCGCCTCACCGACTGGACCATGGAGCGGCTCAAGATCCGCGGCAACGGCTGGTCGGGCTGGGACGGCGACATCACCGACGACGACACCAACGCCGGCACCATCGTCTTCCGCGAGCTGGAGCTTTCCTGGAACGGTTGCGGCGAGCGCTATCCGGGCGGCGAGCCGTGGGGTTGCTGGGGCCAGACCGCCGGCGGTTACGGCGACGGCCTCGGCACGGGTGCCACGGCCGGCCACTGGATCATCGAGGACTCGATGATCCACCACAACACCAGCGACGGTCTCGATCTGCTCTACATGAAGGAAGGCGGCCGCGTCACGATCCGCCGCACCTGGGCCGAAGGCAACGCCGGCAACCAGCTCAAGACCAAGGGCGATTCGCTGATCGAGAACTCGGTGGTGGTGGGCAACTGCGCCTACTTCGCGGGCTGGAAGAACATGTTCGACGGCGACCATTGCCGCGCGCTGGGCAATGCGTTGTCGATCGGCCTGCACACGGCGAGCGTCGCGAACCTCGTCAACAACACGATTACGGGCCAGGGCGATTGCCTGGTGCTGAGCGGCGGCGGCGGTACGTCGGCGCAGCTGAATTTCGTCGACAACGTGGTGCTGGGACAGATCGACTGGCGCCAGCCGTGGGAATCGAGCTGCGCGCATTACTCCGACGCCGGCGCCGAGAAGGTGACCTGGACGAAGAACCTCGTGTCGGGCGTGAAGAACGGCGCCTGCCCGGCGGGCAGCCTGTGCGTGGCGCCGCTGCTGGCCAACGCCACGATGACGGGCTTCGATGCGCAGCCGCTCGCGGGCAGCCCGCTGATCGATACGGCCGATGCGACGCTGGCGCCGGCGATCGACCTCAACCGCAACGCGCGTCCGGCGGGCGCAGGGCCCGACATCGGAGCCGTCGAATACGGCGCCACCGCGGGTGGCACCACGCCGGAGCCGACTCCGACTCCCACGCCTACTCCGACTCCGACGCCGACGCCGACGCCCACGCCGACCGTGCCCACGGTGACGCTGCTCGACATGAACGTCACGCTCACGCGCCGCGACCCGTGGACGCACTACACCGCCATCGTGCGCGTCGTCGACCACACCGGCAAACCCATCGCGAACGCACGCGTCAACGGTACCTGGACCAACGCCGGCGTGAAGACCTCGTCCGCGCCCACCAACACGCTGGGCACGGCCAAGCTCGACGGCGGCAAGACGAAGACCGCGAACCGCGCGACGTTCTGCGTGACGGGTGTGACGGCGGCGGGCTACACCTACGCGGCACCCGCGACGGTGTGCGCCACGAGCGGCTGATGTCGTCCCCGCGTAGGCGGGGACCCAGGTGCGAGGAACATCGATGTGCACCGCATCTGGATTCCCGCCTGCGGGGGAATGACGAACCCCTCCGTCGTTCCCGCGAAAGCGGGAACCCAGCGACTTTCGCCCTGCCACAACGCTGAAGACACTGGATTCCCGCCTGCGCGGGAACGACGCCGGAGCTCAGCGGCGCAGCGCGCCGAGTTCGTCGCCGATGCGCTGCTGCAACGCCTGCATTCGCGGCTGCGATTGCAGCCCTGCCAGGCGCGGATCGTCGCGCAGCCACCAGCGTGCGCGGAAGCCGCGGGCCACGGCGTCCTCGAGTGCCGCGAGCGCGGCGTCGAAGTCGGCGCGCTGCGCGGCGAACGCGCCGCGCAGATACGCCGCCTCGGGCGACTGGCCCGCAGTGTCGAGCCAGCGCGGCACCAGCGTATCGAGCACACTCCGCAGGCGCTGCGCCTCTTCTTCCTCGCCGCCGGCTCGCAGCGAGGCTTCCAGCAGCGTGGCGGCGGCCAGCCGGTCGGGTTCGTCGACCAGACGCTCGGCATTGCCGCTGGCACGGCGCAGCAGCGCCGTGGCTTCCTCGATCTTCCCTGCGCGCCACGCCGCGAGCGCCGACAGCATCAAGGCCTGACGTTCGTCCTGGCTGCCGGCATTCGCCGGCATTTGCGCGAGCCAGGCCTGCATCGCGGGCAGGATGCGCGCGCCGCCGCGCGCCAGCTCCAGTTCCTGCGCCAGCAAGGCGCGTTCGTGGCTGTCGGCGGGCAGGCGTTCGACGGATGCCGCGGCCGCGTCGAAATCTTCCATCAGCGTTTGCAGGCGCGCACCCGCCGCGATGTTGACCGGCGCACCGGGCTCGGCGGCTTCGGCCTCGCGCAACGCGTCGCGCGCCTCGGCCAGGCGGCCGGTCTGGATCTGCAGGCCGGCCAGTCCGCGCAGCAGGAAACCGTTGGCCGGATCGATGGCCAGCACGTCGAGCAGACGGTCGCGCGCCGCTTCGAACTGGCCGTCGCGCGTCTCCACGCGCGCCAGGCCCAGCGTGAGCGCGGGATCGAGCGGACTGCGTTCGATCGCCTGCGTCAGCATGGCGCGCTGCTGCACGTAGTCGCCCTGCCGTTCCAGCACGTCGGCGAGCCACAGTTGCGCGACGTCGTATTGCGCGTCGTAGCGCACGGCCTGCTCCAGCGAACGGCGCGCCGCATCGAGTTGCCCGGCGCGCATGCGCAGGTGTCCGATCGAGGCCCAGCATTCGCCGATCGTCGGGCCCAGCGTCACCGCTTTCACGGCGGCTTCTTCGGCGCGGCTCAAGGCTTCGTCCAGCGCGCGTGTGCCCGCCGCCGCCTGCAACAGGTAGGTGTCCGCGAGTCCCGACCAGCCGCGTGCGAAGGCCGCATCGGCCTGCACCGCCGCGTCGAAACTCTGCTCGGCGAGCGCCAGCGACGCCTGCGTGCGCTTGCGCCAGGCTTCGCGGCCCTTCAGATAGGCCTGCATCGCGGCGCCGTCCTGCGTGCCGGTGAAGGCCCCCGCCTGCACGCTCACCGCGCCGATGCGCTGCGCGAGCTGCGCGCCGATCGCCGCCGCCACTTCGTCCTGCAGCCGGAACACATCGTCGGCGCTGCGATCGTAGGTCTGCGACCACACGTGATAGCCGTCGCCGGCGTCGATCAGCTGCGCGGTCACGCGCACGCGCTCGCCTTCCCGGCGCACCGAGCCCTCCACCACCCAGCGCACCTGCAGGCGCTCGGCGATGCCGCGGATGTCCTCGCCGTAGTTGCGGAACGCGAACGACGACGTGCGCGAAGCCACGCGCAGCTGCGGACTGCGCGCCAGCGTGTCGAGCAGTTGTTCGGCGAGACCGTCCGCGAGATGGGCCTGGTCCTTCGCGGGCGACATGTCGTCGAACGGCAGTACGGCGATGGTGTTGGCCGGCACCGCCGAAGACTCGCGGCGCGCCGGCGCATCCTGCGGCCGGTACACGCCCGTCAGCCACCATGCGAAGCCCGCGACGGTGAGCAGCACGACCGCCACCGCGAACACCGGTCCCGCCGCGCCCGCCGCACCGCGCTCGCGGCGCACGCCCGCGCCCGACACGTCGAAGAACCAGGCGATCACCAGCACCACGGGCAAGCCGAGCACGGCGCCGAGCACCGTCCATGTCATGGCCCACTCGGGCAGCCCGAGCGGTTGGTAGGTGACTTCCGCCAGCTGCAGCACCACCCACGCGACGACCGCGTAGGTGGCGGCGGCGCGCACGACCTTGCGCCGGCGCAGTTCTCTCCAGGTGAGGCGCAGCGAAAACGGAGCCATGGCGCGCAAGAGTAATGCACCGGCGCCACGCGCGCCGTGCTGGACCGTGTGGGATGCGGCGGAACGCGCTGCGGTTTACGACAGCGCACACTTTGGCCCGCCCACCGAGGCCTGCGCGCGATGGTAGATTCCGCGGAAGTCGAGTGCCGTGCCACCGGCGCAACCTCCGCAGGAGTGAACACGATGACCGCCAGGACCCCCCGGAAAACGAAGGCCGCGAGCAAGAGCGTCACCGGACGCACCGCTGCCGGCAAGAAGGCCGCGCCACGCAAGAGCACGCCCAAGGCTGCGGCGAAGAAGCCGGTGGCACGGCGCGCCGCGTCGAAAGCGAATACGACGACCGGGAACGCGCGCCCGGCACCCGCCGCGAAGCCGGTGGTGCTGCTCTCCGGCGGCAATCCGCAGATCGCGAAAGCCGAAGGCGATGCGCCCGTGCAGGCCTACATCGCGGCCATGCCCGGCTGGAAAAGCGACCTCGGACGGCGCCTCGACGCTCTCATCGTGCGCACCGTCCCCCGCGTGCACAAGGCCGTCAAATGGAACTCGCCCTTCTACGGCGTCGAAGGCAAGGACGGCTGGTTCCTCTCCTTCCACACCTTCACCAACTACGTGAAGGTGACCTTCTTCCGCGGCACCTCACTGCGGCCGGTGCCTCCCGGCGAATCGAAGCACAAGGCAGTACGCTATCTCGACATCCGCCAAGAAGGCTTCGACGAAGCCCAGTTCAAGGCGTGGGTGAAGCAGGCCAGCCGCTTGCCCGGCGAGCGCTTGTGACCTACCACCGGACTCCGCGCCCCTCTCGCGCGCCATCCATCACGGACGCATCACGATGACCACGAAGAAGACCGGCAGCGGCACGAAGACGTCAGCGAGCAGCGAAGACGCGCCCCGCCTCATCGACGCGAAAATCGCGTCGCTGGACGATTGGCGCGGCCAGACGCTCGCGCACATCCGCAACCTCATCCGGCAGGCGATTCCCGAGGTGACGGAAGAATGGAAATGGGGCGTCCCGGCGTGGTCGCACGGCGGCATCCTGTGCACCGGCGAAACCTACAAGAACGCGGTGAAGATGACCTTCGCCAAGGGCGCATCGCTGGAAGACCCGGCGGGCCTCTTCAACTCCAGCCTCGAGGGCAACACGCGGCGCGCCATCGACATCCACGAGGGCGAGGAGATCGACGAGAAGGCGCTGAAGGCGCTCGTGCGCGCCGCCGCGGCCTTCAACATGGCAACCGGACCTGCGAAAAAAACCAAGGGTGGCTGAGCCTGCGAAGCCGGGCGCGATCAGGATCGATCGCCGGCTTGTGCAGCGGCCTCCTCCACCAGCCCAAGCCGCGCGATGACGCCGTCGGCGATCCTCGCGCAACGCAGGCCGAGGAACTGGAAAGCGTCCTTGAGCGACGCTTCCACCTGCGTTTCGATATGCGCACGCAGCAGGCGGCGCGCACGATGCAGACGCGTCTTCACCGTTTCCGGGCGCAGCGACAGCACACGCGCGGTTTCCTCGACCGAGCACTCCTCGATCTCGCGCAACATGTAAACCACGCGGAAGGGGCTGGGCAACGAGTCGATCGCCTGTTCCAGCAGCCTGCGCATTTCCGCGCGCGCCGCGGTGGCGACGGGATCCTCGCCGCCGGCGTTGCGGGAAGGAAAAGCGATCACCTGGGCCGACGATTCCTGCTCGGCTTCCGCACGGCACAGATCGACGTTGTGTTTGCGATCGCGCAGGCGCTGCCGCGCCTCGTTGAGCACGATCCGGGTGAGCCAGGTGAGCAGGCTGCATTCGCCGCGAAACGTCCCCAGCTTTTCGTAAGCGGTGACGTAGGCCTCCTGCACGATGTCCTCGGCCTCGTGATCCGAATTCACGACGCTGCGCGCTATGCGGAACAAGCGCTGGTTGCAACTGGACATCAGGAAGCGGAAGGAACCCGTCTCCCGCCGCAGCACACGGCGGACCAGCTCCATTTCCGGCATGTCGGCGAATCGGGACTGGGTCATGGACACGTGGCGTGGCTCCGAGGATTTCCCCATCCGATGCGCGAGTCGGCGCGAGGTTCCCGCCGGCTCCTCGCGGAAGCCGATGCGCTTCGATGCCCGGTGCGGACGTGCCGGCGGCCCGCGCATCTCGGCGAAGAATGCGCCCGCGCAACGGGAACGGCCAGCCCGACTGCGCATCGGGGCACCTGCGACCGGGAGTTCCCGGCAACCCGGGAACCTGCGGTCGACTCATGCATCGGATGGGCACCGCGATCCGCGGGTTCCCATCGAGGTCGTCATGAAATTCGCCATCGTTCCCCTGCTGTTCGCCTCGTCGCTGGCCTGGGGCGCCACGCCCGCGCTGACGGATGCGCAGATCGCGCACGTCGCGTACACGGCGGGCCAGATCGACATCGAGGCCGCCCGGCTCGCGATCGAAAAAAGTGCGTCGCCCGACGTACGGGCCTTCGCCGAAACCATGGCGCGCGACCACGCGGCCGTGAACGAGCAGGCGCTCGCGCTGCTGAAGAAACTCGGCGTGACGCCGGAAGACAACCCGACCAGCCGATCCTTGAACGAAGCCGCGGCCAAGGCATTGACCGCGCAGCGCGCCCTTTCCGGCGCCGCCTTCGACAAGGCGTACGTCGACAACGAAGCCGCCTACCACGCGCAGGTCAACGGCGCGCTGCGCACCGTGCTCATTCCCGGCGCGCAGAACGCCGAATTGAAGGCGTTGCTCGAAGACGGGCTCGCGTTGTTCTCGTCGCACCAGAAGCACGCCGAATCGCTCGATTCGAAGCTCGCTGCGCCGTGACACGGCGCATTGCGATCGTCGGTTGCACAGCGATCCTCGCCTGCGCGCTATGCGCGGGCGAGACCCGGGCGGAAACCCACGTCGTCCTCATCGACCGCATGGCCTTCCGGCCGGCGACGCTCCGTGCGCACGTCGGCGACGTCATCGAATGGCGCAACGAGGACGCGGTGCCGCACACCGCCACCGCATCGCAAGCGGGCTTCGACGTGATGCTCGCGCCCGGCGCCACTGGACGCAGCGACGTCGAGGTCGAAGGACGCTTCGACGTGCTCTGCCGCTTCCACCCCGACATGCGCATGCGACTCGAGGCACGGCGCGCCGATGACGCGAGCGCCGATCAGCCCTAGCGCACGCGCCGCCAACGACGCTTGTGCCATGGCAGCGTAGGCGGCGGCGCACACCCTGTTTGGTGGGCCCACCAGGATTCGAACCTGGAACCAAGGGATTCGCGTGGTCCGAGGGTTTCCCCGCGGCGCGGACTATCTCTTCACCCGCAGCGCAGCGGCGCTGGTGGGGTGCGGGACGCTCGAGCCTGTGATCAAGGGCGCTGCAGCCCTCAGGTAGTCTCTGCACCTTCCGGCGGTGCACCGCCGGCTTGGCTCAGGGTTGCCATCGGCCGAACCGCTAAGGGTTCCCTGAGTTCATCCCGTTCGCGCTCGCGCGTTCCCGCGCGGCGCCACCTTTCGATGAGTCCCCTGCTCTAACCGTTGAGCTATAGGCCCGGAACCGCATGGTACCCCGAGCGCCGGCTCAGTCGAAGCCGTCGCCGAACATCAGCTCGGGACGCCAGGTGAAGAAGCGCGCGTAGCCGGCGGGATCGACCACCGTGGTTTCCCAGCCGCGCCGCGATGCCTGGACCTGGAGGCGGCGCAGATTCCACCCATCCGGCACCGGAAGCGGCTCGGATCGCGCCAGTTCCAGATCATGGCCGGTGTCGAAGAGGGCGGCGTCGTCATGGTGCGCGAGCATCACCCAGCCGGGCGACCCGGCCAGCGCTGCCACACCGTGTGCCGGGCGGTCGAGCGCGTGCTCCTGCAGCAGCGTGCGGGTCGCGAGGTCGTGGCGGCGCAAGGCGGCATCGCCCGCCAGCAACAATTCGGCCTGTGAAGTTCCCGCGTCGCGGATCGCGAAGGCATTCGCGTCGGTCGCGAGCGACCATTCCTCTTGCGCCTTGACGGCGTCCCAGGCGATCAGGCGCCCCTCGCTCAGCACGAGGATTTCGACGGCTGCGTCGGCGTCGACCTGCACGGCCAGCCATTGCCGTACCTCGCCCGGGAATACGTTACCCGCCGGCACCGCTGCGCCGGCCTGCAACGGCAGTATCTGCAGGCTCCAGTGCGGCGTGCTGCCGCTGGCGAACGTGACCAGTTCGCGCATGCCATTGCCTTCCACATCCAGCACCTGCGCGAACTCGACATCGAATGCACCCTGGAACGGGCCGTACGGCGAACTGCGGTCCTGCGTGAATTCGCGCTCGACCTGCAGCGTCGCCCCGTCGCGGATCACCACCGTGGCGCCGTCCGGGCCCCTGCCCGCGAGCACGATCTCGAGCGCGGAATCGTCGTCGAGTTGTGCCAGTGTCGCATCGAGGTAACGCATCGCGGCCGCATCGTAGTGGTCGGCCGAGACGAGGCGTCGTTCCTTGCGACCCGTGCGCGCATCGAGCACGAACAGGATGCCGGTCGACCAGGACGTGCCCGTGACGATCTCGTCTTCGCCGTCCGCGTCGACATCGCCGACCACCAGCGCATGGAAGGCATGCTCGGCCAACTCCAGTGCAGTGTGCGGTGCATCGGCGCCGTCGGGTTGATAAATGAGGCGCTGGCCGATGCGCTGGTCGGTGCTCTTCGACAGATAGACGAACCCGCCGTGCCCGCCGCCCTGGAAATCGCCGAAGCGCGGCAGGCTGGCGAAGGAATCGGGCAAGGCGAATTCGCGCAGCGCGATGCCGGCGGCCGAGTTGACGCGAAGCTTGTTGGAAGAAAGCTGCAGCAGTTCGTCGACGCCGTCGCGATCGACGTCGGCAACGACGGCGCCATTGGACCAGAGTGCCGAAGCGATCGGCGAGTAGGGCGATGCGGCGAAGGCCTGCCTGCCTTCGTAGTAATTGCCGGTGCGCGCGAAGAACTTCGCGGAACCGGGCGCGGCGCCGAAGCGGCCGAAGAGCGCATCCGAAAGCCCGTCGAGATAACTCCACTCCGCCGCCCACGTGGCGCCGTCGACGATCTGGCCCGGCAGGCGCGACAGGATCACTTCCAGCGCGGGATCATTGTCGAGCTGGGCGAGCGTGAAGTCGGATGCAGTCCCACCCACGGGGGTGCCGAGCGACATGCCGGACCCGAAGTCGAACACGGTCAGCACGCCGGAAACCAGCGATGCGATCTCGTCGTCGCCATCGCCGTCGAGGTCGGCGATTTCGAAGCGGCTGCCCGCCATGGCGCCGGGAGTCTCGCGCACCAAGCGCAACGGCCACCCCGCGTACTCCTGCAAAGCGGCTGCTTGCATCACGTAGAGATGCGGTCCGTCGAACTCCTCGCGCACCCGGAACTGCGCGGATTGGCTGACCTCGGCGGCGAGCACCAGCCGCTGGCGATGCTGCCATTCGCCCTGCGCATCCTGAGAGAGCACGAGCGCGAACGTATCCGGATTCGGGAACACCAGCAGCACGTCGTCGCGGCCGTCGCGATCGAAATCGGCCACCTCGGCGCCCATGGCGAGCAGGAAGGACAACATTGCAGCGGTGCGCATCATGGGTCGAATCCATCGTGGAAGAGGCCGTCCACGCGCAGCAGGCGCAGGTCGCGGTAGCCCACCGCGTCGCCCACCAGCACGTTCCATGCATCGCCTCCCGCGTGCGCGACGGCAATCTGGCGGGATTCGTTGGCGATGTAGAAGCCGGCGTTTTCGGCCACGGCGATTTCACCGTAGCGGCCATCGTAGGCATGCAGCGCGTGCGCGGCAGCGACGACGATGCGACGTTCGCTGCCGGGCAACGCCGCGAGTGCGCGCACGTTCGTCACGATCGATTGGCTGTGTTTCCATTCGCGCGTCATCGGATCGAGGTAGTCGGCGCGCCCGGCATGGGCGACCAGCAACTCGGGGCCGTCCGGCCCATCGATCGCGACCGCGTCCTCGACCGACACGAACAGATTCCAGTCGATGAGGCGCGAAGCGGCATCGAAGGCGCGCAACCCGTTGCGCATGATCACCACCCATTCCAGCGGCGCATCGGCGTCCGTCTGCAGCAACGCCAACCTCAGGATGGCGTTCGCCACCGCGCCATTGCCGCTGCCCATGCCCAGCGACTCCCACACGATGTCACCCGCGGGCGACATCAGCAGGAGCTTGGCACCGATGCCGCCTTTTCCGCCGAGCGCGACCAGCCACTCCGGCTCGCCATCGCCGTCCGTGTCCACGCGCTCGAGGAACTGCGCGATGCGGTTGACGGCCACGTGGTCGTAGGTGTCGGGCGGGCGTTTCCAATCGAGCTGCAAGGCATGCGTGAGTCCGTCGAACACCATCAGGCGCGCGCCGTAGCGGTCTTCGCCCCACCAGCACGATCTCGAGCTGCGCATCGTCGTCGAGGTTCTGGAGCGACACCCGCTGGCGTGTCCAGATGTCGTCCTCGCTGTTGCCGTCGGTCTGCGGCCAGCGCCACAGCAAGGCGTCGCTGGCGGCGTCGCGCAGTTCGATCGGCGCCTGATTGACGCCCAGCAGCCATTCTTCCTTGCCGTCGTGGTCGACGTCGGCGCGCGCGACCGCGCCGTTCCGCCCACTGCCGCGCGGCAAGAACGCCCGGGGCGGCGTCGGTGCGAGCGTGGCGACGCTGAACAGGTCGGGCGACCAGTTGCTCCGGACCACGATTTCCTCGCCGCCGGCGCCATCGAGATCGGCGCCGACCGGCGACGATACGTTGGGCGCCGTCGTCAGCAGGACATCACGCACGATGCCGCTGTCGATGTCGCGCAGTTCGAGCGTGCCGGCCCCCGACGGCGTGACGAGTTCATCGTTGCCGTCGCCGTCGACGTCTACCGCCGCCAACGGACTCGCCGGCACCGGGAACGCGCGTACCTCCCGCAAGGGAGCGCTGCGAAAAAGCTGCGCGTCGCTCCAGGTGTAGGCAAGGAAACCAGCGGTGACGCCCTGGCCCAGCACAGGCTCGATGGTCCCGAAGCCGCCGCCGCGGGTGAACTCCACGGCGCGCGTGGCACCGTCCACGATGAAACCGGGAACGGAGGAAACCACGATCTCCAGCGCGGGGTCGAGATCCAGTTGCAACGCACGCGCCTCTTCCGCGTACTGCGGCAGGCTCCAACGAAAGGCCAGTGATTGATGATCGTGGACGGCCATGCCGTTCTGCCGCGCCGTGCGCAGCAACTCATCGCGGCCGTCGGCGTCGAGATCGGCAACCAGCACGGTCTGTCCGCTGCCCAGGCCAGGCAGCCGACGCTGCTGCGTCAGCGGCCAGCCGCTGAATTCCAGCAGATCGTTGCCTACCGTCACCAGCAACAGCGGCGCGCGCGCGGTGTCGACCCGCTGGCCGAGGCCGAAGGTGGGAAACGGTTCGGCCGGCGTGGCCAGGCGCAGCGTTTGCTTGATGCGCGCGGTGCCGGTGGCGTCCTCTCCCACCACGGCCAGCACGGGGCCGGGTGACGTCAGGAAAGCGATGTCATCGCGGCCGTCGCCGTCGAAGTCCGCCACGGCCGCGCGTGCCACGGAATCGCTGCGCGAAACGATGGTTTCGTGGATCAGGCGGAATTCGGCCCCGTCGGCGCGCCATGCTGCGCCTAAGACCAGGAGCAGGATGGCGCAACGTGCGGTGTAGATCATGACGGGCCCATGTTAAAAAAAAACCCCGGCGTGCGCCGGGGTTTTCGTTTTGGCTGGGAGACTAGGATTCGAACCTAGATAGGCAGAGTCAGAGTCTGCAG
>CAMLOR010000036.1 GCA_946481615.1 uncultured Aquimonas sp.
CCGACCAGGGTGACCGTACCGTTCGCGGGCTGCGTCACGGCGGTGACGGTGAGCGTCGTGCCGGTGTCGACGTCGGTGTCGTTGCCCAGGACGTCGATGACGGTGGCCGCGGCATCCTGGTTCACTGAAACCGCATCGTCCACCGCATCCGGCGCGTCGTTGGCCGGCGTCACGGTGACGGTGACCGTGGCCGTGTCGGTGACGCCGCTTCCGTCGATGATCGTGTAGGTGAAGCTGTCCGTGCCGGTGAAATCGGGATCCGGCGTGTAGGTGCAGTCCGTGACCGTGCAGTTCACGGTGCCGTTGGCCGCACCGGTGTTCGACGTGATCGCAAGCGTGTCGCCCACGTCGATGTCGCCGTCGTTGTCGAGCACGGACGGCGCCAGCGTCGTAGCGCCGCTGTCTTCGGCCACGGTGTACAGATCGTCGAGGGCGTCGGGCGCATCGTTGACCGGTGTCACCGTGATCGTCACCGTCGCCGTCGCGGTGCCGCCGTTGCCGTCGCTCACCGTGTAGGTGAAGGCGTCGCTGCCGGTGAAGTCGGCGTCCGGCGTGTAGGTGCAATCGGTGGCGGTGCAGGCCACGCTGCCGTTGGCGGGCGCGGTGTTGCTCAGGATCGAGAGCGTGTCGTTGTCGGCGTCGCTGTCGTTGTCCAGCACCGAGGGGATCAGCAGCGTGGCGCCGCTGTCTTCCGCCACCGTGTAGCCGTCGTCGCCGGCGACCGGCGCATCGTTGTCGCCGCCCACCGTAATGGTCACGGTCGCGGTGTCGGTGCCGCCGTTGCCGTCGCTGATGGTGTAGGTGAACGAATCGGTGCCGCTGAAATCGGCATCCGGCTGGTAGCTGCAGCCCGTCGCCGTGCAGGTGACGGTACCGTTGGCAGCATTGGTGTTACCCGTGATCGTCAGCGCAGTGCCGGTGTCGACGTCGCCGTCGTTGAGCAGCACGTCGATCGGCGTGGCCGCGGCGTCCTCGGCGATCGAGAGGGTATCGTCGTTGGCGTCCGGCACGTCGTTCACCGGCGTCACGGTGATCGTGACCGTGGCGGTGTCGGTGGCGCCGCTGCCGTCGGTGATGGTGTAGGTGAAGCTGTCGGTGCCGTTGAAATCGGCGTCGGGCGTGTAGGTGCAGTCGGACGCCGTGCAGCTCACGGTGCCGTTGCCGGGGTTCGTGTTCGCCGTGATGCTGCGGGTATCGCCCGTGTCCGCGTCGGTGTCGTTGTCGAGCACCGAGGGCGCGAGCACGGTGGCGCCGCTGTCCTCGGCCACCGTGTAGTCGTCGTCGACGGCGCTCGGCGCGTCGTTGACGTTGTCGACCGTGATGGTGACGGTCGCCGTGTCCGTGCCGCCGTTGCCATCGCTGATCGTGTACGTGAAGGTCGTCGTGCCGACGAAGCCAGGCGCAGGTTCGAAGCTCACGACGCCGCCGACCAGCGTCACGGTGCCGTTGGCGGGCTGGGTCACGGCGGTGACGGTGAGCGTCGTACCCGTGTCGACATCGGTGTCGTTGCCCAGCACATCGATGACCGTGGCCGCGGCGTCCTGGTTGACGGAGGCAGCGTCGTCGACTGCATCCGGCGCGTCGTTCGCCGGCGTCACGGTGATGGTGACTGTCGCCGTGCCGGTCGCACCGCCGGCATCGGTGATGGTGTAGGTGAAGCTGTCCGTGCCGGTGAAATCGGCGTCCGGCGTGTAGGTGCAATCGGTCGCCGTGCAGCTGACGGTGCCGTTGGCCGCACCGGTGTTCGCCGTGATGCTGCGGGTATCGCCCGTGTCCGCATCGGTGTCGTTGTCGAGCACCGAGGGTGTCAGCACGGTCGCGCCGCTATCTTCGGCGACGGTGTAGTCGTCGTCGACGGCGTTGGGAGCGTCGTTGACCGGCGTCACGGTGATGGTGACCGTCGCGGTGTCGGTGGCGCCGCTGCCGTCGCTGATGGTGTAGGTGAAGGTGTCGGTGCCGTTGAAATCGGCGTCGGGCGTGTAGGTGCAGTCGGACGCCGTGCAGCTCACGGTGCCGTTGGCGGGACTCGTGTTGGCCGTGATCGTGCGGGTGTCGCCAGCGTCGGCGTCGGTGTCGTTGTCGAGCACCGACTGCACGAGCAGCGTGGCGCCGCTGTCCTCGGCCACCGTGTAGTCGTCATCGACCGCATCCGGCGCATCGTTGATGTTGTCGACGGTGATCGTGACCGTCGCCGTGTCCGTGCCGCCGTTGCCGTCGCTGATCGTGTACGTGAAGGTCGTCGTCCCGACGAAGCCCGGCGCGGGCTCGAAGCTCACCACGCCGCCGACCAGGGTGACCGTGCCGTTCGCGGGCTGCGTGACGGCAGTGACGGTCAGCGTCGTGCCCGTATCGACATCGGTGTCGTTGCCCAGCACGTCGATGACCGTCGCTGCGGCATCCTGATTGACCGAGGCCGCGTCGTCGGCCGCATCCGGCGCGTCGTTCGCGGGCGTCACGGTGATGGTGACGGTCGCGGTGGCCGTGCCGCCGTTTCCATCGCTGATGGTGTAGGTGAAGCTGTCGCTGCCGGTGAAGTCGGCGTCCGGCGTGTAGGTGCAATCGGTCGCCGTGCAGCTCACGGTGCCGTTGGCCGGGTTGGTGTTGGCGGTGATCGTCGGCGTGTCGCCGGTATCGATATCGGTATCGTTGTCGAGCACCGACGGAGCGAGCAGCGTGGCGCCGCTGTCTTCGGCCACCGAGTAGCTATCGTTGGCGGCGTTCGGAGCGTCGTTGACGGGCGTCACGGTGACGGTGACCGTCGCGGTGTCCGTGGCGCCGCTGCCGTCGGTGATGGTGTAGGTGAAGGTGTCGGTGCCGTTGAAATCCGCATCCGGCGTGTAGGTGCAATCGGCCGCCGTGCAGTTCACGGTGCCGTTGGCCGGGTTCGTGTTGGCGGTGATCGTGAACGTGTCGCCCGCGTCCGGATCCGAATCGTTGTCCAGCACCGAGGCCGCAAGCACGGTGGCACCGCTGTCTTCAGCCACCGTGTAGCTGTCGTTCCCGGCGCTCGGCGCGTCGTTCACGTTGTCGACCGTGACGGTGACCGTCGCAGTGTCCGTGCCGCCGTTGCCGTCGCTGATCGTGTAAGTGAAGGTCGTCGTACCCACGAAGCCTGGCGCCGGCTCGAAGCTCACCACGCCGCCGGTCAGGGTGACGGTGCCGTTCGCGGGTTGCGTGACGGCCGTGACGGTGAGCGTCGTGCCGGTGTCGACATCGCTGTCGTTGCCCAGCACGTCGATCACCGTGGCCGCGGCGTCCTGGTTGACGGACACGCCGTCGTCGGCCGCGTCGGGCGCATCGTTGACGGGCGTGACGGTGATCGTGACCGTCGCGGTCGCCGTGCCGCCGTTGCCGTCGCTCACCGTGTAGGTGAACGAGTCAGTGCCGTTGAAGTCGGCGTTCGGCGTGTAGGTGCAATCCGTCGCGGTGCAAGCCACCGTGCCGTTGGCCGGCGGCGTGTTGGACTGGATCGACAGCGTGTCGCTGTCACCATCGGTGTCGTTGTCGAGCACCGACGGCGCCAGCAGCGTGGCGCCGCTGTCTTCCGCCACCGTGTAGCTGTCGGCGGCGGCGTTCGGAGCGTCGTTGCTGCCGCCCACCGTGATCGTGACGGTCGCCGTACCCGTGCCGCCGTTGCCGTCGCTGATCGTGTAGGTGAACGAGTCGGTGCCGTTGAAATCGGCATCCGGCTGGTAGGTGCAACCGGTCGCCGTGCAGCTGACCGTGCCGTTGGCCGCATTGGTGTTGCCGGTGACCGTCAGCGTGGTGCCGGCATCGACATCGCCGTCGTTGAGCAGCACGTCGATCGGCGTGGCCGGGGCGTCCTCGGCCACGATGAGCGTGTCATCGTTGGCGTCCGGGACGTCGTTCACCGGGGTCACCGTGATCGTGACCGTGGCGGTGTCGCTGCCACCGTCGCCGTCGGCGATCGTGTAGGTGAAGCTGTCGGTGCCGTGGAAGTTGGCGTTCGGCGTGTAGGTACAGTCGGTCGCCGAGCAGCTAACCGTGCCGTTCGTTGCAGCGGTGTTGGCGGTGATCGTCAGCGTCGTGCCAGCGTCCGCATCGGTGTCGTTGTCGAGCACCGAGGGCGACAGGACGGTCGCGGCACTGTCCTCGGCCACGGAGTAGCTGTCGTTCCCGGCGTCCGGCGCGTCGTTGACGTTGTCGACCGTGACGGTGACCGTCGCGGTGTCGGTGCCGCCGCTGCCGTCGCTGATCGTGTAGGTGAAGGTCGTCGTCCCCGTGAAGCCCGGGGCCGGTTCGAAGCTCACCACGCCACCGACCAGGGTGACCGTACCGTTCGCGGGCTGCGTCACGGCGGTGACGGTGAGCGTCGTACCCGTATCGACGTCCGTGTCGTTGCCCAGCACGTCGATGACGGTGGCCGAGGCGTCCTGGTTCACCGAAACGCCATCGTCGACCGCGTCCGGCGTGTCGTTGACCGCCGCGATCGTGATCGTGACGGTCGCCGTGTCGGTATCGCCGTTGCCGTCGGTGATCGTGTAGGTGAACGAGTCGCTGCCGTTGAAATCGGCATCCGGCGTGTAGACGAAGAAGTCGTCCGTGGGATCGGCCGGCGTGCCGGCGTCGTCGAGCACGGCCGTGCCGTTCGCGGGCGGCGTGGCGAGCGCGAGGCTGCCTGCGCCGTCGCCGCCGAAGCTGTCGTTGCCCAGCACGGAAACGTTCACGCTGTCGTCTTCGTCGACGCTGGCGCTGTCGATCACCGCATCCGGCAGGAAGTCGACAGCCGGCGTCACGCTGTCGAAATCGTCGCCGCTGCCGTCGTTCGGCGTGGAATCCGGATCCGGCGTGCCCGACGTGGTGATCTGCGCCGCATTGATGTGGCTGCCGGCGGCATTCACCGTCGCCGTGATCGCCAGCGTCGCGTTGCTGCCGGCATTGACCGTGCCGACGGTCCACACACCGCTGCCCGGCACGTAGGCGCCGCCGCCGTTGTCGGAAACATAGGCGTAGCCGCTCGGCAACTGGTCGGTGACCACCACGCCGCTGGCGGCCGAGGGGCCGGCGTTGGAGACGGTGAGCGTGAACACCACGGTGTCGCCGACGGTGGGCGAAGCCACGTCGATCGCCTTGTCGAAGGCGAGGTCCGCGCTGCTGCCGACGGTGTCGGTGTCCTGCGCGCTGTCGTCGCCGCCCACCGGATCGTTGGTGCCCGCAGGCGCCGTGATCGTGGCGGCGTTGCTGACCGTCCCGTTGGTCGCATCCACCGTCGCCGTGACGGTGATTTCGTAGAAGCCGCCGGCGGGAATCGCGGGCAGCACGACGCCCCCGGGCGCTTCCAGCGCCGCGATGCCGGGGTTGCTGCTGCAGGCATTGCCGGCGCTGGCCGTGCAAGCCGCCGAAACCTTCGTCAGGCCCGCGGCGGCCGGATCGCGCAGGACCGCGCCCGTGGCGGCCGAAGGGCCGGCGTTCTCGACGCGCACGACGTAGGTGGTATTGGCGCCGGAGACGACTTCGCTGGCGCCGTTGCTCTTGACCACCGAGAGATTCGCGGTCGGTCCGATGACGGTCGAGACCGAGCTCGTGGCGGGCGTCGGATCGTCCGCGAGCGTCGTGCTCGCTGTGTTGGTGACGCCGCCGGCAGCGACCGTGCTGGCCGTGCCCTGCACGATCACCGCGCAGCTGGAACCCGCGGGACCGTCGAAGCTGCCGCTCAGCGTGTTGCCCGCGACGCTGCCGCTGCAGGTCGCACCGCCCGCGGGCGTGGCGCTCACGAAGGCCACGCCGGTGAAGCTGGCAGGCAGCGGATCGCTGAAGGTAGCGCCGGCGGCGGCGCTCGGGCCATTGTTCTCGATCAGGATCAGGTACTGCACCAGATCGCCCTGGAACACGGCGAGCGGCGCGGCCTGGAACGCGCCGCTGGTGCCGAGGCGCTGCGTTTTCGTCACGGCGAGGTCGGCGAGCGCACCCACGTCGTTGGTGTCGGTGGTGCTGTTGTTGCCCGGCGACGGATCGTTGACGCCGCCCGGCGGCGCCACGCTGGCCGTGTTGCTCACATCATCGCCGCTGGCGGCGGTGACGGTGGCGGTGACGGTGAACTCGAAAAACGCGCCGCTGGCGAGCGCGGGCAGCACGAAGCCGCTGCCCTCGAGCGCCGCGATCGAAGGCGCCGCGCTGCAGACGTTGCCGCCGGCAGCGGTGCACGCGGTCGCCGTCTTGGCGAGTCCGGTCGCAGCCGGATCGGTGACGACGGCACCCGTGACGGAGGCCGGGCCGTTGTTGGTGACGCGCACGGTGTAGACCGTCGAGGTTCCCGAACTCACGGTCGTCACGCCGTCGCTCTTGGTCACCACGAGATTGGCGCTGGGCCCCACGATGGTGTTGACCGAGCTGCTGGCGGGCGTGGGATCGGCGGCCAGCGCGGTGCTCGCGGTGTTGACCGCACCGGGCGAGGCCGCGGCATCGTTCGCGACGGCCTGCACGATCACGGTGCAGGTCGCGCCGGCGGGGCCCGAGAACGTGCCGCTGAGCGTGTTGCCCGCGAAGCTCGCGGCGCAGTTGGTCGCACCGTTCGCGCCGACGGCGCTGATCACGGCGAGCGAACCGAAGCCCGCGGGCACGGCGTCGGTGAAGGTGGCGCCGGTGGCGGCGCTCGGGCCATCGTTGGCGATGGTCAGCTGGTACTGCACCGTGTCGCCCTGCGAAACGGTGAGCGGCGTGGTCTGGAACGCGCCGCTGGTGCCCGCGCGCTGCGCCTTCACCAGGGTCAGATCGGCGACCGGATCGACGGTGTCGGTGTCGGTCGAGGCATCGTTGCCGTTGTCGGGATCGAGCGTGCCGCCCGGCACGGCGATGGTCGCGGTGTTGCTGACGGAAGCTTCGGTACCGACGGTGGCGGTGACGACGATCTCGTAGAACTGGCCGTTGGTCAGCGTGGGCAGCGCGTAGCCCGCCTCGAGCTGCGCCACCGACGGCGTGGTGGGCGCCGTGCACTGGCCCGGCGTGCCGGAACACGCGACGCCGGTCTTGGTGAGCCCCGTGGCGGCGGCATCGGTGAGCACCGCGCCGGTCACGGCCGAGGGGCCGTTGTTGGTCACGCGTACGACGTACTGCGTGCTGCTGCCGGCATCGACGCTGCTGCCGCCGTTGCTCTTGCTGATCGAAAGATTCGCGGCCGGCCCGGCGCTGCCGCCGTTGCCGGTGGCGTCGGTGTTGTCGGCAGTGTTCGGGTCGAAGGTGTTGGCGGTGACCGACACGGAGTTGTCGAAGGCGCCGGCGGCGGTGACCGTGCCGGTGGCCGTGATCGTGATGCTTGCGCCGCTGGCGAGGCTGGCGAAGGTGCAGCTGCCGCCGCTGCAGCCCGGCGTGGCGCTGCTCAGCACGATGCCGGCGACGTTCGACGGGCTGTCGGTCACCACGATGTTGGTGGCGGTGGCCGGCCCGTTGTTGGTGACGACGAGGTTCCAGCTCACCGTTTGCCCGGCGAAGGCGCCGCCGGTCGGCGCCGACTTGGTCACCGCGAGGTTCGCCGCGGGGCCGGTGTTGCTCCAGGTGCAGGCCACGCCGCTGTCGGCCGGCATCACGAAGGTGCGCGAAAGTCCCGTGCCGCTGGTCGCCACCGCGGTGAGCGGCGCGACGGTGCGCACGCAGGCCAGCGTGGTCGTGTAGCTGGCCGGGTTGCCGATGCTGAACGCCTCGCTGACGGTGATGGTGTCGCCCGCATTGCCGGTGGCAGTGGCAGGCGTGGTGGTCGAAGGCGCCACCGAGGAACCGGCCACCGCGCCGCTGGCGCCGCCGATGGCGAGCGAAACCGTGTCGCCCGTCGTCGGCGTGGTCCAGGCCTTGGTCAGCGTCACCGCGCCGGTGCGGCGCGTGTTGGTGAAGGTGCAGGTGGTGTCGTCGTTCGCCGGCGGCACGAACGACACGCTGGTGCCGGTGCCCGAGGTGATCGGCGCGCCGGTGGTGTCGTCGGTGCAGACGTAGGTGGTCGTGTAGTTGGCGAGCGCGGTGCCGGTGCCGGCGGTTTCGCCGAAGGTGCGCGACACGCCCGAGGCGACGGCGGTGAAGCCGGTGCTGCCGTTGTTGCCGACGTTGTTGACGGTCGTGGGGCCGGCGGTGAGGTTGAACAGGCCGGGATCGGTGATCGGCGACAGCGCCTTGACGGTGCGCACGCGCGTCTGGCGCGTGTTGGTGTACGTGCAATGCACCGCGGCATTCGTCGACGACAGCGTGGCCGAAACCTGGCGCGTGGCGGTGCTGACGGTGACGAAGCCCGCCGCGCTGCCGCCGCTGGCCGTGGTGCAGGTCAGGCCGGTGAGATCCCAGCCCGCGAGCGCGCTCTCGGTGATGGTCAGGTTGCGGCCGGTGGAATTGACCGGGATGGTGATGCGGACCGGCGCCGTGGCGTCCGTCATCGAGAAGGCGGACTGCGAGGGCGTGACGCCCGACGTCGTGCTGGACGCCGAGAAATCGAAGGACTGCGCCACGCCGGCCGGCACGGTGGCCTTGTCGATCTGCATGTAGCCCAGCACCGTGGCGCCGTCGATCACGGCCGGCGTGCTGACCGGCGCGGTGTTGCACTTGGAGACCGCACCCGGCGCCAGCGCGCTGGCCGGCGACGGCGGGTTGTTGCAGACCTGGTTGTCGCCCGACTGCTTCCAGGTGAGCACGTAGGGAATGATGAGGCGACCGTCCGGACCGGCATTGCACCGGATGCGGACATCGTCCATGTACAGCGTTTCCTGGTTGTCGCCGCCGACGGTGTCGATGTCGCCGCAGACGTCGCCGTCGAGTTCGGCGAACGGCGAAGGCAGGGGCAGCGGCGAGGTCGGCAGCGTGGTGACGCTGCACTGGTTGTTGACGCCGGAGGCGGCGAGCTGCGGATCGTTGGCGGTCTCGCCCACGAACATCGCGACGTCGTAGCGGCTGGCGTTGCCGGCCACGATCACGGCCTCGAGATCGACGATCACGTCCTCGCCGGCCTGGCAGGTGATGGCCCCGCCGCCCTGCACCCGGAAGCCGCCCAGCACCGACACGTCGTTCGCGGTACAGCCGAGGTTGCCGCCGAAGTTGGTGCCGGCGCAGGGCTGGTCGTGCGTGGTGATCTGCGCCTGCGCCGCGGGCGAAGCCACGCCCAGCGCGATCGCGAGCCACATCAGCGCGGCCGCGCCGGATGCGGAGAATACCTTGCCGTCCATCATCGCCCCCGTTCATGCGACTCGAACGGACTGTGTCGAACTTCACACCCGCGGTCGCGGCGCGAATGCTACCGGGCGATGGGCGTCACAAAAATGGAAATCCCGTACGGGGAACAGGAGTTCACAAAATAATTGTCACCGGCAGTGTCACGCCGTGTGTCGGGCAGCGGGCGCGGCGGTGGAGTCGCGAACCCGCCGTCATTCCCGCGAAGGCGGGAATCCAGGTGCGGTGCGTGCGATGCGCCTCGCACCTGGGTCCCCGCCTGCGCGGGGACGGCGTGCGTCATTTCTTGCCGATGTGCCGGTCGAAGAACGCGAGCATCTCGGTGTAGAGCTTTTCGCGTGCCTCCACGCCGTAGAAGCCGTGCATCTCGCCGCTCTGGATGATCATGCCTTCCGGCTTGTTTCCGGCATTCTCGAGCGCTTCGTACATCGCTTCGGTGTGCTCCGGCGGGCAGCGCGGATCGCGCGCGCCGGCCGCCAGGTACACCGGCAGGTCGAGCTTCGCGACGTGCGTGATCGGCGACATCGCGTCCTGCTCGGCGCGCGTGGGGCCGAAGGCGCGCTTGAGGTAGCGCATGCCGCTCTCGCGCTTGCTGGTGTCGGAGAGCTTCATCTGGATCTGCGCGTCGTACAGGCCGACGTAACCGAAGGCGCACTTGAACATGCCGGGCGCCTGCACCGGCGCCATCAGCGAGGCGTAGCCGCCGAAGCTGCCGCCGTAGATGCAGATGCGGTCCTTGTCGATCCTGCCCTGTGCGATGCCCCAGTTCACGGCGTCGATCAGGTCGTTCATGATGCCTTCGCGCCACTGGCCGTAGGCCATGTCCATGAAGCCCTTGCCGAAGCCGCCCGAGCCCCGGTAGTTCACCTGCATCACCGCGTAGCCGCGGCTGGCGAGCAACTGCGTCTCCCAGTTGAAGCCCCAGTTGTCGCGCGGGCCCATCGGGCCGCCGTGCGGGTTGAGGATCAGCGGCATGTTCTTGCCGTCCGAGCCGTTCGGCACGGTGAGATAGCCGTGGATGGTGAGCCCGTCGCGCGCCTTGAAGCGGAACGGCTCGACGCTCGCCATCGCCTTGGGATCGAGCCACTCGCGGCCCTGCATCAGGAAGCGCGCCTTGCCGCTGTCGCGATCGTAGAGATAGAGCTCGCCCGGGTTGCTGTCGCTCGCCACGCTCACCACGATCTGCTTGCCGTCCTGGGTGGCGCTGGCGAAGTTGACGAACTGGCCGGGGAAGGATTTCGACAGCGAGACGTAGAGCTGTGCGTCCTCGTGTTCCTCGTCGATCAGCGTGACGCGCGGCTTGCCCGCCATCGTCACCACGCCGATCACGGTGTCGCCGTCGGCGGCGTTGAGATAGCCGATGGGATCGGACACCGGATCGTGGAAGAGCTGCTCGAAGGCGCCGGTTTCCTGATTGAGCACGCCGAAGGCCTCGGTGCCCTTGCGGTCGCTCTGGGTGGCGTAGATGCTGCCGTCGCCGGCGGTGCCGACGATGGAAATGTCCTTGCCGCTTTCCTGCGCGCGGTTGAGCAGCGTCCATTTGCCGTCGTCGCCGCGGCGATACAGCTCGGTGAAGCTGTCGTACACGCCCTCTTCGCTCTCGTCGTCGTAGCAGATCGCAAAGCGCGGCTGGCGGGACTTGTCGAGCGCGATGCCGCAGTTGTCGCGCGGCGCGCGCGCCAGGGTCTTGCGGCGCCCGCTCTCGGTGTCCATCAGCACCACTTCGGCGCCGGCGCCGTCGCTGGTGGCCTGGTAGGTGGCCACCATCA
Source organism: uncultured Aquimonas sp. (assembly GCA_946481615.1). The sequence continues at coordinate 10,932 of CAMLOR010000036.1, forward strand.
TCACGCTCTTGTCGTCGTCGTCGAGCGTGTCGAGCAGGTTGAAGCGCTCGTTGCCCACGGCCTTGCCGCGCTGGGTAGCGTCGCGGGTGCCGTAGAAGATCAGCGGGCGCGGCTTGCTGCCGTCGGCGTTCACCGCGTACCACTCGCCGGTGTTGAACGGCTGGGCGTAGGTGCCGAACTTCTCTTCGGCGTTGAAGATGAGCCGGTCGGGAGAAGTCCAGTAGAACTGGCCGACGCTCTTGTCGTCGGGCAGCTGGTTGAGCTTCACGACGCCCAGATCCTTCGTGCGCAGCACCAGCAGGATGTCCTGCTCGCCGCGGTCGACCGTCATCGCCAGGTATTCGCCGGTCGGCGAAATGCGCACGCCGCTGTACGTCGGATGTTTCACGAAATCGCGCACCGGCTGCGCCGCCAGCACGGCCCCCGCCGCGAGCGCCAGCACGCTCCCCACCCCGAACTTCACCGCAAGTTTCATTTCACCCCTCCAGGACACCGGCGCGTCCCCGCCGGGGCGCCCATCCTAGCGGGCCTACTTGCGGCCGTACACGTCCTCGAGTCGGACGATGTCGTCTTCGCCGAAATAATCGCCGCACTGGGTTTCGATCAGGTGCAGATCGCGCTCGCCGGGATTCTCCAGGCGATGCAGCGTCCCCATGGGGATATACGTGCTCTGGTTGCGATGCAGCAGGGTTTCGCTGTCGCCCACGCGCACCTTCGCGGTGCCGTCCACCACCGTCCAGTGCTCGCTGCGCTTGTGATGCATCTGCAGCGAAAGGATGCCGCCCGGCTTCACCGTGAGGCGCTTGACCTTGCAGTCGGCGGCGTCCTCGAGCACGGTGTAGCTGCCCCAGGGGCGGTGCACGGTGAGGTGGTGCGTCGCGGCGCCGTGGCGTTCCTCGCGCAGGCGATCGACCACGGCGCGCACCGATTGCGCGCGATCGCGGTCGGCCACCAGCACGGCGTCGCCCGAATCCACGATCACGAGATCGCGCACGCCGACCGCGGCCACCATGCGGTGGGCATCGCTCTGCACGTAGCAATCGTCGCTGTCGATCAGGATGGCGGCACCGCGCACGCGGTTGCCGCGCGCGTCGGCTTCGTCGAGTTCGCTGATGGATTTCCAGGAACCGATGTCGCTCCAGTCGAACTTCGCGGGCACGACCGCGCGTTTGGCCGCGCGCTCCATGATGGCGTAGTCGATCGAGATGTCGGGCTGCGCCAGGAAGCTGTCCCGGTCGAAGGCCAGCGGCTCGGCGCCTGCGTTGGAGGCCGCGTAGCAGGCCTGCGCGGCGCGCAGCACTTCGGGTGCGGTCTGCGCCGCCGCGGCCAGCAGCGCCTTCGCGCTGAAGCAGAACATGCCCGAGTTCCAGTAGTAATCGCCGGCCGCGAGATAGGCCTCGGCGGTGGCGCGGTCGGGCTTCTCCACGAAGGCCTCGATGTGCCGCCCGCCGCCGGTCTTTGCGCCCGCGTGGATGTAGCCGAAACCCGTCTCCGGATGCGTCGGCTGCACGCCGAAGGTGACGAGATGATCCTGCGCGGCGAGCGCCGCGGCTTCGCGCACGGCGGCGGCGAAGGCGTGCAGATCGCGGATCAGGTGATCGGCCGGCAGAACCAGCATCAATGCGTGCTCGCCGTGGCGCGCCTGCACGTCGAGCGCGGCCAGCACGATGGCCGGCGCGGTGTTGCGGCCGGCCGGCTCGAGCAGGAAGCGCGTCGAAATGCTCGCCGCCTTCGGATGGCGCGCGTATTCGTCGCGCGTCAGGAAGTAGTGATCCTGCGCAGTCACGGTGACGACGCTCGCGGCATCGGCCACGGTGAGCGCGCGATCGAGCGTCTTGTAGAGCAGCGTCTGGCCGTCACCCATGCGCATGAAGGGCTTGGGATAGGCCTGGCGCGATACCGGCCAGAGCCGCGTGCCGGCGCCGCCGGAAAGGATCACGGGAATCAACATGCGTCGGATCTCAGATGAGTTCGGCGATCACCTCGGACACACCGCGCCGCCAATCCGGCAGGCGCAGGCCCGAGGCATCGTACAGGCGGGTGTTGTCGAGGCGGGAATAGGCGGGGCGCTGCGCCGGCGTCGGATAATCCGCGGTGGCGATGGCCTCCACGCGCGGCGCGCGCGGCAGCAGGCCGGCGGCGAGCGCGTCCTCGAAGATCGCGCTGGCGAAGCCGTGCCAGGTGGTTTCGCCGGCGGCGGTGAGGTGGAAGGTGCCTTGCGTTGCGTGGGCCGTGGTCGGGTGCGGCTCGGGGACCGGGGCGTCGAATTCGACAGGCTCACCCCGAACGGTTCCCGCGTGGCGGGCGAAGGCGGACTCGCGACCACCGTTCGGGGTGAGCTTGTCGAATCCCTCCCTCGGGGGCGGCGCATCGAAATCCGCATCGCGATAACCGTTCCGGGTGAGCCTGTCGAACCCGTGCCTCACCTCGCCACGCGCGATCAACGCCGCCGTCGCCGCCGCGATCCAGCGCGCCGGCGTCGGCGCCCCGCGCTGATCCGCCACCACGCGCAATACATCGCGCTCGCGCGCCAGGCGCAGCATGGTGCGCAGGAAGTTGTGGCCGCGCGCGGCGTACACCCAGGCCGTGCGCAGGATCAGATGCTGCGCACCGCTGGCGCGGATCGCCTCCTCGCCCGCCAGCTTGCCGCGCCCGTATTCGCCCAGCGGCGCGGTGGCATCGTCTTCGCGATAGGGCCGCGTGCCCTGCCCGTCGAACACGTAATCCGTGGAGAAATGCACGAGACGCCGATCGTGCTTCGCACACCAACGCGCGATCTCGCCCGGCGCGACCGCATTGATCGCCTGCGCCAGCGCAGCTTCGGTCTGCGCGCGGTCCACCGCGGTGTAAGCCGCGGCATTCACGACGATATCCGGCGCGGTTTCGTCGAGCAGATCGAGCAAGGACGCCGGCTGCGCCAGATCCGCGATTTCGCATTCCGCCCCGCCTGGCAGCGTGCCGCTGCGCGTGGCGCATGCGAGTTCGCCGAGCGGCGCCAGCGCGCGCTGCAGCTCGAAGCCGACCTGGCCGCCCGCGCCCAGCAGCAACAGTTTCATGCGGTGTAGACGGGCAGGCGCGCCGGGTCGATCTGCGCCAGCAGCGGCGCGCGTTCGTCCTTGCCGGAGAGGATGGGCTGCGCCACCGGCCAGTCGATGGCGAGCGCGGCATCGTTCCAGCGCACGCTGGTGTCGGCCTCGGCGTCGTACGGCGTCGTGCACAGGTAAGTGAAGGTCGCGCGCTCGCTCACCACCACGAAGCCGTGCGCGAAGCCTTCGGGGATCCAGAAGTGGCGCTTGTTGGCGGCCGTGAGCATCACGGCCGTCCAGCGCCCGAAGGTGGGCGAGCCGCGCCGCACGTCGACGGCCACGTCGTAGACCTCGCCCTCGAGCACGCTGACGAGCTTGCCCTGCGGATTCGGCCACTGGTAATGCAGGCCACGCAGCACGCCGCGCACCGATTGCGAGACGTTGCTCTGCACGAACTGCGCCTCGATGCCGAGCGCGGCGAAGCGCGGCTGGTTCCAGCTTTCGTAGAAGAACCCGCGCTCGTCGCCGAACACGCGCGGTTCGATCACGAGGCAGCCCGGCAGATCGGTTTCGGAGACCTTCATCGCGCCAGCCCGTGTTCGAGCAGCGAGAGCAGGTATTGCCCGTAGCCGTTCTTCGCCAGCGGCTTGGCGAGGGCTTCGAGCTGCGCGGCGTCGATCCAGCCGTTGAAGTAGGCGATCTCCTCCGGACAACACACGCGCAGGCCCTGGCGTTGCTCGATGGTCTCGATGAAGTTGCCGGCCTGCAGCAGCGATTCGTGCGTGCCGGTGTCGAGCCAGGCGTGGCCGCGGCCGAGTTTCTCCAAGCGCAGCGAACCATCCTCGAGATAACGGCGGTTGAGATCGGTGATCTCCAGTTCGCCGCGCGCGCTCGGCTTCAGTTGCGCGGCGAAATCGCTGGCGCGGCCATCGTAGAAATACAGGCCGGTGACGGCGTAGTTCGACTTGGGCTTGGCGGGCTTCTCTTCCAGGCCGATCACGGTGCCGTCGGCGGCGAATTCGGCCACGCCGTAGCGCTCCGGATCGCGCACCCAATAGCCGAACACCGTCGCGCCCGCGCTGCGCGCCGCGGCACCGCGCAGCTGCTCGCTGAAACCGTGGCCATAGAAGATGTTGTCGCCGAGGATCAGGCAGCTGGGCTCGCCCGCCACGAAGTCGCGACCGATCAGATAGGCCTGCGCCAGCCCGTCGGGACTGGGCTGCACCGCGTAGGAGATGTTCATGCCCCAGCGCGCGCCGTCGCCCAGCAGCGTCTTGAACAGCGGCTGCTCGTGCGGCGTGTTGATGACCAGCACGTCGCGGATGCCCGCCAGCATCAGGGTGCTGAGCGGGTAGTAGATCATCGGCTTGTCGTAGATCGGCAGCAGCTGCTTGCTGATGCCTTGGGTGATCGGATACAGCCGCGTGCCGGAGCCGCCGGCGAGGATGATGCCCCTTGGGGTCGTCACGACGCCTGCCCCGTCGACGCTTCGGCGACCGGAGGGTTGGTCGCTTCGACGCCGATGCGCTCCATGCGGTAGCTGCCGTCGAGCACGCGCCGCACCCAGCCCTCGTTCGCCAGATACCAGTCGACGGTTTCCGCGAGGCCCTGTTCGAAGCTGCGCGACGGCGTCCAGCCGGTTTCGCGGCGCAGCTTGGAGGAGTCGATCGCATAGCGGCGGTCGTGGCCGGGACGATCCTTCACGTAGGCGATCTGCGCTTCGCGGCGCGTGCCGTCCAGGCGCGGGCGGCGCTCGTCCACCAGCGCGCAGATCGTGCGCACCACGTGGATGTTCTCCTGCTCGGCATCGCCGCCGACGTTGTACACCTCGCCGACGCGGCCCTGGTCGAGCACCGCGCGGATCGCGCGGCAGTGGTCGCCCACGTAGAGCCAATCGCGCACGTTGCGGCCGTCGCCGTACACCGGCAGCGGCTCGCCCGCGAGCGCCTTGGCGATCATCAGCGGGATCAGCTTCTCGGGGAACTGATACGGCCCGTAGTTGTTCGAGCAGTTCGTCGTCAGCGTCGGCAGGCCGTAGGTGTGGTGGAAGCAGCGCACCAGATGGTCCGAAGCGGCCTTCGAGGCCGAGTACGGCGAGTTCGGCGCGTACGGCGTTTCCTCGGTGAACTTGCCGGTGGGGCCGAGCGAGCCGTAGACCTCGTCGGTACTGACGTGCAGGAAACGGAAGCCCTCCTTCGCGGCGTCTTCGAGCGAACGCCACCAATCGCGCACGGTTTCGAGCAGGGCACCGGTGCCCATCACGTTGGTGCGCAGGAAGGCCGTCGGTCCGTCGATGGAACGGTCGACGTGGCTCTCGGCCGCGAAGTTGATGACGGCGTCCGGCCGGTGTTCGGCCAGCAGCATCGCGACGAGCTTGCGGTCGGCGATATCGCCGTGGACGAAATGATGGCCGGGGTCGCGTTCGAGCGCCTTGAGCGTATCGAGGTTGCCGGCGTAGGTGAGCGCGTCGAGATTGACGATGCGGATGCCGTCGGCGCGCGCCGCGTGCACGAAATTGCCGCCGATGAAGCCGGCGCCGCCGGTGACGAGATAGGTTGGCATGCAGGGAGAATGCGGCGAAAACCGCATTCTAGTACGTCCGGCCCGGCGCCCGCCCCCAACCGCGCCGGCGGGCTCAGTCCTCCAGGCCGTCGCGGAAGATGGTGTCCGGCCCCGCGAAGGAGATGCGCGCCAGCCCGGCGCGCGCTGCCGCGCCCACCGTGGTGAACTTGCCGCCCAGCCACAGCCGCTGCGCGCCCGCTTCCCAGGCCAGCGCCTTGACGTGCGCGTCCGGCAGCGGCAGCCACTGCGCATCCGGCAGGCCGTCGCCCGTCACCGGGGTGCGCGCCAGATACAGCGGCGTGGCGGTGTCGACGCGGAAGTCGCCGCCGTAGTACAGCCGGCCGCGGGCCAGCGCCAGGGCCGAGACGCCGGCCCGCGGATCGGGTTGGAATCCGCCGTCGATGGTGCCGTCCGCCGTGGTGCGCACCAGATTGTCGTGCGGCCCGACGAAGAAGCGACCGCCCAGATACACCTGTCCGCTGCCGGCATCGCGCGCGATCGCCTGCACGATGCCCGAGAGGTTCACCGAATAGGGCAGCACCGCGACCTCGGCGTCGGAGGCCTGCAACGAAAGCCGCGCCACGTAGCGCCGCGGCTGGCCGGCGATCTGCTCGAAGTTGCCGCCGACGATCAGATCGTTGCCCGTGTGCAGCAGCGAATGCACGCGGCCGCGCGCGCCAGCCTGCGCCGGCACCAGCACGCGGGTCTGCGTCTGCGCGCGCCAGCGCGTGTCGCGCGCGCCGCTCTGCGCGTCGAAGCGCGCCAGGCCCCAGGCATCGTCGGCGACGATCCCGCCGCCGGCGTAGACCTTGCCCTCGCCCAGCGCCAGCGCATGGACTTCGTCGTTGCCCGTCAGGCCGCCGTCGAAGGCGGCCACCAGATTGCCCTGCAGATCGAGCTTGGCCAGCGCCTCGCGCGGCACGCCCTCGACGTTCTGGAAGGCGCCGCCGATGTAGATGGCATCCGGCGCCACCGCGATGGCGTCGATGCGTGCCGCGCCGTTCGAGGTGATCGCGGTATCGAAATCCGGATCGAGCGAGCCATCGGGCAGCACGCGCAGCAGATGCGTGCGCGGCACGCCGGCCTGCACGAATTCGCCGCCGACGATCATGCCGCCTTCGGGGTGCGGCGCCAGCGCCTGCACCCAGCCGCTGGTCAGGCCACCGGCGCCATCGTCGCGCTGCAGCGGCAGGTTCGGCAGCGCATCGGGAACTTCCGGATCGGCCGCCAGCGCCGACGACACCGCCATCAAACAGGCCACACCCGCCAACCATCCGCGCATCGCGACTCCCTTCATCGAACGCCACGCCTCGTGCGCGGCCTGCAGGGATCAACGCGATGCGCGGCGCGGGTATCTCACGCTTCGTCGTTCCGAAACTGCGCGATCGAGCGCTGCCAGCGCGCGCTCCACACTCCGGAATCGATGTACGAACCCCTTCGTTGACAATCTACGAAACGTGCCGTAGATTCCCGCCAGGCTTCGAAACCAGGGGGAATCCGATGAAATGCTGCGCTTTCGCATTGCTCTTGATGGCCGGCGCTGCCGGCGCCACCGAACCGGCTTCCGGGGAATCGCTGCGGGTGGCCAGTCCCGCCGAATTCGCCGCCTCGCGCGGTCTCATCGAACGGGCCGTGCGCGAATCCGACCAGTATCGCGATCTGCAGGAGCAGGACCGCCTCAAACTGTTCGAAGCCCTCGACCGCATGGAAGCGACGCTGGCCGGCGTCACCGCGGCCGACCAGCTCGACCCGAAGACCCGCACGCAGCTCTACAACGACCAGGAGCTGATCAACAACGTGCTGACCCAGGCGCGCGACGACTCGCGCATGATCTGCAAGCGCGAGAAGAAGGTCGGCTCGCACCGCGTCACCAACATCTGCATCACGGCCGGCGAACGCCGCCGCCAGCGCGACCGTCTGCACGAAGCCAACGATCGTTTCCACCGCGGCCAGCGCGGCGGCAGCTCGCTGTTCTGCAACGTCGGCGGCTGGTGCTGAAGTCCCCGGCGCCCGGGACGCGCGGCCGGCGCGGCGCGCGTCCCGGGCTTTTACGTTGCCGCGATCACGCGGTCGCGGCCTTCGCGTTTGGCGCGATAGAGCGCGGCATCGGCACGCGCCACCAGCGCATCGAAGTTTTCCCCGGCGACGTGCCGGGCGGCGCCCAGGCTCAGGGTGAACCCGATGCGCTGCGATTCGGATTCCACGACCATCGCGCGCGTTTCGTCGACCAGGGCCTGTCCGATCGCAACGGCCTCCTCCTGCGATGTGCCCGGCAGCAGCATCGCGAATTCCTCGCCGCCCAGCCGGCCCGCGGCCTCGCCCGGCCGCAGCCGCGCCTGCACGCGCGCCGCCAGCGCGCGGATCGCCGCATCGCCGCCGGCATGGCCGTGGCGATCGTTGATCGCCTTGAAATGATCGATGTCGATCATGAGCAGCGAAGGCGGCGCGTCCTCCGCCTGCAGCGCGCGTTCGCCGAGCTGGTAGAAGGCGCGGCGGTTGAGCAGGCCGCTCAGCATGTCGGTGCTGGCCAGCATCTCGGCACGCCGGTGCGCGTGGTGCAGATCGTGCGCCAGCCGGTAGGTGCGGCCGAAGAAATAGCCCAGCGTGTTCACCGAGCGGAAGCTCGCCGCCAGGAACATCAGCGACACGAAGGCCAGGGCCCAGTGGAAGGTGTCGCGCTGCAGCGCGAACGACACCGTGATCGGCAGGGTCAGCGCCAGCACGCCCAGCACCACCACCGGCCCGTGAGCGGAATAGCTGGCCGTATGCCCGCCCGCCATCAGCATCACGAAACAGAACACGATGGCGCTTTCGGTGAGCGCGCCGGGCACGATCAGATACAGGGCGCCGAAGCCCCACCACAGATCCACCAGCAGGATCGACGCGATGTAGGCCCACTCCCAGTAGTGCAGCGTGCGCCCGGTGGGCGGCGGATCGGGAAAGCGCCGAGTCATCACCACGCGCTGCACGGCGATGACGATCAGGCCTGCCGCGAAGGCGATCAACCGCCAGGCCTCCACCGCGTGCCATAGCGCCACCGCCAGCACGGCACCGGCGATCGGGCTGAAGACGATCGGCAGCGCCGACTGGATCAGCACGAAGCGGATGCGCTCGGCACGGATGTGCTCCTGCAGGGCGCGTTCGGATTCGAAGCCCTCGGCAACAGCTGGCGTTCGGGTCACGGGGGGGTCGAAGGTGGTGGAAGTCGGCCTATTGTGTCGCCGTTTCGATCCGCCGCACGGCGAAGCCCGGATCGCCCGCGAGCCGGTAGGTGAATCCCAGGGTTTCGCCGGCCGCGACGCGGCCCAGCTGCGCGACGAACAGCGGCATCGTGAGGCCGGAGTCGTTGCCCTGCAGCACCTCGCCCGGGCCGGCCTCGATCCGCGTGGCGAGCAGCAGGCCGGGTGCGTCGCAGGGAAGGTCTTGCGGGATGCGAAGCGCGATTTCCGGCAGCGCCTGCGCGCCTCGGCGGATCGCCTCCGCCAGGACCGGAACGGTGCGCGGCGAGAGTTCGAGCAGGCGGCCGGTCGGCGATGATGCGAGCGCGGCATCGTGCGGTGCCGGCTCTGCGTCCTCGCGGCCGGCGTTCGGCGGGCTCGATCCGCACGACTGCGCGGGATCGCCGCACACCGCATCGACGGTGATGGTTTCCGGCACCAGCGCTGCGTCCGGCGCGCATTGCGGCAGCAGATTGGCCACCACCGCGATCTGCGGCTCGCGCATGAGGGCGCGCTGCATCACTTCCGCCACGAGGACGTGTGGGGCTTCGCCATCGTCGAGCCGCAGCGTCGCCGCATCCGCGCAGCACACACGGCCCAGGACCGAGGAAACTCCGGCGCAGTCGAACAGATGCCTGGCCGCCTCGATCGACTGCGCGTGGACGTCGAGAAGATCGAAGCTCACGCCGCGCCCGCGCCAGCGGCGAGCAAGCAACAGCGCAAGCGGCGCCAGCGGACCGCATCCCGCATAGAGCACGCGAACCTCGGTGCCCTGCGCCGCCCGCGCCGCGATGCGCGCATCCAGTGCCCGCACCAGGCGCGCGGTGCGCAGGTGATCGAGCACGCAGCGCGCCGCATCGGCCGGCGCCAGGGCATGCCCCGACGCAAGCGCCGTGGCGCGCTCGCCGAGCGCCGGGAGCCGCGCGAGACAAAGCGCATGGAAGGCGGCACATGCCGCGTCTTGCGCGGCGGCGGGCGCCTGCGGATCGAGCAGCGCCGCGGCGAGCGGATCCGGATCGAATGCGGCGTCGCGCTGCGTCACGGGCGGCCTCTACCTCGCGACATGCGGGTCGCTTCCGGACGGAGGGCGACGTGTGACGCGACGGCCGAAACGATCGAACGGCAGCTCATCGCGCGACTCCCGCCCTGGCATCGCCGCGAGGATACTCCGCGCGGTGGGCCCAAAAAAAACCCGCCTTCCGGCGGGTTTTTTTCGGGATGCGAGACGCAAGATCACCTCAAAAGGGAATATCGTCGTCCTCGAAGCTCGTGTCCTGCGCCGGACGGCTCGGCGGATTCGCGCTGCGCTGCGGCGGATTGTTGCTGCGCATCGGGCGATCGCCACCGCCGCCGCCACGATATCCGCCGCCGCCACCACCACCGCCGCCTTCGCTGCCGGGGTTGCCACCCAGCATCTGCATCTCGTCGGCGATGATGTCGGTGCTGTAGCGCTCGATGCCGTCCTTGTCGGTGTACTTGTCGGTGCGCAGCGAGCCTTCGACGTAGACCTGGCGGCCTTTCTTCAGGTATTCGCCGGCGATCTCCGCCA
>CAMLOR010000037.1 GCA_946481615.1 uncultured Aquimonas sp.
CCTACGCACGCTTTACGCCCAGTAATTCCGATTAACGCTTGCACCCTTCGTATTACCGCGGCTGCTGGCACGAAGTTAGCCGGTGCTTATTCTTCCGGTACCGTCATCCCCGCCGGGTATTAACCGACAGGATTTCTTTCCGGACAAAAGTGCTTTACAACCCGAAGGCCTTCTTCACACACGCGGCATTGCTGGATCAGGCTTGCGCCCATTGTCCAATATTCCCCACTGCTGCCTCCCGTAGGAGTCTGGACCGTGTCTCAGTTCCAGTGTGGCTGATCATCCTCTCAGACCAGCTACGGATCGTCGCCTTGGTGGGCCTTTACCCCGCCAACTAGCTAATCCGACATGGGCTCATCCAGTCGCGCGACGCCTTGCGGTCCGCCGCTTTCACCTCTCGGTCGTATGCGGTATTAGCGTAAGTTTCCCTACGTTATCCCCCACGACAGGGTAGATTCCCATGTATTCCTCACCCGTCCGCCACTCGCCGCCAGGGTTGCCCCCGCGCTGCCGTTCGACTTGCATGTGTTAGGCATGCCGCCAGCGTTCAATCTGAGCCAGGATCAAACTCTTCAGTTAAAACTTCAGGTTCCGAAGAACCAATGCTTTGAGCTGAGTCGTCTATCCCAAGCGTTCATTGCTGACTACTTGAAATTGTTGACGCTCTGCAAAATGGACGAAATCCATCCCGCGGGCGTCCGCACAAGTTACCTGCGCACACTGTCAAAGATCGTCTGCAGGACAGGACCCCTTGGCCCCTCCGCACCACCCGAGCGTTTCGCCCGAGGGAGCCGCACATCATACGGCATTTCCCGAGTCCGTCAATACCTCCGAACCCACTTTCTGCTCCCCTCAACCACCCCTCGATTCAGCCCGGGCGGTGCGGGGCGCGCATCTTACTCAAACACCGGCGCCAATGGGAAGAGGGAACAAAGATCAGATCGCTGCTTCCATGCCGATGAGGCGGACTCGCGCGAAGTTTCGCTTGCCTACGGCGAGTACGCCTTCGAATCCGGCGGTGAACACGCGCTGCGCATCCTCGAACACTTCGCCGTCGATTCGCACCGCACGTTCCTTGAGCTTTCGATTGGCTTCCGAGTTGCTGGGTGCCAAACCGGCGGCGGTGAGCAATGCAGCGATGCGCAGCCCCGCGGAACTCACGGCGATGTCCGTCACCGGGAGCAGCGAGGTGTCGCCTTCACCGCGCACTGCGGCGTTCCAGCCGGCGACCGCGCGCTCGGCCGATGCGGCGTCGTGGAAACGGGTCGCGAGTTCGTGCGCGAGCCTCAGCTTGAGATCGCGCGGATTGAGGCGGCCTGCTTCGATATCGGCCTTGAGCGTCTTCGTCTCGGCCACCGAAATCTCGAAGCTGAGCAGATTGATCCAGCGCCACATCAGGTCGTCGCCGATCTTCATTGTCTTGGTGACGATGTCGATGGCCGGCTCGTTGATCCCGATGTAGTTGCCGAGCGACTTGGACATCTTGTTGACGCCGTCGAGACCTTCCAGCAGCGGCATGGTCAGTACGATCTGGGGAGGTTGGCCGGCACCTTCCTGCAAGCCGCGCCCCATCAGCAGATTGAATTTCTGATCCGTGCCGCCGAGCTCGACATCGGCTTTCAGAGCCACGGAGTCGTAACCCTGCACCAGGGGGTACAGGAACTCGTGGATGGCGATCGATTGGCTGCTCGCATAGCGCTTGGCGAAATCGTCGCGCTCGAGCATGCGCGCAACCGTGTACTGGCCTGCGAGCTTGATCATGTCGGCCGCCGACATGCCGCCGAACCATTCGGAATTGAAGCGAACCTCGGTCCGCTGCGCATCCAGCACCTTGAAGACCTGATCCCGGTAGGTTTGCGCATTTGCCTCGACATCCTCGCGCGTGAGCGGCTTGCGCGTGACGTTCTTGCCGGTCGGGTCGCCGATCATCCCAGTGAAGTCTCCGATCAGGAAGATGACCTGATGCCCCAACTGCTGGAACTGCCGCATCTTGTTGAGCAGCACGGTGTGTCCGATGTGCAGATCGGGCGCAGTGGGATCGAAGCCGGCCTTGATGCGAAGCGGACGCCCCAGTTTCAGGCGCGCTTCGAGTTCTTCGGGCTTGAGGATTTCATCCGCACCGCGGGCGATGAGGTCGAGTTGTTCTTGAAGCGAGGTCACGAGCGCACTCCTGCCGCGCGGAATCGCGCGAGCAGCCTGGGAAAAGGCGCCAGTCTACATGCGCCCCGCTCCGGAAGGACCTAGCCGGCGAAGACCGAGATCTGGCGATGGACGATCTCGTCCCGGTGTTCGCGTCCGGTCGGCGCAGGGACGCCGGCGCGTTCCGCCCGCGAGAGTGACACGGCGCCATCGCTTTCGGAGCGCAATCGCTGTCGCTCGATTTCGATGAGCCGCCATTCGTTTCGTGACAGCGAGATGCCAACGGGTGGCGGCAAGGTGAGATCCACCGGAAGATTCGCGCAGAGCAGGCGATAGACCTCGATCAGTGCCGCCACGAAGCGGATACGCACCGATGGATTGAGGCCAAGCTCGGCGCTGTCGACGCCGGCCGAGCTGATGGCGATGCGGCCGACGAGGTTCGCCAGCGACCGCTGGGAATGACCATCCATGTCCCCAGCCAGCAACGACGGCAGATCGATCGGCGGTGGCTGGCAGCCAAGCATCGCGCGCCGGCGCTCGATGTAGGTTCGGACCGTTTCGGGCAAATCGCCCTGGCGTTGCGCCGTAAGGGCGAGCACGCCGCGATACAGCAGTCGGGCGGTGCCGATCGAGAGACGGAGTGTCGCGCTGCGGCCGACGATCACTTCGAAGTTGTCCACGCTCGTCCCCGCGATGACTGGGAGGTGAAGGCCCCGGGGCAGCTCGGGTCAGGGGGTAGCGTTTCGGCAGGGACGCACGGAACCGATCGGGGGGATCTTCCGGGCTAACCGAACCTGTCCAGATCGATGAGTGCGCCGGACAGGGCGCTGGCCACCCCGGGGCCTTCGAAACTCCAGAAACGCCGACTCGATTCAAATCGCACACGCCGCAGCTTCGTCATCGGGATGCGTGCGGCCAGCGAGATGGCGGGGTTCGACGGCGCGGGAAAGCTGGCGCAGTACGTCGCGAACTCGTTCGAGCTGTTCGAGGTAGTCCGCTCGCGCGAAACGCAGCGGCTCGATCGCATCGTAACGCCAGGTCGAGGGGCGCTTGAGCTGGCGCAGGTCCTGCCAAAGCACGAAACGGTCCGTCATTCGCACGCGGATACTAAGTGGCCAACACGACGTCCAACCGCATTCGCAATTGAGCAACACGCCAACGAGGCCTTGCGTCCCTGGCCGTTCGCCGGCCAGCAGGCGTAATAGTTCTGGCGTCAGCGCTGGCCAACCGTAGTTTCCGGCCAGACCTGGGACCCCCTCCCGAGTTGCGAACGGGTATTCGGCTTCGCGCACGAGATCCAGGAACGGGGCATCGTCGACGCGTATCTCCAGCCGAGGCTCGCGGTTCGCGGAACTCTCGGTGAGCGAGGCAGTGAATCGGCGGTGATTGATCATGTCGCGGTCTTCCGAGGTCGTTGCAGGACGAACGCCGCGCCGCTATCGATGGCACGCCGACCGTGCAGTTGAGCGGACCCGACCGTTTGTCACTCCATCAGAAGGCATGGAGTGGTCGATGGAAGGCATGCTGGAACTCGAAAGCGGGACATCGCGTACGCAGGAAGGCTCGGCGGCACGCGCGGCACCCGCGTCGCCTCCCGCCCTGGACTTCGATGCCGTGTTGGCGCGATTCGCCAAAGTGATTCGTGCGCGGCTGCGCGCCCACGATCTGCGGCGCCACGGCATCGACGAGGACGATGTCGAGCAAGATGTGCGCATCAGGCTCTGGAACACGCTGGAGCGCGAGTCTTCGCACGACCTGTCAAGCGCCTACGTGCAAAAGGTGGTGCTGTCGGCCGTGATCGATGCCGTACGCCGCGAACGCACGCGCCGCAGCGAGGTCGGGCAGGACCTGGAAGCAGTGGAGGCCACACACGCCGATCAGGGCCGCCAGCCCGACCTGCTGCTGGCACAGACCCAGTGGATGGATCACGTGCTGCACTGCATCGAACGGTTACCGCTGCGCCGCCAACGCCCGGTGCGCCTCTATCTGCTCGGCTACACCATCCAGGAGCTATCTGACCTCTGTGGCCTTTCGCTGGACGCCGGCAGCAAGCTGGTCCGCCGCGGTCTGGCGGAACTGAGGTCAATGCTCAGGGAGCAAAGCGGGCGCGACTGAACTCAATCGGCCCAGGACCAACGCTGCGCGAAACTGGGGTCCGTGCCGCCAGCGGCGAGGGCAGGAGTGCTGCTGCAAGCCTCGCGCGCTCGACGCAGGCCGGCAACTTCGTCTCGAAGAACCCGCACCGAGCCGATGCGTTGGGTGGATTGCATGCTGGTCGCGCGTTCCACGACATCGGCCACGCTTCCATCCAGCCGCGCGATACGCCCGACAAGGTCGGCCAACATCTGACCCAACTCCACCACGTTGGCAGCGCGGATGAGCTGGCCGGAACTGAAGCGTCCCGTGCCCAAACCCGCGCTTTCGCCATCACGCGGACGAGGAATGGTGATGGCGCCGGGAATGTCGATCGACAGGCCGCCGTCCACGTACTGGACGTTCACCGTCCTGCTGGAAATGCGCAGAAACCCCGAGCCCGATTCGTGCGCTGCGCATACGAGCGAACAGACGTGTTCAACCAGCTCCAGGCGGCTGCGCAGACTGAGTCGTCGCGAATCGCAAAACTCGTGCAACGACTGGGTGCCGAAGTCCTGCGCATCGGCTCCGAGCATGAGCAGGGTGAGCATGCCGTCGTTGCGGGGTTTGGGCGAGCGTTCGGCATTCATGGGAAACAATCTCCGAAAAGCGGACAACCCAGGCAGGACGCCGGCGGCTTCCAACGTGGGAAACGACGCCCGTGGAGGCAATGCACGCTTTCGGATGAACATCCAGATTTCAGACCATCGCATCCGCGTCACGGACCCGGTTCGGCGCCCGGCGCTTTCGCCAACGCCCCGCCGGGCCGGGACGGTATCGGCGGTGCGTTGCGCTATCCTCGGCGCGATCGGGCCCGCGGGCCCGCCCGGACGAGAAACCGAATGACGACGCCAACCGTTCAGGGACCGCCGGCGCCGCTGGAAACCACCCTCGACTTGGTGGAGCTCACCAAACGGGGCGATGCGGCCGCCCGCGACCGCCTCATGCGGCGTTATCTGCCGCTGCTCACGCGCTGGACCCACGGCCGCCTACCCCACGGCGCACGCGACCTCAATGACACGTCCGATCTGGTCCAGACCGCGCTGCTGCGCGCGTTCCAGTCGCTGCCGACCTTCGAGGCCGAAGGCAACGGCGCATTCTTCGGCTTCCTGCGCACCATCGTCCTGAATCTGTTGCGTGATGAGGTGCGGCGCCTCACGCGCCGGCCGCTTTCGGTCGAATTGCCGGAGGAAATCCCAGACACGCTGTCCTCGCCGCTGGCGAGCGCGGTGACGCTCGAGACGCTCAAGGCCTACGAATTCGCGCTGCAGAAGCTCGATGAATCCGATCGCGACGTAGTCATCATGCGCGTGGAGCTGGGATTGTCACATCAGGACATCGCCGCGATGACCAGCAGCCCGACGCCGAATGCCGCGCGCATGCGCGTAGCGCGCGCCCTGGCACGGCTTGCGGAGCTGATGCGCGACTACCGCGACTGACCGCGCTACGGATTGCGTAGGGCGATGCGTTCGACGAAAACCTCCGGCTGATCGCGCTCGAGTTGCGCGAGCCACGCGGAAAATTCCGAGGCCGCATCGGCAACCGGCGCCGTACGCGGCCGTAGCCCCGCCGTACCACGCAGGGTATCGCCGCTCATCGCGATCAGGCTGGCTCCCGATTGCAGGGCCGCCTCGGCACTGCCGGCCTGCGCCAGGCTGCGCGCCGCAAGCGCCGGCAAGGGATGCTCGGAAACCACGACATAGAAGCGTTCCTGGCCTCCGCGCGAGGTGACCTGCCAGTCGCTGTCCTGTCCGTCGACCTGGCCGGGCAGACGGATATCGGTATTGGCCGGCAACGGGTTCTGCAACGCGGAATCCTGCAGCGGGAACAGCTGGTAAGACTCGCCGTTGGCGTCTTCGTTGATCACGTAGACATGGGCGGCAACACGGTTGCGATAGCGCAGGAAGAGAGCGTCTCCCGGGCGGACTTCATCGCCGTCGCGAAGCGGCTGCTCAATGTTGTCGACCACGCGCTGCAGACCGATCTGCGGTTCGGCGGGACCAACCGTCGCCGGCCGCAGAATGGCCACGCCGAGCGCAACGAGCGCGAGCAATGCGGTCGCGCCGGCGAGCCAGCGCGCCGGCGCGCGGGCGCGCCTGGGCAGACTGGCGGCGAGCGCTTGCGCGAAATCGCCGGCGCTGCGGTGACGGTCGGAAGGCGAGGTTTCCAGCGCCTTTTCGATGCCGGCGACGAACGAAGTGTCGAGATCGGGGCGCAGATCCAGCAACCGCGTGCGCCTGCCGGTGCGATGCACCTCCAACAAACCGGTCAGATCGTCGGCTTCCCGCGGGAAACGCCCGCTGGCCAGTCGAAAAAGCACCACGCCCAGGGCATGGATGTCGGCGGAGGCGCTGGCGCGGCCGCCGGCGAAGAGTTCCGGCGCAAGATAGAGCGGTGTTCCCGAGGTGGCGAAGCCTTCGCTCATGGCGCTGGTCGAACCGAAGTCGAGCAATACCCAGCGGCCGGAGGCGTGGCGAATGACGTTTCCGGGCTTGATGTCGCCGTGCACCATGCCCTGCGCGTGGATGGCGGCCAGCGCCGAGCAAAGCTCCAGTCCGATGAGGGCGACTTCGCCTGCGCTCAGTGGCGGACGCGACTTCGCCCAGGCGTCGAGCGACTCGCCGCGCACCAGATCCGACCAGAAGCCGACCACGCCATCGTGCTCGACGGCGCCGTGGACTTTCAGCACGTTGGGGTGATCGACGCGAGCCATCTGCTGCGCTTCCCGCAGCAGGGCGGCGCGGCGGTCGGCATCTGGGGCGCAGATCTTGAGCGCCACTTCGCGCCCGATCACCGGATCGCGCGCCCGATAGACCACTCCACTGGCACCGGAGCCGATGCGCTCGAGGATCTGCAGCCGGTCGAATCGCGCACCGGTTTCCAGCATCGGCGGTTCGAGGGGCGCGGGTTCGTCGAACAGGCAGCGGCCGGCGAGGGCTTCGACGTCCTTCAGGCGGGCGAGAAGCTCCGGCTCCAGCGAATCGGCCTCGGCGGCCCAGTCGACTGGCGCGCCGTCGGCGATCTTGCCTGCCAGTTCCAACAATTGGGATGGCGTGGACTCTCGTGATGCCATGACCTGCTCCCGCTGCGAAGCGACCATCGCGCCGCACGTTCTTCAACGTCCTGACTGCAAGAATCGAACGACGGCGGCAGCCGCGCAAGGCGGCGCTCGCTGCGGCGCGTCGAAGCGCTGCGGCGCACCATGAAATCGGGCGTCCTGCACGGGCGAACCCGGCCGGAGGGGCTCAAACCGTGGGGTCCGGCACCGTTTTCGTTAATTGGTCGTTAAACCACCACTGTCAAAAAAACCAAGCGTTACAAGGGTTTGACGCATGCTTCGAACGGTGGTTATCGTACGGGCCGTTTCAAGCCGGCACAGGGGCACGCGTGGATTTCAAAGCGAAGGATTCGGCACGCGGGCCGAGCAATGGGCGTGCACAGGCGATCCGCCGCAGTGCGCAGCGGTTGAGCCAGGCCGCCATCAGCGCGGCGCCGCCCCGTGTGACGTCCATCGCCGGCACGGCCCTCAAGCCGCGCAGCTGGCAGCGCGATCACTGGGTGCTCGCCAGCCTGTTCGCCACCGTCACCACCCTGGTGGCCGCGATCGCTCCCGGCTTCGCCAATGCCACCAAGCAGCCGGTCGAGCCGGTGCTGATCACGCAGCCCCTGGCGCTGCCCGAGATCGTTCCGCCGTCCGATGCGATGCTCGCTTCTCAGGACGTCAGCGCAGCACCGGCCGTCGCAACCGAAGCGAACTGGCAGACGGTCACGGTCAAGAACGGCCAGACGCTGGGCGACATCTTCGCCGCGCTCGGTTTGTCGACCTCGACGATGCACCGCGTGCTCGAACATCCCGGCGCTGCCGATCCGCTCACCCGGATCCGCCCCGGCAACCAGTTCTGGTTCGACATCGCCGCCGACGGCTCGCTGCGCGGCGTGCGTTTCGACCGCGACGAAGCCAGCCGCGTCACCCTGACGCTGGCCGGCGACAAGATCGAGGAATCGGTGCAGCAGCGCGACATCCAGCGCCGCATCCAGATGGCCTCGGGCGAGATCAAGGGCTCGCTCTTCGGCGCCGGCGCCGAAGCCGGCCTGTCGAACGGCGCCATCGTCGAACTGGCCAAGGTCTTCGGCTACGACATCGACTTCGCCCAGGATCTGCGCGTGGGCGACCGCTTCAGCGTGGTCTACGAAGAGGTCTACCGCGACGGCGAGCGCCTGCGCGCCGGCGACATCCTGGCCGCCACCTTCATCAACCAGGGCAAGCGCTACAACGCGTTCCGGTACGAATTCGCCGACGGCCGCCGCGAGTACTTCGACGCCGACGGCCGGCCGATGAAGAAGTCGTTCCTGCGCATCCCGATCGAATTCGCGCGTATCTCCTCGCTCTTCACCTCGGCCCGCAAGCATCCGGTGCTGGGCATCACGCGCGCCCACAAGGGCGTGGACTACGCCGCCGGCACCGGCACGCCGATCATGTCGGCCGGCGACGGCCGCATCGCCTTCGCCGGCTGGAAGAACGGCTACGGCCGCACCGTCATCGTCGACCACGGCCGCGGCTACACCACGCTGTACGGCCACATGTCGCGCTTCGGCAAGTACAAGACCGGCGCCCGCGTCGGCCAGGGTAACGTGATCGGCTATGTCGGGAAGACCGGTCTGGCCAGCGGCCCGCACCTGCACTACGAATTCCGCATCGCCGGCGTGCATCGCGATCCGCTCAAGGTCACGCTGCCCAAGCCCGAGCCGCTGCCGCGCGCGGAACTGGCGCGCTTCCAGTTGCAGACGCAGCCGATGCTGGCCAAGCTGCAGCTGATCGAAGGCGGCCGCCACTACGCCTCCCGCTGAGTTCCACCTCGGCCTGATCTCCGGCACCAGCACCGACGGCATCGACGTCGCGCTGGTGCGCTTCGGGCCGCGTCCCGAGTTGCTACACGCCCGCACGCGGCCCTGGGAGCCAGCGCTGCGCGCACGCCTGGTGGAACTCGGCCAGGCGGCTTCCTCGCTCACGCTCGACGAAGCCGGCGAACTCGATACGCGCGTGGGACGCGCCTTCGCCGACGCCGCCAATGAAGTGCTGGAGTCGAGCGGCGTCGATCGCGGCAAGGTCGCGATCGGCTCGCACGGCCAGACCCTGCGCCATCGCCCGCACGGCGCGCATCCTTTCACGCTGCAATTGGGCGATCCGAACACGATCGCCGAACGCACCGGCTGCACGGTAGTGGCCGATTTCCGCCGCCGCGACGTCGCCGCCGGCGGTCATGGCGCGCCGCTGATGCCGGCCTTCCACGCCGCGATGCTGCGCGATGCCGGCGAAGACCGTGCGGTACTGAACCTCGGCGGCATCGCCAATCTCACCCTGCTGCCACGCAGCGGCGAGGTGCGTGGCTTCGACACCGGGCCGGCCAACGGGCTGATGGATGCCTGGTGCCTGCGCCACCGCGGCGAACCCTTCGATCGCGACGGCGCTTTCGCGCGCAGCGGCCAGGCGGACGCCGCATTGCTCGCGCGGCTGCTCGAGGAGCCATGGCTGGCGCTGCCGCCACCCAAGTCGACGGGGCGCGACCAATTCCACCTAGCATGGCTCGAGGCACGCCTGCGCGGCGAAGCGGCAGCCGACGTGCAGGCCACGCTGCTCGCCTTCACCGCACGCAGCGTGACCGATGCGCTGCGCGCCAGCCAGCCGGCCACGGCGCGCCTCATCGCATGCGGCGGCGGTGTCCACAACGCGGCCCTGATGCAGACAATGACGGAAGCGCTGCCGGGCACGATCGTGGAATCCAGCGCGAGCCACGGCCTGAATCCGGATTTCGTCGAGGCCATGGGCTTCGCGTGGCTGGCTCGCGAAACGCTCGCGGGGCGCCCCGGCAATCTACCGAGCGTGAGCGGTGCCGCGGGTTACCGCGTGCTGGGCGGCATCTACCCGGCCTGAATCAGTAGGGCGTGTCGTCCGGCAACCGCTGGAAGGCCTTCATGGCCTCTTCCATCACTTTCGATTCCTCGTCCTGCCAGGCCCCGGAGAGGCGCGCGATATCGCCCGGCAGCGGCGGTTCGGGCTCGAGCATGCCGAGCGCTTCCTTGATCAGGCGCAGGATCACGTCGTTGATCGGCCAGCCGCGTTCGCGCGCGATGCGCTTGATGCGGTCGGCGACCTCGTTGTCGATATCGCGGATCAGGAAATCGGGCATGCGGGTGTGCGGTCCACCGTTTCGACGTGCCGTCTTCCCGCCCCCTGTGCGGCACGTCGCGACATTAGCACGCGCCGCGGGCAACCGCGCCGTCGCCGTCCTGCCGTAGCATGCAGCCATGACCCCGAATTCATCTTCGTTGCTCGCCCGGCTGCCCGCCCCGCTGCGTCCCTACCTCGAACGCGGCCCGCTCGGCGCGCTGCTCCTGGGCATCTCGTCGGGCTTCCCCTACGCCATGATCGGCGCCACCCTCACCACGCGGCTGGCCCAGGACGGCATCGAGAAGAAAAGCGTCACCGCCTTCGCGCTGGCCTTCCTGTTCTACAACCTCAAGGTGTTCTGGGCGCCCGCGATCGACCGCGTGCGCCTGCCGCTGATCGGCCGCTTCGGGCAGCGGCGTTCCTGGTTGTGGCTGGCGGCCGCCGCGGTAATGGCGGCGGTCGCCTTCCTCGGCGGTGCCGATCCGGAAACCGGCCTCGCCACCGTGGCGGCAGCCGCCATCGCGGTCGGCATCGCCGGCGCCACGTTCGACATCGTGATCGACGCCTACCGCATTGAGACACTCGAGCCGCACCAGCTCGGCACGGGCTCGGGCATGTCGCAGTACGGCTGGCGCATCGGCTCGGTGGCGGCGGGCGCACTGGCCTTGCTCGTGGCCGCGCGGGCCGGGTGGAACATGGCGTACCTGGCCTGCACGCTGTTTGCCCTTCCCGCCGTGATGGCGTCGCTGTGGCTGGGCGAACCGCAGCGCCGGCGTCCGCCGCCGCCGCTGCGCGGGCTGATGGGCGTGTTGCAGGGCGTGATCGCGCCCTTCGCCGAATTCTTCATGCGGCGCGGCGCGCTGCTCGTGCTGCTGTTCGTGCTGGTGCACAAGATCGGCGACACGCTGGCCAATCTCACGCTGCGCCTGCTGCTCGATGACCTGGGCTTCAGCAACGACGAGATCGCGGCCTACGACGTCGGTTTCGGCTTTGTTGCCTACCTGGTCGGCATCTTCGTGGCGGGCATGCTCTATGTGCAGCTCGGCCTCAAGCGTTCGCTGTTGCTGGCCCTGGTGCTGATGGGCATCAGCAACGCGACCTTCGCGCTGCTGGCCTGGGTGGGGCACGACAACGCACTGCTCGCTGCAACCATCTGCTTCGAGAACTTCGCCAGCGGCGTCGGCGGCGTGGTAGTGGTCGCCTATCTGTCGGCGTTGTGCAATCTGTCCTTCACCGCCACGCAATTCGCGCTGCTGTCGGCGGCGGCCTCGGTGGTCGGGCGCCTGATCACCGGAACCACCGCCGGCGCGCTGATCGAATCCCTGGGCTACGTCGACTTCTACCTGCTCACCACGCTGGCCGCGGTCCCGGGCATCGCGATCTTCCTGCTGATGATGCGCGCCGGCCTCGTAGACGAGGCTGCGCACGCGCCTCAATCGGAGTAATCCACCACGTAGGGCGCGTGATCGGAGAAACGCGGTTCCTTCTGGATGTGGCAGGCGCGCAGGCGCGGTGCGAGCGACGGCGTGACGAACTGGTAGTCGATGCGCCAGCCCACGTTGTTGGCGCGCGCCGCGCCGCGGTTGCTCCACCAGGTGTAATCCTGGCCTTCCGGATGCAGATGGCGGTAGCTGTCGACCCAGCCGCCATCGTCGCAGCACACCTCGTTGAGCCACTCGCGCTCCGGCGGCAGGCAGCCGGAGTTCTTCTGGTTGCTGCTCCAGTTCTTGATGTCGAGCTTGCAGCGCACGATGTTCCAGTCGCCGCACAGCACGTAATCGCGGCCGCTGCGCAGCCATTCGTCGAGCACGGGGCGGAACCACTTCATGACGTCGAACTTGAAGCCCTGGCGCAGCTCGCCGGACGAACCCGACGGCACGTACAGCGACACCACGGAGAGATTGCCGAAGCGCGCCTCGATGTAGCGCCCCTCGTCGTCGAACGGCGCCCAGCCCAATGACGTGCGCACTTCGTCCGGCGGCGCCTTCGCGTAGATGGCGACGCCGCTGTAGCCCTTCTTGGTGATGGCGTCGCGGAAGAAGGCGCGGTAGCCCGCCGGCACCAGCGCCTTGAGGTCGAGCTGGTCTTCCTGCGCCTTGGTTTCCTGCAGGCAGAGCACGTCGGCCTGCTGCTCGCGGAACCAGTCGAAAAAGCCCTTGGTGGCGGCACTGCGGATGCCGTTGGCATTGAAGGAGATGATTCGCATGGGGCGGAGGATACCGGCCCATGCCTTACCATGCGCGTCCATGGCCACGTTCCGCGACGATTTCCTGGCGCTTGCGATCGAACGCGAAGCGCTGCGCTTCGGCGAGTTCACGCTCAAGTCCGGGCGCGTCAGCCCATATTTCTTCAATGCCGGGCGCTTCGATTCGGGCGCCGCGCTGGCGCGCCTGGGCGCCTGCTACGCCGCCGCGCTCGAATCGAGCGGCCTTGCCTGCGACATGCTGTTCGGGCCGGCCTACAAGGGCATTCCGCTCGCCGCCGCGACGGCCACGGCGCTCGCCGCGCGCGGACGCGATCTGCCGCTGGCCTTCAACCGCAAGGAAGCCAAGGCGCACGGCGAGGGCGGCCTACTGATCGGGGCGCCGCTGGCGGGGCGGGTGCTGATCGTCGACGACGTGATCACGGCCGGCACCGCCATCCGCGAATCCATCGCGCTGATCCGCGGCGCCGGCGCCGAGCCCTGCGGCGTGCTGATCGCGCTCGACCGCCAGGAACGCGGCCAGGGCGAACGCTCCGCGGCCCAGGAGGTCACGGCCGAATTCGGCATCCCCGTGATCCCGGTCGCAAGCCTCACGGACCTGCTGGCCTATACTGAACACCGCGCCGGGCTGGCCGCGCAGCGCGATCCGCTGCTGGCCTACCGCGCCCGTTACGGCATCGCCGGTCAGTAGCAGCAGGCAGGAACCTCCATGCGCGCCCTCCCCACCCTTCTCGTCTCCGCCCTGGCGCTGGCGTTCGCCGCGCAGGCCGATGCCCAGTCGGGCAAGAAGAAGCTCTATCGCTGGACCGATGCCGAAGGCAAGGTCCATTACACCGACGCGCTGCCCCCCGAAGCCTCGCGCAACGCGCGCGACACCCTCAACGATGCCGGCCGTGCGGTGGAACACACCGAGCGCGCGCTCACCGAAGAGGAGCGCGCCGCGCGCGATGCCGAGGCCGCCCGCCTCGCCGAGGAGCAACGCCTCGCGCAAGAGCAGGCCAAGATGGATGCCGTGCTGGTGTCCTCGTACCCCTCGGAGGCCGATCTCACGCGCGCCTACAAGGAGCGTTTCGACCTGATCGAGCAGAGCGTGGAATCGGCGCGCGTGGGCATCCGCAGCCAGGAAAAGAGCCTCACCGATCTGCTGGCGCACGCCGGCGATCTGGAACGCAATGGCCGTCCCGTGCCGGCCGCGGTGATCGAATCGATCGGCAAGACCCGTGCCCAGGTGGCCGACCAGCGCGGCTATCTCACCAAGCGCGAGGCCGAGCGCACCGCCCTGCAGCAGGAATACGACGACGTGCTGGCGCGCTATCGCAAGCTCGTCGGCGCGGCCACGGAAGCCTCCGGCACCGCGCCGCAGTAAGGCCTAGAACGGCAGCGCCAGTTCCTCGCCCAGGGTGATGGGCGGCGCCAGCAGCTGCGCGCGGAAGGTTTCCTGGATGCGGTGCAGGGCCTCGGCGCTGTCGGCGTCGAAGCGCAACACCAGGCACGGCGTGGTGTTGGAACAGCGCACCAGGCCCCAGCCGTCCGACCAGTCGGCGCGCACGCCGTCGATGGTGGCGATCTTGGCGCCGTCGAAGCGCGCGTGCTCGCGGAAGCGCTCCATATAGGCGTAGTGCTCGCCTTCGGCCATCGGCACCTTGAGTTCCGGCGTGCTCACGCCTTTGGGCAGCTCGGCGAAGATCTCGCCCGGCGTGCGATCGTCGGCGGCCAGGATTTCCAGCAGGCGCGCGGCCGAGTAGATACCGTCGTCGAAGCCGTACCAGCGTTCGCGGAAGAAGAAATGGCCGCTCATCTCGCCGGCCAGCTCGGCTTCGGTTTCGCGCATCTTGGCCTTGATCAGCGAGTGCCCGGTCTTCCACATGATCGGGCTGCCGCCGTGGCGCAGGATCTGCCCGGCCAGATGCCCGGTGCATTTCACGTCGTAGATCACGCTGGCGCCCGGGTTGCGGCTCAGCACGTCCTGCGCGAAGAGCATCAGCAGGCGGTCGGGATAGATGATCTCGCCCTCGCGCGTGACCACGCCGAGGCGATCGCCGTCGCCGTCGAAGGCAAGCCCCAGATCGGCGTTGAACTTGCCGACGAAGTGGATGAGATCGACCAGGTTCTTCGGATCGCCCGGATCCGGATGATGGTTGGGGAAATCGCCGTCGATCTCGCAATGCAGCGGCACGACTTCGGCGCCGATGGCCTCCAGCACCTGCGGGCCGAGCGTGCCGGCGACGCCGTTGCCGGCGTCCACGACGACCTTGATCTTGCGCTCGAGGGCGATATCGCCGGCGACGCGGCCGACGTAGTCCTGCCCGATGTCGCGCGACTGCAGCGAACCGCCGCCGCCGGCATCCAGGCGGTTCTCGGCGATGCGCACGTAGAGATCCTGGATCGCGTCGCCGGCCAGCGTCTCGCCGCCGACGACGATCTTGAAGCCGTTGTAGTCCGGCGGGTTGTGGCTGCCGGTGACCGCCACGCCGCAGCCGGTGTTGAAGTGGTAGGTGCCGAAATACACCACCGGCGTGGGCACCTGGCCGATGTCGATGACGTCGCGGCCGGCGCGGCGCAGGCCCTCGATCAGGGCACCGCTCAGCGAAGGCCCGGAATGGCGGCCGTCGCGGCCGACCACGATGTCCTTCAGGCCGCGCTCGCGCATCAGCGTGCCGATGGCCTGGCCGATCAGCCGCGCCACGCCTTCGTCCAGGCTTTCGCCGACCACGCCGCGGATGTCGTAGGCGCGGAAGATGGCGCGATCGATTTCGGCGCTGGGCGCACGCTTGCGCACCGGCGCCGCCGGCACCGGCTCGGCGGCCGTCTGCAATACTTCGCCGAAGGTGATCTCGGCCCCGTCGTCGGCCAGCGCGCCCTCGCGGCGACGCAGCTGCCAGCCCAGCACGCCGGCCAGCGCCAGTGCGCCCAGGCCGAGGCCGAACTGCACCATCGGCGGATACGAAAGCATCGCTTCGGCGGACGGCGGTGCGGTACCGACCTGCAGCGACATGCCCGGCACGGCACTGAGCGTGACGGCCGGCTTGAGCGTCTCGTCGCCGCTGCCGGTCAGCACGCGCTGGCCGGTGCGCAGCTCCAGATAGCCGCCCGGCAGTGCCGCCGCCGCGACCGGCTGGGTGAGCGTCGACAACGGCTGCGCCACGTACAGGATGGCGAGCACGTCTTCGCCCTCGCGCACCGGGGCGGCCAGGCCGAGCTGCGAATCCTGCGCGCCGACCACGTCGCTGACCACCTCGCCGGTGGTGTTGGCGCTGCTCAACAGCGCGAGCTTCGCGAAACCGAACTTCGCGAGGTCGGCGGCGAAGGCCTCGTCGAGCGTGGGTTCGAAGAACTCCACCGCGGTCAGTTCCGGCCAGGCCTCGCGCAGCCGCTTGGCGGCATCCTCGCGCGCACCGGCGGCCAGATCGGCCTTCAGGTAGGAATCCTCGACGGCGGTCTTCATGCGCTCGCGCTGTTTTGCGACGGCATCGCCCAGTTCGGCCGCTAGGCGCTCGCGCAGCTGCACCAGTTCGGGGGCCACGCGACTCTGGCGCCAGCCCTGGAAGCCCTGCCACAGCATCATCGCGCCCAGCAGCGCGGCCACCAGTGCGGCCGCCGCCAGCAGCGGAGTGCGCAGCGCGGGCGGAATCACCGGGCGCGCTCCCTTCGGTTTCCTAGCCATGACTTTCCCCTGTCTTGGTGGCGCGCGTCAGCGCACGCCCGTGTGGCCGAAACCGCCGGCGCCGCGATCACTCGCGGCGAATTCGCCGACACGTACCAGCCGCGCGCGCACCACCGGCAGGAACACCAGCTGGGCGACGCGATCCCCCGGCGCGATGGTAAAGGCCGCGTTGCCGCGGTTCCACAGGCTGATCATCAGCGGACCCTGGTAGTCGGCGTCGATCAGCCCCGTGAGGTTGCCCAGCACGAGCCCGTGCTTGTGGCCGAGCCCCGAGCGCGGCAGCACCACGGCGCAAAGCGACGGGTCGGCGATGTGGATGGCCAGGCCCGAAGGCACCAGCGCGGTTTCGCCCGGCGCCAGCGTGAGCGGCGCCTCGATCATGGCGCGCAGGTCCATGCCCGCGGCCGCCGCCGTGGCGTAGTCCGGCAACGGGAACTCGCTGCCGCCCAGCCGCGCATCGAGGACCTTCAGCTCGACCTCGCGCATCAGGCGCGCGCCCGCAGGCGTTCGTCGATCAGGGCCAGCAGCCGCCGCGCGACATCGCGCTTGTCGGCCACGGGAATCTCGGCACCGCCGCCCGGCCAGTACACCGACAGCGCATTGCGTTCCGAATCGAAGCCGCAGTCGTTCGCGCCCACGTGATTGGCGGCGATCATGTCGAGTTTCTTGCGTTCGAGCTTGCCGCGCGCGTAGCGCTCCATGTCGTCGGTCTCGGCCGCGAAGCCGACCACGAACGGGCGCGGCGAACGCGCGGCCACTTCGGCCAGGATGTCCGGGTTGAGCACCAGTTCCAGCGTGATGCCGGCCTCGCCGGTCTTCTTGATCTTGCTGGCGGCGCGCTGCTGCGGCCGGAAATCGGCGACGGCGGCGGTGGCGATGAAGACTTCTTGTCCGGCGAGCGCATCGAACACCGCGGCGCGCATCTGCTCGGCGCTGCGCACGTCGATGCGCCGCACGCCGGCCGGCGTCGGCAGCGTCACCGGGCCGCTCACCAGCGTGACCTCGGCGCCGGCCGCCTGCGCGGCGGCCGCGATCGCGAAGCCCATGCGGCCTGAGCTGCGGTTGCCCAGGTAGCGCACCGGATCCAGATCCTCGAACGTGGGGCCGGCGGTGATCAGCACGCGGCGGCCGGCGAAGCTCGCCGCCACGGGCGCCGCGAGCACCGCGGCGGCGATCTGCGTGGCTTCCCACATGCGGCCGTCGCCGACTTCACCGCAGGCCTGGTCGCCCGAACCGGGACCGAGGACCTCCACGCCGCGCTTGCGCAACGTTTCGATGTTGGCCTGCACGGCCGCATTCGCCCACATCACGCGGTTCATGGCGGGCGCGATCGAGAGCGGCGCCTCGGTGGCGAGGCAGATCGTGGCGAGCAGATCGTCGGCCTGGCCCGCGGCCAGGCGCGCGATGACATCGGCGGAGGCCGGCGCGATCACCACGCGCGTGGCCCAGCGCGCCAGTTCGATATGGCCCATCGCGGCTTCGGCGGCCTCGTCCCAGAGCGAAGTGCGCACGGCTTCGCCCGACAGCGCCTGGAAGGTGAGCGGCGCGACGAACTGCGTGGCGCCCTGCGTCATCACCACGCGCACTGCGGCACCACCTTCGCGCAGGCGGCGCACCAGTTCGGCGGCCTTGTAGGCGGCGATGCCGCCGCTCACGCCGAGCAGGATGCGCGCTTGGTTCGCCGGTTCGCCCACGGAAACGCCTCAGGCCAGTATCCGGCCTAGCTTACCGGAAAGCCCCGTTTTTCCCGAGGCGGGGCACGCGTTTGCGGCGCAGACTTCGCCGCATGACGATCCGCGACTGGCCGGCCGACGAACAACCGCGCGAGAAACTCATCGCGCGCGGCGCGGCCGCACTCTCCGATGCCGAACTGTTGGCCGTGTTCATCGGCTCGGGCAGCCGCGGACAGAATGCGGTCGAGCTCGGGCGCGAGTTGCTGCGCCGCTACGGCGGCCTGCGTCCGCTGCTGGAACGTTCGCCCAAGGCGCTGATGCTCGATCGCGGCCTCGGGCCGGCGCGCGTGGCGCGCCTGCTCGCCGCCATCGAACTGGCCTCGCGCCACCTCGCGGCCTCGCTGGTCTCGCGCGA
Organism: uncultured Aquimonas sp.; assembly: GCA_946481615.1. The sequence continues at coordinate 18,397 of CAMLOR010000037.1, forward strand.
TGCGGTCAACGATCCGGTGCGCGCCGGCGACTATTTCCGCGCCCGCCTGCGCGGCTATCCGCACGAAGTCTTCGCCTGTCTCTTCATGGACAACCGGCACCGCATGATCGCCTTCGAGGAACTGTTCCGCGGCGGCATCGACGGCGCCGAGGTGCATCCGCGCGAAGTGGTGCGGCGCTGTCTTGCGCACAACGCCGCGGCGGTCATCCTCGGCCACAACCATCCGAGCGGCATCGCCGAGGCCAGCGCCGCCGACATCGCCATCACCCGCCGCCTGCGCGATGCGCTGCAGCTGATCGACGTGCGCGTGCTCGATCACTTCATCGTCGGCGAAGGCCTGCCGGTCTCGTTCGCCTCCCGGGGCTGGCTGTAGCGTGCGCCGCGCCGCGCCGTATACTCGGGTCGGGGCGGCCGGCGAGGCCGCGCAGGGGCGCTGCGGCGTGATCATCGGCCTGGCCACATCCTTCCCCGCCGACGCGGTGGAACGGCAACTGCCCGACGTGGCCAGCGCGCAACGGCTGGTCGCCGCGCGCCGCCCGGATTTCGACGATCTGCTCGCCGTCCGCCGCGACCAGCTGCTCACGCGCTTCGGCAACGGCATCGCCGAGAACCTCGAACGCACCGAACGCGCCCTGGTGCTGGGGCTGGCCCGCTTCGGCACGCGCCACGGCAGCTGGGGCGACGATTACCACCACTACCACAACGAAAACCACGCGCTGGAAGTGCTCGACGGCCGCCTCGGGCGCCTGATGCGGCAGGTCGGGCTGGAGTCGCTGTCGGCCAACGACTGGATCGCGCTTTCGCTGTTCGCCACCTGCCACGACCTGCGCCAGCGCGAGGCCATCGACTTCCGCCACCCGATCGGCAACAACGAGGCCGCCAGCATCGCGGAAACCGGCCGCATCCTGGCGCTCGCAGGCTTCGACCCGGTACGCGACCGCGCCCTGCACCTGGCGATGGAACTGATGATCGCCGGCTCCACGTTCGATGCCCGTCCGGCGCCGCCGGTGATGGAATACAACCCGGCCGAATTCGTGGCCAGCGGCGGCGCGCTGGCGCCCAAACTGCCGCTGGTGCTGGATGCCGAACGTCCCGGCTGGCGGGCCGATCCCGATATCGTGCGCGCCGTCGAACTGGCCCAGATCGCCTCCGATCTCGATACCGCCAACGTCGGCGAACCCCTGGTCTGGCTGGCCGAAAGCGCCAGCCGCCTGTGCCAGGAACGCGAGATGCGCAGCGGCCGTGCACTCGATGCCGCCGACTCCGGCCCGCCCTGCGTCGGCTTCCTCAGCGACGGCCAGGAACGCTATTTCTTCGAACTGCACCGCTTCTGCTCCGACCCCGGCCGCGCCACCTTCGCCGCGGCCAAGCAGGCCAACGCCGGCCATGTGCGCCGCATGTCGCAGCGCCTGCGCGCCCGCTGGCCGCTCAAGCAGGCCCCGCGCAACGGCCTCGAAGTGCTCGGCGAATTCTCCTCGCTCGCCATCGCCGGGGCCTGACGCGTCGCCCGCCGCGGGCGGGTATCATGTGCGGCCCTCCAGCCCCGCAAGACCCCCGTGAAAGACCATCTGCGCGAACTCGTGCTGCAGGCCCTGCTCGATATGAAGCGGGCCGGGCAACTGCCGACCGAAGCCGAACCTGCCTTCGTGATCGAGCGCGCCCGCAGCCGCGAGCATGGCGACTACGCCACCAACGTCGCCATGCTGCTGGCCAAGGCTGCCGGCCGCAAGCCGCGCGAGCTGGCCGAAGCGCTGGCCAAGGCGATGCCGCGTTCGCAGCACATCGCGAAGGTCGAGGTCGCGGGGCCGGGCTTCATCAACTTCCACCTCAACCAGGCCTGCCGCCTCGGTACGTTGCGCCGCGTGTTCGAGCTTGGCGAAGGTTACGGCCACGCGCCGGCCGAATCGCGCGAATCGGTGCAGGTGGAATTCGTCTCCGCCAATCCGAACGGCCCGCTGCACGTGGGCCACGGCCGCGGCGCGGCCTTCGGCGCTTCCGTCGCGAACCTGCTGGAAGCCGCCGGCCACAAGGTGCAGCGCGAGTACTACGTCAACGATGCCGGCCGCCAGATGGACATCCTCGCGGTGTCGGTGTGGCTGCGTTACCTGGAACTGGGCGGCGTCACCGTGCGCTTCCCGGACAACGGCTACAAGGGCGATTACGTGGTCGACATCGCGCGCGGCCTGCGCGCGAAGGAAGGCGACCGCCTGCGCCGCACCGCCATCGACGTGGCCGACGGCCTGCCGGCCGACGCCTCGCAGGGCGGCGACAAGGAAGTGCATGTCGATGCGCTGATCGGCCGCGCCAAGTCGCTGCTGGGCGACGCCGACTACCGTCGCGTGTTCGATGCCGGCCTGGCCTGGTGCCTGGCCGACATCCGCGAGGACCTCGCGCAGTTCCGCGTGCTGCACGAC
>CAMLOR010000038.1 GCA_946481615.1 uncultured Aquimonas sp.
GGCAGCGCGTATGCCGTCGCCGTTTCGCTGCAGCCGACCGATCCGGACCAGACCTGCACGGTGAGCGCCGCCAACGGCACGCTCGCCGGCGCGAACGTCGCCAACGTCGTGGTGAACTGTGCGACCGCCATGTACACGATCGGCGGCACTCTCTCCGGTCTGGCCGCGGGCAATGCGGTCACGTTGACCAACAACGGCGGCGATGCGCTGGTGCTATCGGCCGACGGCAGTTTCGCGTTCGCCACTTCGCTCGGCGACGGCGCGGCCTACGACGTTGCAGTAAGCGTGCAGCCGACCACGCCGAACCAGGCCTGCAGCGTCGCCAACGGTGTGGGCACCGTCGACGGCGCCAACGTCACGTCGGTCGCCGTGACTTGCGTCACCACGACGTACGGCATCGGCGGCACGGTGTCCGGGCTCGATGCGGGCAACAGCCTCACGCTGACCAACAATGGCGGCGATGCGCTCGCCGTGAGCGCCAACGGCGCCTTCGCCTTCGCCACGCAGATCGGCGACGGCGGCAGCTACGCGGTCGCCATCGCCGTGCAGCCGGCGAATCCTGCGCAGACCTGCGTCGTGAGCGGCGGCAGCGGCACGGTGCAGGGCGCCGATGTCACCACGGTGGCGGTGGCCTGCGACGCGGCGACGTTCGTCGTCACGCCGGCGGCCGGCCTGCACGGCGCGCTCGACCCCGCTACGGCGCAGACCGTGTCCGCAGGTGCGACTGCGACCTTCACCGTCACGCCGGACCTCGGCTACGAGATCGGCGCGGTGAGCGGATGCGGCGGCATCCTCGGCGGAACGCAGTACGTCACCGGCGCGATCGCTGCCGACTGCACGGTGACGGCGAGCTTCGTCAAGCGCGTGATCACCGGCACCACGCCCGGCGGCGCGGCGACCGCGTCCGTGGCGGGCGACTGGGTGTTCGCACCGGCGGGCAACGGCGCGGCGCAGAGCGCGGGCTTCATTCCGACCACCGGCCATCCCAAGAGCCCGCCGCCGGCACCGGCCAATCTCTCGTTCCCGCAGGGCCTGATCGATTTCGTGCTGGTGGAAGGCGCCGCGGGCAGTGCGGCCTCAGTGCAATTGGTCTTCCCGCAGCCGATTCCCGCGAACGCGCAGTTCTGGGTCTACGGCCCGACCGCAGACCAGACGGCGCCGCACTGGCACGCACTCGCCGTCACCTTTGCCGGCAACACGATGCAGCTGCCGCCGATCGACGGCGGCGCGGGCGATGGCGACCTCACGGCGAATGCCGCGATCCCGTTCGTCGGCGGCATGGTGGTGGTGCAGGGCACGGTGACGACATCGTCGCCGCTCGTGATTCCGGTCAGTTCACCGTGGACCCTGTCCGCGCTCGCGATGCTTGTGCTGCTGCTGGCGCTGGGCTTCGGGCGGACAGCCCTGGCGCCATCGCGGGAGTGATGCGGGACGCATGCCGGCGCGCACTGCGCGCCGGCATGCCCAGCGCGGGGGAACTACTTCACAGGTCCCGCACGAACGCATCGAATTCGTCGTGCATGATCTCGACGAGCTGCTCCCGTGCTTACGCCTTCACCCGCGCCGGATTCCCCACCACCGTCGCACCCTTCGGCACATCGCGTGTCACCACGCTGCCTGCGCCGATCAGCGCATCGTCGCCCACCGTGACGCCCGGCAGGATCAGCGCGCCCGCACCGATCCACACGTTCCGCCCGATCCGCACGGGTCGTCCGAATTCCAGGCCTTGCGCACGCACCGCCGGGTCGCGTGGATGGTCGGCTGTCAGGATCTGCACGCCCGGTGCGATCTGCGTGCCGTCGCCGATGTCCACGGCGACCACATCGAGGATCACACAGTTGAAGTTGAGGAAGACGCCGCGGCCCAGCGAGATGTTGAAGCCGTAGTCGCAGTGGAAGGGCGGGCGGATCGCCGCGCCTTCGCCGACGGTCTTGAAGCGCTCGCGCAGCAGGGCGAGGCGCTGGCCGCCCGACAAACCCGGCGTCAGGTTGTAGCGGTCCATCCACGCGCGCGCCGCGGCCTGGTCGGCTTCGATCTGTGCGTCGGCGGCGCAATACCACTCGCCGGCCAGCATTCGCTGCTTCTGGGTCTGGTCCACGGGTCCACTCTAGCCGAGACGATCGCGTGACGGGAGCGTTGCTTCTCGCGCCGCGACGCAGTGCGCTTCACGTCGCCATCGGCCACGTGCTAAAAGCGGCTTCCGTCGACGCCGAGGGTCGCAATGTCCACGCACCGTAAGTGGTTGTCCGTTCCTGCCGCGTGTCTTCTGTTTCTGTTTGCTTCGGCCGCGGTGCCAGCCGCGGATCCTTCCATCCCCGATCCGGATTCACCGAAGGAGGAAACCGGCACGCTGGGCAAGGCGCCTTACCGCGTCGATTTTCCCGGCCGCTGGAATGGAGAGCTCGTGATGCTGGCGCATGGCTTCGAGCCAGCGGGCGTGCCGCGCACCGAACCCTGGCCGCAGAACGAAGCGACCGGCGTGTTCCTTTCTGCCGGTTATGCGGTGGCGCAGAGTGGATACTCGTCGCAAGGCTGGGCCATACGCGAGGCGGTCGAAGACACGGAGCAATTGCGGCGCCACTTCATCGGGAAGTACGGCGCGACCCGCAGTTATCTCGTCGGTTTCTCGATGGGCGGCGGCGTGGCGATCGCCAGCCTGGAGCAGCATTCCGCCCACTACGATGGCGCGCTCTCGCTGTGCGGCGTCAATGTTCCGGGGCGGTGGCTGATCGAAGAATTGTTCACCACGCTGGTGGCCTTCGATCATTTCTTCCCGGACGCGAAAGGCCTTGCGGGTGGCCTTTCGGATCCCGCGTCCGCGGCGTCCGATCAGATGAGCGTGATGCAGGCCGTTGCCTCCGCGCTTGCGCTCGAGCCCGACGCCGCCGCGTTGCTCGCCGCGCATCTGCAGGTTCCAGGCGAAGCCTTGCCCGGCGTCATCAGCCTGCACCACATGGTCTTCCGCGACGTCGCGCAGCGCGCGGCCGGCATGCCGGTGGACAACCGCACCACGCGCTATCGCGGCTTCGGCGACGACGAGGCGTTCAATGCGTCGGTACGGCGTTACGCCGGCGATGCGGCCGCAATGCGGCACGTCGCGGCGGCACCGGCGCTCACCGGCGATCCGCGCAAGCCGCTGGTGATCCAGTACAACCGGGACGATCCGACGGTCGCGCCGCGTTTCCAGTCGGTCTATGCCGATCTGGCGAAGAAGGCTGCACCGGCGCCGGTGACTCCGCCGCTCGTGGGCGAGGGTCATTGCGGGTTTTCGGGCGAACAGATCGCCGCGGCTTTCCGCGTGTTGACCGATTGGGTGGAAAGCGGCGAGCGACCGGCGCTCGAATGACGTCCGCTGCGTCGCCAGGCGAAATCTTCGCGAACGGCTTCGAGGACGCAGACTGATCGCCGATCCGTCGCCGGACGCGGTCACCTTCGCGGGCCAGGGCTACGCTCGCGACTCGCTGTGGCCTGCGATGCGGTTCGCAGCTGGTCGAGCACCTCCGAGACCGCATCGATCACCGCCTGCGGCTGGTCGATCTGGATGTTGTGGCGCGACATCGGCACCATGCGCTGCGTGCCGCGCGTCGACAGGGCTGCGGTTTCGCGGTGTGCCGTCAGCCACGAGGCATGACCGATCTCGCCGAACGGGGGCGTCATTTCCCACTGGCTGTGGGTCAGCACGATCAGCGGCCTGTCGCCGAACACGCGCCCGTTGCCGAACGCCTTCGCATAGTTCGCATCCGCGCCTTCGTCTTGCGCGAACATGCAGTGTTCGAACTCGCGCGCCTGCGTGTCGAGGTAGACCGGATCGGCCTGCAGCCGGCGGCGCTCGGCGAGGATGATTTCGCCCAGCGGCACGCGCACGGGATCGGTGCATTGCGCGTAGCGGGCATCGTCCAGCGGCCCTCGCCTGGCCTCGTCGGCACAACCGCGGAAATGCGCGATCGCCCCGCGGATGCCTTCGGCATCGTCGGCCGCCGCCTCGCGCACCAGCGCCTCGCCGAAGCGGGGCGCGAGCGCCGCGCCGACGCGCGGCCACAGCCGCTCCTCGGACGGATCCACCAGCACCAGGCCCGCGACCCGTTCCGGATGGGTGGCGGCGAACAGCTTCATGTTGAACCCACCGAGCGAATGCCCGACCAGCAGCAACGGGCCGTCGATCTTCGCCTTGGCGAGCAACGTGTGCAGGTCGCGCACGGCGTTGGCCGGCGTGGGCGGCTGCGACGCGGGATCGCTGTAACCCATCCCGGCACGGTCGTAGCTGCACGCGCGCGTGAGCGTGGCGACCGCGGGCTGGATCAGCGCCCAGGTGGCGGACCAATCGCTCAGGCCCGAATCGAACACCACGGTCGGCGAGCCCGAACCGGCGCAGTAGAGATTCATCCGGCGTCCCGGCGCGACTTCGATGCGCCGATGCGGGCGCACGAACTCGTGGGCAACCTCGTCGACCGGAATCAACGCCGGCGGCGCCGCCATCGACGGCGCAGCGAAGAGGAGCGCGATCAACGCGGTCGGAAACGGCGGGGTGCTCATCGCTTCTCCGGAGCCGGTTGCAGGACGGCGGCCATGTCGAGCGCGGACAGTCCGCGCTCGCATGCTGCCGCGAACAGGCATTCGCATTCGGCGATCAGCGGAGCGGGAACGGACGCCGTGCGTGCCTGCTCTGCCACGAGCGCCGCGATCTGCGCGACGTCGCCGATCGCGGCCTGCGGCGAAAACTCGCGCTGCACGAGCTTCTCGAGCTTGGCCCGCGACACCGCGCTCGCCATCGGCCCGGCATCCAGCACGCGTCGGAACAGCGCCAGGTCGATGTCCAGCGCTTCGGCCACACGCGTGGCCTCGGCGAGCGCCGCCACAGTCGCGATCAGGTAGTGATTCACCGCGAGCTTCAGCCGCAAGGCGTTCGGCACCGCGCCGCAATGCACGATCTCGCGGCAGAGCGGCGCGAGCAGCGGTTCGACGCGGCGCACGTCCTCGTCGGGCCCGGCCAGCATCCCGATCAGTTCGCCCCGTTCGGCCGGAACGCGCGAGCCGGAAACCGGCGCCTCGACATGGCGGCCGCCGTGCGCGCGCACCTCGTCGGCGAGTTCGCGCGAGTATTCGGCTGACGTGGTCCCCAGCATCACCAGCGTCGCCTTCGCGACGCGCGCGGCGAAAGCCGGCGTGCCGCGCCCGAGCGCTGCGTCCACCGCGTGGCGGTCGAGCAGCGACACGAGCACGACATCGCTGCCGGCGAACAGATCGTCGACCGTCTCCACCACCGTGGCGCCGTCCGCGATCAGCAGCTCCGCGCGCGCTCGCGTGCGATTCCATATCCGCAGCGGCACGCCGGCGCCGAGCAGGCGGCGCGCCATCGGCAATCCCATGGTGCCGATCCCGAGGAATCCGACCTGCATGCCCGCTCCTTGCCGAAAGGGTGCATTTTCAGAGTATCCTGCCCGCACCGGCGAGTGCCCGAAACGACAGCATAGGTGCCAAACCCGCCAGCGCCGGCCGCGGCGGAATTGGGCTATCGTGACGGCATGAAAGACTTCGAAGTGCTCATCCTCGAGGGCGCCTATCCGAGCAGCGTCGCGATGAGCCGCGACATCCTCGACGCGGCGTCGACGCTCGCGCCGCGCGTCGGAGCCCCGGCGCCGACCTGGGGCCTGTATTCGCTGCAAGGCGGCCGCGTGCCGCTGCGCGACGGCATCAGCGTCGAGACGCGTGCGCTGCCGCCGCGTCGGCGCGGCTCCGCTTCGGTGCTCGTCGTGCCCGGTCTGGGTGCGGATCCGCAGCTCATCCTCGAACGCATGGCCACGCCGGAAGGACGCGCCATCGCGCGCCGCCTCGCCGCGCACGTGGCGCGCGGCGGCGAAATCGCTGCCTCGTGCTCGGCCGTCTTCGTGCTGCAGGCCGCCGGTGTGCTTGCCGGGCGGCGCGCAACCACGACCTGGTGGCTCGCGCCGGTGCTGGCGCGCCTGCAGCCCGCCAGCCTCGTCGAGGCCGATCGCATGGTGTGTGCCGACGGCCCGATCGTGACGGCGGGGGCCGCGTTCGCGCATGCCGATCTGATGTTGCATGTGCTTCGCAATCGCTGCGGGCCGCGGCTCAGCGAGATGGTCGCGCGGATGATGTTGCTGGAGCCGCGCCATGCGCAGTCGGCCTTCGTCATCCCGGAAGTGCTGGCCAGCGGCCACCGGCTGGTGTCGCAACTCGCGGCCAGGCTGGAAGCCTCGCTGCCGGTGGTGCCGCCCGTGTCGCAACTGGCCCGCGAACTGTGCGTGTCGGAACGCACGCTCGCCCGGCATGTGCGCCAGGCCACGGGGAAAGGGCCGTTGGCGTTCGTGCAGGGCGTTCGCGTGCAACGCGCCCGCGCGCTCCTGCACAACAGCCGCATGACCATCGAGCAGGTCGCCGCCCAAGTCGGTTATCAGGATGCGACCGCGTTGCGCAAACTGATCCGCAAGGCCATGGGCGTCACGCCCGGGCGCTTCCGTGCGGCGGCGATGGTGGAAGCGTAACCCGCGCGTTCGCTCGGGGCGTGGCTGAAATCGCACGAAAGCTGTCGTTTCAGACGCTTCCGCCGATGCCGGGCCGCCGCTCAAATGAGCGGCACCTTCCCGTGCGCCGTGACCCATGACCGATACCCCCTGCGACGATGCGCTGACGGACTTCCATCGCCGCGCCGTCACGTTGCTCGATGTCGAAAAAACCGTCTACGTGTCGGGCTCGGGACCGGCGGTGATCGTGCTGCCGGAAATGCCCGGCATCAGTCCGCACGTGGCGCGCTTCGCCCGCTGGCTGCGGACCGCGGGGTTCACTGTCTGGCTGCCGTCGCTCTTCGGCCGCGATGGCGCGCTGCCGCGCTCCGAAGAAGGACTGGGCATCCTGAAACGTGCCTGCGTCTCGGCCGAGTTCCACGCGCTCGCCGGCCGCGGCGCGAGTCCCGTGACGCATTGGCTGCGTGCCCTCGCGCGACACGCGCTGGAAGAATGCGGCGCGCCCGGCGTGGGCGTCGTCGGCATGTGCTTCACGGGCAACTTCGCGCTCTCGATGATGCTCGATCCGGCGGTGCTGGCACCGGTCCTGGCGCAGCCTTCGCTGCCCTTCGACGCGCCTGACAAGGTCGAAAGCAGCGACGAGGAACTCGCGGCGGTGCGCGAGCGCCTCGAGCACGAAGATCTGTGCGTCCTCGCGTTCCGCTTCGACGGTGATCGCCACTGCCGCGCCGAACGCTTCGCGGCCTATCGCGCGGCGCTCGGTCCGCGCTTCGTCGCGCGCGTTCTTCCCGACGCGGTGGCCAATCCGGAGCCGCCGCCATTCTTCCGCGACGTCGTCGGGTGTCCACACAGCGTATTCACGGCCCATCTGATCGACGCCGAAGGCGAGCTCACGCTGCGCGCGCGCGACGAAGTCATCGCTTTCCTGCGCGGCCGGCTTTACCCCGAGCCGCAGTTCGAAGCGGAAACCGTAGTGTGACGATGCGCGTGGACTTCGTGCGAAGCCTGGTCCGATACAAGGCCTGGGCCGACGCCCTGTTCCTGTCCACCGTGTCGACGCTGCCGCGGGTGGAACTCGGTGCGCCGCGCCCGATCCTGTTCGGCAGCCTGATCCGCACGCTGCATCACTCGTACGCGATGGACCACGTGTGGCGATCGCACCTGCTCGGCAAGCCGCATGGCCTCGCCTCGCGCAATCCGGACCACTGCCCCGCGCTCGGCGCACTCGCGTCGGCGCAGCGCGGGATGGACGACTGGTACATCGCCTACGCCGATGCGCTGCCGGAGCAAGCCCTGGCCGAAATCGTGGATTTCGAGTTCATCGGCGGCGGCGCCGGCGCGATGTCGCGCGGCGACATCCTGCTTCACGTCGTCAACCATACGACCTACCACCGCGGCCAGGTCGCGGACATGCTGTACGAACTCGGCGTCTTTCCGCCGGCCACGGACTATCCGGTGTTCCTGCGGGATCGGGCGGCGAGGGTGAGCGTGGCGGGCGGCAGGTAATCCTCATGCCGATCGAGCTGGTTCTGCGCCATCGCAGGGCCGGCAAGCCACCGCCGGTCTATAGTGTCCGTGTCGGCAGGCTCCAACTCTGCAATCGATCGGATCCGCGAGGGGAAGCGATGGCGAGGCTCGTGTTCGGTATGAACCAATCCCTGGACGGCTATGTCGATCACATGGCGTTCGGGCCCGGTCCCACGCTGTTCCGCCATTTCATCAAGGAAGCCGAGGGCCAGGCCGGCAGCATCTACGGACGTCGCATTTACGAGATCATGCGGTACTGGGACGACGAGCATCCCGAATGGGGCCCGGACGAACGCGCCTTCGCGGCGGCGTGGCGCAGGCAGCCGAAATGGGTGGTCTCGCGCACGTTGAACTCGGTCGGCCCCAACGCCACGCTGGTCGAGGGCGATCTCGAGAGCGCGATCCGCAAACTGAAGGCGAAGCGTGAGGGCGAGATCGAAGTGGCCGGCCCGGTCCTGGCGAAAAGCCTCACCGAGCTGGGTCTGATCGACGAGTATCGGATCTACCTGCATCCCGTCGTGCTGGGCCAGGGCAATCCTTATTTCGCCGGGCCCCGCCCGCCGCTGCGCCTCGTGTCCCACGATCGGATCGGCGAGGACGTGATCCGGTTGTCCTACGTTCCTGCCTAGTCGCCGCACGACGCACGCGACCCGCGGCCGGAACCAGTCGCTCAGGTAAGCGTGCGTAACGGAAATCGCGCAGGTGCGCGTGTGGGCGTGATGAGTCGCGACGTTGCTGCCGGCCGCGTGCCTACTTCAGCAGCTCCTGCACGAATGCATCGAATTCGTCGTGCATGATCTTCACCGAGGGCGTCGCGAGCATGCGGCGGAACGATTCCTCGTCGCCGAGTTGCTTCATGCGGCGCGACCACGAGCGGAAATAGTCGTTGGGAAGCTGACCCTGGCGGTGGGCGTACCAGGCGATTTCGAACAGCGACAGTTGCATCAGTTGCAGGAAGTACTCCTGCACTTCGCGGTCGGATTTCAGGTGCGCGACGTCGAGTTTGCTCACGGCGGCGAGCGCGGGGTTCAGCACGCGCATCTTGCGCAGTTCGAATTGCAGTTCGACGATCTTCGCGAAATTGGCGACCGCCTGCGCGCGCCTGGCCGCGCGGAACTGCACGGCCGTGTAGAGCAGGCCGCCCGCGATGGCGAAGGCGGAAAGGGCCTGCAGCGTGACCTGGACGAGTTGGAGGGTGTGGGCTTCCATGCGTCCACTATATCGATCCGCGTGGCGGGCCGGGATCGGCGCGTCGATGGCTAGGGCGACATGTCCGCGCCACAAGCGGCATCGGCGCCGACACGGCTGATCAACTCCGCACACAGACGGTCGGCCTGGGCCTCGTCGCCGCCCGCGCGCAGCAAGCCGGCGAGTCCGCGAGTCGATTCCGGATGCAGCGGCGAATGCGCAAGGACGCGCCGATACCATGCTTCGGCTTCCGGGGAATCGCCCCGGGCCGCATGGCGCGATGCGATCAGCGCGCCCAGTTGCGCGTGCCACGGGCGGATCTGCACGGGATTGCGCGCGTAGCTGCGCTCCATCGCGGCGTAGGCGCGCTCGAAGTAGGGCAGCGCTTCACGGTCGCGGCCTTCGATTTCCAGGACATCGCCGATGTTGATGAGCGGACCCCAGGCATCCGGATCGAGCGTCACGGCGCGCTCGTAGGATGGCAGCGCCGCATCGAATCGTCCTTGCGCGCTGGCGACGAAGCCGAGGGCCTTGTGCGTTGCGGCCGATTCGGGCGCCAGGGCGACGGCGCGTTCGGCCAGACGCAGGGCGCGTTCGAGTTGTTGCGAGGCCGGCGCCTGGCCGAGGTGGCCGTGGGCGAGGGCGTCGCCCAATCGGGTGAATTGCAGCGCCGGCTCGCCGGGCAGGTCCGGCCAGCGGATCGAGCGCTGCACCAGCGCATTCGCCAGGCCGGCGAGCGCGAGGGCGTCGTCGGGATCGAGGCCGAGCACGCGCTCGTAGAGTTCGATCGCCGATTCGTTGTCGGCGCGCGAGAACTGGAAGTAGAAGTCGTCGGCCTGGGCGGTCAGCGCTTCCAGAGCACTCGCAGTCTGCGGCTGCGGGCGGGAGGGTGCGGCTGCGAACCACCAAGTCGCGGCGGCGATCGCGGAGACCGCGGCTGCGGCAAGCGCGATCCGCGGCCATCGGTTTGCCGTCGCCTTCGAGGGCTGCTGTACCGGCGCCGGCGCTTCCGGCACGGGGCCTTCGGGCACGGGCGCGACGAGCAGGCGATAGCCGCGCTTCGATAGGGTTTCTACGTAGCGCGGGGATCGCGCATCGTCACCCAGCGCCTGCCGCAGCTTGAAGATCGCGCGAGCCAGGCTGTCTTCGCCGACCACCTGGCCCGGCCAGAGCGCGTCCATGATCTGTTCGCGCGTCACCGTCTGGCCGGGACGTGCGGCGAGCAGGAACAGCAGATCCGCGACTTTCGGTTCCAGGCGCTGGATTCCCGAAGCGCCCGTCATCTCACCCGTGGCGTGCACGATGCGCCATTCGCCGAGCCGGATCGCGTCGGGGTAGATCGTTGATTTCACTTGGAATCGGGCTTGCGCAGACAAGGATCAGGAAAGCAGGAGGAAACCGTCATGGCCGAAACAGCATCGCCGCGTCCGGAATATGCGGCAACCTGGACCCGAGGATGCCGCATGCCCTTCCTGCTTCGAAACCTCTCCGCGCTAGCGCTGTTCGCCGTCGCGTCGCTGTCGGCGGCGGAAACGGCGACTCCCCCTGCAACCGACGATGCCCTGCTTTCCGCGGCGCAGGCGAAGTCGGAACTGGATCGCCTGTACGAGGGACTGCAGACGTCCCACTACGATCTCTACGCGCGGCGTCCTCGCGAGGAATACGACGCCCTGCATCGCCACTTGCGCGAAGGCTTCGACGCTCCTGTCCGCCGCGACGAACTGCGGCGGACCTTCCAGCGTTTCGTGGCCTTCGGCAATGTGGCGCACGCGCGCCTCGGTCCGCCGGCGGCGGCGTGGGAGGCGTATCGGGCGTCCGGCGGCAAGGCCTTCCCCTTGTTCCTGCGCGTGGTCGATGGCCGCGTCTTCGTCGACGACGACTACGGCGGCGTCGAAGGCATCGCGCAGGGCGACGAGATCGTGACGGTGGACGGCGTGCCTGCGCTCGAATGGCTGGATCGGCTGCGCACCCTGGTTTCGGCCGACAGCGACTATCTCGCCCACACGCAGATCGAGACGCAGCTGCCCATGCTCGCGTGGTGGCAGGGCGGGGCGGCGAAGCAGTACACGCTCGAAGTGGCCACGCCCGCGGGCAAGCCGCGCAGGCTCGTCGTTCCCGCGCGCAGCCGCGCCGAATTCGAGGCCGCACGGGCGGCGCGGCCACCGCGTTTCGAACTCGACTGGAACGCGCGCACCGCGCGCATCACGGAGGGCGGAATCGGTTACCTGCGGCCGGGCCCGTTCTACGACAACCGGCCGGAATCGACGAACCCCTGGGACCCGTCCGCGTTCCGCCGCTTCATCGACGAGGCGTTCGCGAGCTTCATCGAGGGCGGCGCGAAGGCCGTGTTGATCGACCTGCGCAACAACCCGGGGGGCGACAACTCGTTCTCCGATCCGATGATCGCGTGGTTCGCCGACGAGCCGTTCCGCTTCAGCCCGCGCTTCGACATCCGTGTGAGCGATGCCGCCGTGCAATCGAACGCGAAGCGCCTGCAAGGCGCGGGCGACGACCCGGACGCGACTTCGGTCCTGCTCGCCGCCGCCTACGACGGCAAGGCGCCGGGCAGTGTCGTGCGCTATCCGATTCCACGGGTGCAGCCGCGCGCGGGCGCGCGCTTCACCCGGCCCGTCTATCTGTTGATCAACCGCCACTCGTATTCGAACACCGTGCTGGTGGCCGCCATCGCGCAGGACTACGGCTTCGCGACCGTGCTGGGCGAGGAGACGTCCGATCTGGCCAGCACCTACGGCGCAGCGGAGAGCTTCACGCTGCCCCTGACTGGTTTCGAGGTCCATTTCCCGAAGGCGCGCATCCTGCGGCCGAACGGCAACGCCGAAGCGCGCGGCGTCGTCCCCGACATCGCCATCGCGACCCCCGTGGCCGGCGGGACCACGGACGTCGTGCTGGAGCAGGCGCTGCGACGGGTTTCCGGGCGGGGAAACCTCAGTCGGCGCTAGCGACGGGCTGCGTCTGAGTGCGCGCGTGCGCGCGGAACCACGCGATGATTTCTTCGCGGGCGCGGTCCCAGTTCTGGTGCAGGCTGTGGTTGTCCTCCGGATAGACCACGAGCTTGTTCGGGTGGCCGAGTTCGTCGAGGCGCGCTTTCAGCTCCGCGCCGGCCGCCGGGTCGACGCGCTCGTCGCGTCCGCCCTGGAGCAGGAGGATGGGCGTGGTGCGCGGGAGGTCGGCGGCGAAGTGCATCACCGAGCGCTCGGCCAGGGCTTCCTTCTTGCGTTTTTCGTAGTCGGGGATGCGGCCGCGGTACACGCGCTCCATCTCGGGGCGGTATGCGAGTTCCTTCTCCAGATCGGCGCCGCCGTTGATCGACGCGATGGCGCGGACACGATCGTTGTTGCGGGCGACGAGGTAGCTCATCATCGCGCCGCGGCTGGCGCCGAGCAGGAAGAGGTTGCTCGTGTCCGCGTTCGGGATGTGTTCGGCCAGCTCGATCAGTTTTTCGACGTCGCGCACGTCCTTGCCGCCGAATTCGTCGAAACCGTATTTTTCCGGCTCGGCGTCGCGGCTGCCGCGATACTGGCTGGCCAGCACGAGGAAGCCTTCCTTCGCGTAGGGCGCCAGCGAGTGCAAGGCTTCGGCGAAGATGATGGCGCCGAAGCTGCCGTTGCCGCCGCGGTTGTAGACGATCACCGGCAGTTTCCTGTCGCCTGCGTCCTTGGGCATCAGCAGGTAACCGCCGATGCGGTAGCCGTCGCTTTCGTAGCTGATGAAGCGGCAATCGACCGTCGCCGCGGCGCTTTCGTAGTCGTCGCGCGGAAAGCGATTGAGCAGGATCCAGCCGAGCGGGTTCCAGGTGCCGTTGTAGCCGCGCAGTGTCGCCATCCATTCGTCGTAACCGCCGCCGTGCCAGCACGTCGTCTCTTTCGCGAACACGCCGGTAGGTTGGATCTGCGCGCGCGCGGGCCAGGGGCCGGCGTCGCTCAATTTGAAGTACAGCCCCGTGCCGGCCCAGGCCAGCACGATCAAGGCGAAAAGGCCGAGAAAACCCCGGAAAATCTTTCGGATCATGGTCCCCGTCTCGTTGTGGTTGTTGTGTCGCGCGTCCCGCGCGCAACGCCAGTGGACGGATTCGCGCGACGCAGGTCAAGCGGTTCGAAGGCCTCGCCGATGCCGCTGCGACGGCGCCGTCACGCGATGAGCATGTGCTGCGAGCGGCGGCGGCGCAGCGATTCCGCCGGCACGGCCGGCATGGCAGCGGCGATGCGTTCGACCGCCTGCAGCAGGTGTTCTTCCGGCTTCGCGTAGGGCAGGCGCAGCCAGTTGTCGGCGCCGCCTTCGACGCTGAAGACGGGGCCGGGGGCCAGGTGCACGCCTTCGGGTTCGAGTTCGGCTGCCAGACGCGTCGCGCTGCCGTGCGGCAGTTGCAGCCAGAGCGTGAGGCCGCCGGCCGGGACGCGGAAACGCCAGCCGGGCAGGCGTTCGCGGATGGCGCCGACGAGCGCATCGCGGCGTTGCGCGAGTTGTGCGCGGCGCAGCGTCGCGATGTCCGGGTTGGCGAGGAGTTCGGCGACGACGAGCTGGTCGAACAGCGAGGTGCCCAGGTCGATCTGCACGCGCGCCGCGACGATGCGTTCGATCCGTTCGCGCGGGGCGCGGATCCAGCCCACGCGCAGGCCGCCCCAGAACAGTTTCGACGCGCTGCCCAGGGTGATGGCGTCCGGTGCGTGTGCGGCGAAGGGCGCGGGCAGGGCGATGTCGCTCAGCCAGGTCCCTTGCAAGGCCTCGTCGACGATGGCGACCGTGCGTGTGGCGCGCAGCGCGGCGGCGTAGCGCGCGCGGGCCGCGTCGGGCATCAGGAAACCGGTGGGATTCTGGAAGTCGGGGATGAGATAGGCCAGGTGCGGCGAGGTCTGCCGCAGCGTGGCTTCGATGCCGTCGAGATCCCAGCCGTCCTCTCCCAACGCATCGCCCAGCGGTGCGCTCACGAGGCGGGCGCCGCCGAGGCGCAGGGCTTCGATGGCATTCGAGTAGACCGGCGATTCGATCATCACGCGGTCGCCCGGGCGCGAGAGCGCGCGCGCGACGATGGCGATGCCGGCGAGCGCGCCGGAGGTGACGACGATCTGTTCAGGCGCCGTCGGTAATCCGCGCCGCACGTACGATTCGGCGATGAGCGCCTGCAGCGCGGGCAGGCCGGAGGGCAGATAGCCGTCGCCGGAAAGATAGGCGGGCAGCGCGGCGAGCGCGCGTTCGTAGGCGGCGGCGACGCCCGGCGTGGCGGCGCTGGCGGCGCAGTTCAGATCGATCGCGCCTTCCTGCGCGTGCACGTTGTTCAGCGAATGCAATGCGTGGTCGTGCGCGCGCCTGCGCTCGACGGGCACGGCGGCGTAGGTGCCGGAGCCTTGCCGCGATGTCGCGTAGCCGGCGGCGATCAGGTCCGCATACGCGCGCGTCACGGTGTTGCGCGACACGCCCAACACCTGCGCGACGGCGCGTTCGCTCGGCAGACGGGTACCGAGCGGGATGCGGCCGTCGCCGATCAGTTCCTGCAGCGATTGGCGCAGGCCGCGATAGGCCGGCGCGCGGTGAAAGCGGCCGGCGAGGGCGGCGAGGCGGTCCGGGGTCAGCGAGCGGTTCATGGGGCCACTATCGCACGATTGGCTCTGTGCGAAAGGGCCAATCGGGGCGATGGTGGCTCCATGAAAACCGAATCCCGTCCTTCCGGCCTCATCAACCTGGGCCCCGTTGCGCAGCTACGCGCCGGGCGCCTGCCCGAGCGCGTGCTGCGCCTTTTTGTCGGCCTCTGGCTCTACGGCATCGCCATCGCGCTGATGATCGAAAGCGCGTTGGGCGCCTCGCCCTGGGATGTGTTCCATCTCGGCGTCGCGCGGCATCTGCCCGTCTCCTTCGGCACGGTGATGATCCTGGCCGCAGCGGTGGTCCTGCTGGCCTGGATACCGTTGCGACAGATGCCCGGGCTGGGCACGGTGGCGAACGCGCTGGTGCTCGGGCCCTTCGCCGATCTTGCGCTGGCCCTGATCGACACGCCGCAGACGATGCCGGTGCGTATCGCCTATCTGGCCGGCGGCGTGGCGATCTGCGCGTTCGCGACCGCGCTGTACGTCGGCGCGCAACTGGGACCGGGCCCGCGCGACGGCCTGATGACGGGCTTCGCGCGACGCAGCGGCTGGTCGATCCGGCGCGTGCGTACGATCATCGAGGTCAGTGTGCTGGCGATCGGCGTGCTACTCGGCGGCACCTTCGGCGCGGGCACGGTGGTGTTCGCGCTGGGCGTGGGCCCGGCGACGCAGTTCTTCCTGCGCTGGCTCGTGGTGCGGCTGGAGCCGCCGGTGGGCGCATTGTCGGAGGAAATGCGATGAGCGCCGCAGTGCTGCGCTACAGCGCGTTCACCCGCGATCCCGCGGGCGGCAATCCGGCCGGCGTCGTGCTGGATGCGCGCGGGATGGCGGACGCGGACATGCAACGCATCGCGGCGGACGTCGGCTACTCGGAGACGGCCTTCTTCTCGCCGCGCCCGGACACCGGCTTCGACGTCCGCTACTTCAGCCCGAAGGCCGAGGTGAGCTTTTGCGGCCATGCCACCGTCGCCGCGAGCGTGGCCCTGGCCGAACGCATCGGGCCGGGGCTGCAGGTGCTGCACACCGGCGTGGGCATCGTGCGCGTGCGCGTCGATCCGGAGCGCCGCGCCACGCTCACCAGCGTCGCGCCGCGCGTGGCGGCGCTCGCCGCGGAGGATCTCGATGCGTTGCTCTCCGCGTTGCGTTGGCGTGCCGACGAACTCGATCCTGCGCTGCCGCCCGCGGTCGCGTACGCGGGCGCCTGGCATCCGGTCATCGCCGCCGGCACGCGCGAACGGCTGGCGCGGCTCGACTACGATTTCGACGCGCTCGCCGCGCTGATGGCGCGGCGCGGCTGGCTGACGATCGATCTCGTCTGGCGCGAGAACGCCGCCACCTTCCATGCGCGCAACCCGTTCCCGCCAGGAGGCGTGATCGAGGACCCGGCGACCGGCGCGGCGGCGGCCGCATTCGGCGCCTATCTCGCATCGCGCAACGCGCTGCCGCCGGAGCGTGCCTTCGTCATCCACCAGGGCGCGGAACTCGGCCGCCCCAGCCTGCTGCACGTGCGCGTTCCCGTGGCACTGCAGGAAGGCATCGACGTCAGCGGCAGCGCGGTGCCGATCACGCCAGCATGAGCGCCACGCCGCCCAGCGTGAGCGAGACGCCGATCGCGCCGCGGCGGCCCAGCGGTTCCTTCAGCCACAGCCAGGCCAGCAGCACGATCCACACCGAGGAGGTCTCGTTGAGGATGGCCGCGATCGAGGCCTGCGTGAATTTGTAGCCGGCGAGCCAGAGCACCATCGAGAGGCACTGGCCGACGAAGGCGGCCGCCAGCAGCAGGCGCCAGTCGAACTTCGCGCCGTTGGCGCGCAGGCGGCGCAGGTTGCCGGTGAACAGCGCGGCGAGGAACAGCCCCGCCACCGCGCCGATCAGGCGCAGCAGCGTCACCCACATCAGCGGCTGCGCTTCGAGCACGCGCTTCACCATCACGATGGCGCAGGCCATCAGCGCGATGGAGAGCACGCCGAGCAGGGCGCCGCGCAGGTTGTGGTGTACGGCGGGGCGCTCGGCCACGGCGGGATCGATGTCGCCCGCGTCGGGGCCGGGCGCGCGCGAACGCGCGATGGTGACGACGCCGGCCGTCACCAGCGCGAAGCCGCCGATCTGCAAGGGCGTGAGGCGTTCGCCGAGGAAGGCGAAGGACAGCAGGATGACCAGCGGCGAATACAGATTGCCGATGATGCCCATGCGGCTGGCGCCCAGTTCGTTGAGGGCGCGGAAATACAACGTGTCGGCCATCGCGATGCCGACGAAGCCGCTCGCCAGCGCGAGCGCGAGCTGCATCGCGGTGAAATCCGGCAGCTGCGTGCCGTGCAGCAGCGGCACGGCGGGCAGGACCATGCCCAGCACCAGCGTGTTCTTGAGGAAGTTGAGCGCCAGCGGCGGCAGCGTTTCGCCCAGGCGGCGGTAGAGGATCACGCCCACGGCCCACGCGGCGGCGCTTGCGAGGGAGAAGAATTCGCCGAGGCCGAAGTTCATCGCGGGATTTTATCGGACCGAGACAACCATTCGGGATGAGGAGTCATGAGTGTGGAGCGAGGCAGGACGGCATCGCGACCACCGTTCGCGGTGAGCCCGTCGAACGGTTGCCGCGCGGCCCGTGAACCGAGGCGTGGGTTCGACAAGCTCACCCCGAACGGGTGAGGCATCATGAACGCGGAGAAGCGGGCAGAACTCCATCGCGACCACCGTTCGCGGTGAGCCTGTCGAACCGTTGCCTCGCGGCTCGTGAATTGAGGCCCGGGTTCGACAAGCTCACTTCGAACGGTTATCGCAGCCTCACGGTAAGCTTCCTGCATGACGCCCGCTCCCTACGCCGCCCGCATCGATTTCGTGGTGAATCTCGCGGCGCGCCTGCACGCGTACGGGACGACGGCGCAACGCCTCGAAGGCGCGGTCGCCGCGGTGGCGGCGCGGCTCGGGTTGCGTTGCGCGCCGTGGTCGAATCCGACCGGCATGATCCTCTCGTTCTCCGACGCCAGCCGCGACGACGCGCTGGCCGACACCACGCAGGTGATCCGCCTCGAACCCGGCGACGTCGATCTGCGCAAGCTGTGCCAGGCCGACGACATCGCCGAGCGCGTGCTCGACGGGCGGCTCGACATCGAGGCGGCGACGGCCGCGCTCAAGGCCCTGGATCGCGAAGCCGGGCGCCGCGCGCAGGCGCTCACCGCGATCAGCTTCGGCCTGACGTCGGCCAGCGTCGCCGGCCTGCTGCGCGCGAGCTGGGCCGATCTCGTCGCTTCCGCCGGCATCGGCACGCTGATCGGCGTGATGTACGTGATGGGCGCGAAGCGGCCGCGGCTGGCCGAAGCGCTGGAGGCGGTCGCCGCGCTGGTGGCGATGCTGATCGCGGCGGCCATCGCGGCCTTCCTCGTGCCGCTGTCGCTCAAGACGGTGATCGTCGCGGCGCTCATCGTGCTGTTGCCGGGGCTCATGCTCACCAATGCGGTGGCGGAACTGACGAGCCAGCATCTGGTATCGGGCACCGCGCGCTTCGCGGGCGCCTTCGCGGTGTTGCTCAAGCTCACCTTCGGCACCGTCGCGGCCTCGCAGATCGCGCATCTGCTGGGCTGGACGCCGCAGGACGTGACCGCCGCCACCCGCATGCCGCCGGCCTGGGTCGAATGGGCCTGCCTCGCCATCGGCTGCTACGCCTTCGCCGTGCTGTTCAAGGCCGACCGCCGCGACTACCCGCTGGTGATGGCCTCGGCGGCGCTGGGTTATCTCGTCACGCGCTTCGGCGGCCAGGCCTTCGGCAGCGGCGCCGGCGTGTTCCTCGGCGGCATGGTGGTGACGGCGGCGAGCAACGCCTACGCGCGCTGGGTGAACCGGCCGGGCGCGCTGATCCGCGTGCCCGGCATCATCCTGCTGGTGCCGGGCAGCGTCGGCTTCCGCGGCCTCACCTTCGTGATGGAGCAGGACGTGGCGCTGGGCCTCGAGACCGGCATGCTGCTCGTCAATCTGCTGATCGCACTGGTGGCCGGATTGCTGTTCGGCAACCTGCTGATCCCGGCACGCCGCAATCTCTGACCCCTTCCCCCGCTTGCGGGGGAAGGCCGGGATGGGGGCCTCCCTTAGATCAGGAAATCCTCCGGCTTGCGCCCGCCGGCCATGGCCTCGGTCATCCATTTCGGATGTTTGCCGCGACCGCTCCAGGTCTGCGCCGGATTGTCCGGATTGCGGTATTTGGCCGGGACCTTGGTGCCGGCGGTGGACTTGCGCGTGCTGCCGCGCCGGGGGGCGGACGGCCCGGCCACCTTCGTGGCGGCACGCGGCTGGGTCGGCAGCCCGAACAGTTCCATCAGGGTGTAGCCCTCGGCGACCGCCATCTTCGTGAGCTTCTTGCGCACCGCGCCGATGGGCGCGCGTTTTTCCTTGCGCTTGCGTTCGCGGTTGGCGTTTTCGATCAATTTCTGCAGTTCACGCGGGCTGAGCGCGGAAAGGTCGATGGCCATGGCGTCCTCGGTGAAAGGCGGAGTCTGCTGGCCCGGGATTATGCACGCGCCGGGGTGCGGTTCAGCGCCGTGTGCGGCGCCGCGCTTGCGCCGCCCCGCCGCGGGGATTAAGTTTCGGGCATGGGCTTGCTTGACGAACTGGAACAGGAAGCCGAGCGCCGCCGGCAGGAAGAGGCCAAGGCGCAGGCCGAGCGCGAGGCGCGCGACGCCGTCTGGCGCGAGAAACTGCGCCCGTCGATGGCCGCGCTGGCGGCCTATCTGAAGAAGCTCACCGACAACCTCACCTTCCTCAAGCGCGGCCAGCGCCTGGTGTTCCCGCTCAACGGCTATGGCGAAGTCGTGGCCGTGCTCGAGCCCGTCTGGACGCTGCGCGACGTGCCCGGCAAGAACGAGCACGAGATCACCATCGAGAGCTTCGCCGTGGTGAACAGCGAGGAAAGCGCCAATCTCGAGGCCGAGGGCCTGGGCCGCGTGCGCGCGCTCACCAACCTGTTCCAGACCAACCGCATCGGCGGCCCGCAGGACACCCGCAAGAACGCCAACGGCGACATCGTGGCGGCGCGCTTCCAGGCGCGCGGCAAGATCCCGCTCAAGGTCACCATCAATGCCGACAAGGACGGCGGCATCGCGCGCATGCAGTTCGTCAACTACGAAGGCATGACGACGACCACGCGCAGCTTCGCGCCCGACGCCATGACCGAAGAGATGTTCGACGCCCTCGGCCGCTTCATCGCGCACGAGGACATGAACTTCGCGCGCGAGAAGGTGGACGACGACGTGCGCCGCAACCTGCAGACGCAGATCCAGCGCGCGCAGCTCAAGCGCGAGTGGGAGAACAAGCTCGCGCGGCAGCTGCAGGACGATGAAGCGAAGGTGCTGAGCTACATGGGCGCCGGCGCGGTGCCGGGGTCGATGCTGGGGCGGCTGCGGCTGGCTGCCCGTCGCATCATCGGGCGCTGAGGCCCCCTCACTCCCACGCCGCGGGAGACCGTCGTCATTCCCGCGAAGGCGGGAATCCAGCGACTTTTGCGCGGCGCCTCGAAGTCACTGGGTTCCCGCCTTCGCGGGAACGACGGGGTGTGATCGCACCTGGGTCCCCGCCTTCGCGGGAACGACGGATCAGCGCAACTTCGCCAGCAACGCCTCGCGATCGAGGTTCACGCTCTCCGCATCGCGGCGGCCGCGATATTCGAAGGTGCCGGCCGCCAGGCCGCGCTCCGACACCACCACGCGGTGCGGAATGCCGATCAGTTCCATGTCGGCGAACATGCCGCCCGGGCGCAGCCCGCGGTCGTCGAGGCAGGCCTCGATGCCGGCCGCGTTCA
>CAMLOR010000039.1 GCA_946481615.1 uncultured Aquimonas sp.
CCGCACCAGGGCCTGCGCCAGATGTTCCACATGATGAACGAGGCGCGCATCGGCGTGGGCATCGGCGCGGCGGCGATCGGCTGCGCCGGATACGACGCCGCGCTGCGCTACGCGCGCGAACGCACGCAGGGCCGGCTGCCGGGCCAGCGCGATGCTGCCTCGCCGATGGTGCCGCTGATCGCACACGCCGACGTGCGCCGCATGCTGCTCAAGGCGAAGGCGCAGGCCGAGGGCGCGCTCGCGCTGTGCCTGTACGCAGCGCGTCTGGTCGACGAAGCCGCGGCCGGCGACGCCGAAGCACAGCGCCTGCTCGATCTTCTCACGCCGATCGTGAAAGCCTGGCCGGCCGACTACGCGCTGCAGGCCAACGACCTGGCGATCCAGGTGCTGGGCGGCGCCGGCTACACGCGCGATTTCCCGCTCGAGCGCATGTATCGCGACAACCGGCTCAACCCCATCCACGAAGGCACCAACGGCATCCAGGCCATCGACCTGCTCGGCCGCAAGGTGCTGGGCGACGGCGGCCGCGCGCTGGGGCTGCTCGCGGCCCGCATCGAAGCCACGCTGCGCCGCGCGCAGGCGCATCCGGAGTGGGCGGTGCCGGCGCGCGAGCTGGCGGCGTTGCTGCCGGACGTGCAGGCCGCGGTGCAGACGGTGTCGACGCTCGCCGGCGGCGATATCGATCTTGCGCTGGCCAATGCGTCGCCCTTCCTCGATGCGCTCGGCCACGTCGTCGTGGCGTGGCTGTGGCTCGATATCGCACTGGTTCCCGCAGCGAACGAAGGGCTGCGCCGCGCGGCGCGCTACTTCATCGAATGGGAGCTGCCGGCGAAGCGCCACGCGTTGAAGCTGGTGGCGCGCGCCGATCGCGTGGTGTTCGATACGCCGGGTGACGTGTTCTAGCTACACGACCTGCGCCCGTTGTCCCCGCGCAGGCGGGAACCCGGGCGCCAAGAACACCGCTCGTGCGAACCCCGCTCAGAGCGCGACGAAGCGATCGAGCGCCTTCTCCGCCTGCCCACGCTCGTAGTCGCTCAACCGCCGCGCCGATTGGCGGTAGCGGTCGATCACCTGGCTTTCGCCCGGCATCGCCCCGGCCAGCGCCACCAGCGTTTCCTTGGCCTCGTAATCCGAGCCGATGCCGTCGATGGCTTCGAGGATGTCGAGCGCCAGCGCGGCATCCACCGGGCCCGTACGCACCAGCGTGAGCAGTGCTTCCTTGCGCTCGTAATCGCTGCCGATGCCGGCGGCGGCGTCGAGGTATTCGCGGCGCAGCTGCGCGTCGTCCAGCGCGGGACCGGCGGCGGCATCGAGCAGCTGGCGGCGCTCGTAGTCCGAATCGATCGCCTTGGCCGCGCGCAGCGCGATGCGAACCGCATCCGGATTGCCTTCGTAGCGTTCCAGCACGGCATCGAGCACGCGGCGATGTTCGTAGTCGCTGTCGATGCCTTCCACCACCTTCGACCAGCGTTCGAACATCGGGCCGTCGATCTCGAAGGCATCGAGCGCCTGGATCAGCAACTCGGCGCGTTCGTAGTCGGAACCGATCTCGTCGGCCACGTCAAGCACGAGCGCCTGCATCTGCGGCTCGACGTTGCTGGACGACAACGCCATGCCGAGCGCGCGCCGCAGTTCGTAATCCGACTCGATGCCGCGCGTGAGTTCCAGCGCGCGTTGCTGCTGCGCCGGATCCAGGCGCGCGTTGCCGTACAACTGGCCGAGATAGGTGCTGCGCGCGTAGTCGCTCTTGATCAGGTCGATCTCGGCGAGCAAGCCGTCCACGCCGCGCGTTTTCAGGATGCGCGCGGCACGCGCCTCGGCATTGGCGCCGCTGCGGCGGAACATGTCCGGCAGCGCCTGCGCCAGCCACTCGCGGCCGGCGGCATCGAAGGGCTGGGGCTTGCCTTCCACTTCGTAGGCGCGCTGCACGCCGCCGGCGGCCGGCGTGAATTCGATCGAGCGCGTCACGCCGTCGCGTGTTTCCTCCAGCTCGAACTCGGCGTCCGCGGCCATCGCCAGGACATCGCTCTCGTCGTCGGCGAAAGTGATCTTGCCTTCCATGTCGACATCGAGTTCGTAACCGTTGTCCCGCACCCTGACCGTCATCGATTCGCCATCGAGGCCGCTATGGATGTTGACCGACGTGCCGGACGAGAGCGTGTCCGCCACCGCCGTCACGACGAGCGAAGGCAGCGCCAGGGCGGCGAGCAGGCCGAGCGCGAGCGCGCTGCGGGTGAAGGTGCGGGAAGGCGGCGTGTAGCTCATGGGATCCTCTTCGAGAAGGCGTTGCACGCGGTGCACGACCGCGCCGGGACGCTCGGCCATCGCCAGCGCGAAGCGCGGCGCCGCCGGGCGGGTGGGAGTGCGTTGTTCGAGACAGCGTGCGAGACATTCGGCGAGCGGACGGCCATCGCCCAGCAGGTGCGCGGCGGCGGCATCGGCCTCGCGCTCGGCCAGCGCGTCGAGCCGGCGCAACGCCAGCCAGGCCAGCGGATGCAGGAACAGCGGCGCGAGCGCCAGGTGATGCAGCACGCGCCAGAACGGATCGCGGCGGGCCAGATGCGCAAGTTCGTGCGCCAGCAGCGCGCGCAACTCGCCCGGCGGCAGCGAGGACACCCAGCGCGGCAACAGCACCACGCCGCCCGGCAGCACGACGGGGCTGGCGAGCGCGTCGGCGAAGCGCAGGTCGGGTGTGTCGAGCCCGTAATGCGCGGCCACTTCGCGCGCGATCTCGTTCTCGCAGCGATCCGGCGACACGATCTGCGCACGGCGCGTGCGATGCATCAGCCGGTAGACGCCCAGCCCGCGCCAGGCGGTGAGCAGCAGCAAGGCCAGCGCGCCCGCGGCCCAGGCCTGCGCGGCCCAGGCGATGGCCGGCGCCGGGAGACGCAGTTCGTTGGAGGCGGATCGCTCCTCGCGTGCTTCGATGCTGCGCGAAGCCGCGACGGGGGGCATGAGCACGTGGCGATCGGTATCCGCACGGGCGGCATGCATCGGTGCTGCAGAAGAGATTCCGAGAGATTCGGCAGAGGACGACGGTCCGCCACGCCAAGCGGCGGCCAGCGCGCCGCCGATGCGCTCGCGCGGCAAGCAGACCAGCGCCGCCGTGCACAATGCGCCCAGCAAAGCCACGCGCCACACGCGTTCCACATGACCAGGACGCCGCAGCCATCCGGCGCGTTCAAGCATCCACGCCGCGCCCAGCAACACGCTGGCGTGCAGCATCAGCGTCAACACGAAGCCCAGCACGGGCGAGGCGATGTCGATCACGGCCGGCTCCCCTTCTTCAGCAAGGCCTGCACGCGCGCGAGATCGCCCTGCGCGGTGTCGGTTTCCGAAACCAGATGCGCGAGCAGGGCATTGGGGTCGCCCGAGAACAGACGCTGGATCAGCGTGCTCACCATGCTGCGGCGCACCTGGGGCTCGCTGACGCAGGCGCGATACACGAGCTGGCGCCCCTCGCGCCGCGCCTCGACGGCACCGCGCGCCGCCAGCCGCGTGAGCAACGTCGCCACCGTGGTGTGCGCCAGTCCTCGCGAGGGCGCCAGCGCCTCCGCGACCTCGCCCACGCTGGCCTCGCCGCGCTGCCAGAGCACGCGCATCAGATCGAGCTGGAGCTCGCTCAGGCCGGGGCCTTCCTGGGTTTCGTCGCTCATGCCGGTGGTGCTCTACAGGTGTCGTACTACATTTGTAGTATGAACGTCCGGCGGCGTCCACAGGCCGGAAGTCATGCTTCCCGAGCAACTCGCGTGCCGCGACCCAAGCGCTTGATTCGATGGGACGTACTGCTGTCCGCTGGCGGACGCGGACGTCCGCTCAGGCGCCTTCGCGTTCCAGCAGCGCGCGTTTTCGCTCGATGCCCCAGCGATAGCCCGAGAGCGTGCCATCGGTACGCACCACGCGGTGGCAGGGGACGGCCACCGCGAGGGTATTGGCGGCGCAGGCCTGGGCCACGGCGCGCAC
Source organism: uncultured Aquimonas sp. (assembly GCA_946481615.1). The sequence goes on from CAMLOR010000039.1 coordinate 3,964, forward strand.
GGATTTCGGTGCGCCGATGCGGTGCGCGATGTCGGCGTAGCTCGCCGTTTCGCCGGCGGGGATCTGTTGCAGCGCCTTCCACACGCGCTGCTGGAAGGCGGTGCCGCGGATGTCGAGCGGCAGGTCGAGGCCGAGCCCGGGCTCTTCGACGAAGGCGACGACGCGCGCCACGGTGGCGTCGAAGTCGGCGTCGGTGCCGAGCAGTTCGGCGCGCGGGAAACGATCCTGCAGTTCGCGCAATAAGGCGTCGGGATCGTCGCCGAGCGCGATCGCGCAGACGCCGCGTTCGCTGCGCGCCACCAGCAGTGCGCCCAGCGTGCATTGCGCGATGGCGAAGCGGATGCGTTGGCGGGCGCCGCCGGCGCGGTAGTGGCGCGGCGTCATGCCGAGCACGCGCTCGCTTTCTTCGTAGAAGCGGCCGTTGGAGTTGTAGCCGGCGTCGTACAGCGCCTCGGTGACGCTCGGCGCCGCCGGCAGCGCCTCGCGCACGCGGCGGGCGCGCTGCGCGGCGGCGTAGTCCTTCGGCGTGACGCCGGCGATGCGTTTGAACACGCGGTGGAAGTGGAACGGGCTCATGCCGGCTTCGCGCGCCAGGTCGTCGAGGGCCGGCGGCGTCTCGTCGCGTTCGATGCGGCGGCAGGCCGCGGCCACCAGCACAGCGTGCTCTTCCGCCAGCGAGCCGCCGTCGGGGCGGCAGCGTTTGCAGGGACGGAATCCGGCCGCGCGCGCGGCGGCAGCATCGGGGTGGAAGCGCACGTTCTGCGGCCGCGCCCGGCGCGAGGCGCAGGAGGGTTTGCAGAACACGCCGGTGGTGGCCACCGAGTAGACGAAGCTGCCGTCGGCGTCGGCGTCGCGCGCCACCACGCGGGCCCAGCGCGGGTCGCGTTCGGTGGCGGTGGGTTCGGGGCGGGCGTTCATGGGCGGCTCCATGCTAGCGGGATGGCGGCAGGATGGCGCCGCGACAAGGGCGGCGCACTCCGCTGCTTGCGATTGAATTCGGCGTGTTCGCGGCGAGGAGAGCAGGTGATCGCGGTGAGGCACGTGCTCTTGGCGGGGGTAGGGTGGCCGGCGAGGGCTGCGGCGCCGGCTTCGCCGGAAGCTGGAGTCGGGCAGGGTTTTTCGACAGGCCATCCATGGCCTGACGAAAAACTCGCGCGCATCCCTGCGCGCGACCCTTCGGGCGAGAACCTGCCCGACTCCAGCCGCCTTCGCATCGCCGGCCACCCTACCCCGCCAAGAGCACTCCGACCGCTGTCGTTCCCGCGCAGGCGGGAACCCAGTGATTCCGCCTGCGTGGGAATGACGGCTCGCGGGCGCGCGGTCCGCAGCTAGAATGAGCACCGATCCCCCCGTCCTTGCCCCCATGTCCCACTCCCTCGAGCGCGTGCTCGCGGTGCGGCACTGGACCGACTCGTACTTCAGCTTCACCACCACGCGCGACGACGGCCTGCGTTTCGAGAACGGCCAGTTCGTGATGATCGGGCTGATGGTCGACGGTCGGCCGTTGATGCGCGCCTATTCCATCGCCAGCGCCAATTGGGAAGAACAGCTCGAGTTCTTCAGCATCAAGGTGCCCGACGGGCCGCTGACTTCGCGCCTGCAGCACATCCGCGAAGGCGACGAGGTGCTAGTGAGCCGCAAGCCGACCGGCACGCTGCTGATCCACGACCTGCACTCCGGCCGCAATCTCTATCTGCTCGCCACCGGCACGGGCCTCGCGCCCTTCCTGTCGACGATCAAGGATCCCGAAACCTACGAGCGCTTCGAGCGCGTGATCCTCACGCACGGTGTACGCGGCGTCGGCGATCTTGCGTATCGCGACTACATCCTCAACGAACTGCCGCACCACGAGTATCTGGGTGAGGCGATCCGCGAGAAGTTGCTGTATTACCCGGCGGTGAGCCGCGAGGAGTTCGGCACGCGCGGTCGGCTCACGGAGTTGATGGACAGTGGGCGGATGATGCGCGATCTCGGACTGGCGCCGCTCGATGCGCAGCACGATCGCGCCATGATCTGCGGCGGGCCGCAGATGCTGGCCGATTTCCGCCGCATCCTCGATGCCCGCGGCTTCGTCGCCGCGCCGCGCATCGGTACGCCGGGGCAGTATGTGTTCGAGCGAGCGTTCGTCGAAAAGTAGCGGCAGCATCCGCTCGTACCGTCATTCCCGCGAAGGCGGGAATCCAGGTGCGAGACCCTTTCAGCCTTGCGCGCGCATTTTCGGCGCGTCTTTCGTCTTTCCCGCGAAAGCGGGAATCCAGCGACTTTGAACACGCGAGGGGCAACGTCACGGGGTCCCCGCCTTCGCGGGGACGACGGCAGGATGGTCGCGAGCGCGGACGTCGTCGGCGCTGTTCGTGATGCGCCGCAAGTGTCTCAGCGCAGGCGCGCCGCCAGCCCGCTCCAGCGCTGCGCCGGTCGCGCGATGGCGGCGCGCAGCGCTTCCTCGTCGGCCCACAGCGTGAGTGCCTGCCGGCAGCGCGTCAGGCCGGTGTAAAGCAGTTCGCGCGACAGTGCGCGATGGTTGCCGCCCGCCGGCAGGGCGAGCAGCACCGAGTCGAACTCCGAACCCTGCGATTTGTGCACCGTGAGCGCGAACGCGGGCTCGTGCGCCGGCAGCGATGCGGGAAGCCAGGCGCGCACGCCTGCGCCGTCGTCGTCATCGCGCTCGAACCATACGCGCAACGCACCGCTGTCCGGTTCGCGCCACACCACGCCAATGTCGCCGTTGAAGAGGCCGTGGCGGTAGCTGTTCTCGGTGACGATCACCAGCGCGCCGTGGAAGAAGCGTTGGTCGGACTGACCCGGCGCGTGAAGCGCCGCCGCCATCTGCGCATTGAGCGGGACGCTGCCGGCAGCGCCTTCGCGCACGGCGGTGAGGACGCGCATGCGGCGCGCGATATGCAGGGCTTCGCGTGGCGAATCGGCGCGGGCAATGGCGCGGTAATGCGGCAGCGCGAGCAATTCCACGGCCGCCCAGGGTGAACGTTCGCGTGCTGCGCGCCATTCGATGCCGCGCAGCGCACCTTCGCGCAACGCCGCCAACGCGGCGCCGACCTCGCCCTCGCGCACCCAGTCGGCGAGCCGCGCGACGTCCACGTCTTCGCGCTGGCGCCAGTGGCGCGTGAGCGCGACGCGGTGACGCGCGAGCGGGCCGCCGCTCTCGGCGGCATCGCACAGCGAGGCCAGCACGTCGCCGGTTTCCACCGACGGCAACTGATCGCGATCGCCCACCAGCAGCAGCGCGGCTTCCGGGGCCACGGCTTCCACCAGTTTGCACATCAGCGGCAGATCGACCATCGAGGCCTCGTCGACGACGACGACATCGAACGGCAGCGGCTGTCGTGCATCGTGGCGGAAGCGCGTTGAATCGCTGCGCCAGCCGAGCAGGCGATGCAAGGTCGCGGCCTCCATCGGCACGGCCGCGGCAACCACCGTGTCGACCAGGCCTCGCTCGCGCAAGGACTCGATGCTTTCGCGCACCGCTTCCGCGAGGCGCGCGGCGGCCTTGCCCGTGGGTGCGGCGAGCGCGACGCGCGGCGGCGGAAGGCCGCGCGCGATGGCCCGCTCGATGCGCAGCACGAGGGCGCGCGCGACCGTCGTGGTCTTGCCGGTGCCCGGACCGCCGGTGAGCAGCAGCAGGCGCGCGTCGCGGAAGGCACGCGCGGCGGCCGCCTGCGCGTCGAGCGGATCCTCGGCCGAGGCGGGAAACAGTTCGCGCAGACGCCGTTGCAGCGGCTCTTCGTCGTTCGGTGACGCCGCAGCGGCGGCGTCCTGGTCCGGCCGTGCACGATCCTGCAAGGCGCGCGCGAGGCGGGTTTCGTAGTCGTGGTAGCGGCGCAGATGGACGAGATCGCCGTCAAGCACCAGCGGGGTCTGTACGGCGGTGGTGAACAGATCCGGCGTGCGGGCCTTGTCGTCCACCCACGACGAAGTGCGCAAGGCGTTGCGCCACGCCTCCGGCGCGGGCAGCTCGGGGGCCCCGCGCTCGGGCGCGATCTCGGCGAACAGCGCAGACAGGCGTTCCAGCGGCAGGCCGCTGTGGCCGAGCGCGAGTGCGTGGCTGGCCAGCGCGGCGGCAGCCAGCACGAGCTCATGCGTGTCGGGCCGCAGCCGGCGCATTGCGCAGGCCAGTTCGTGATCCACCGCGCGCAGCCAAGCCTCGCGCGCCAGCGCGTCGACGAGACTCATGCGGCACCTCCCGCGAACAGCCGGTCGAGGGCGTCGACCAGCGCGAACGGCGGGCGCGCCGCATGCACGCCCTGCGCGGTGCCGGCCGCGGCGCCGCGGCAGAACAGATAGCGCACGCCGCCGAAATCGCGCTCGTAGTCGTAACCCGGCCGGCGGAAGCGCAGCCAGCGGTGCAGCGCCAGGGTGTAGAGCAGATATTGCAGATCGTATTCGCCGTGTTGCATCGCCTCGGCGAGCGCTTCTTCGCCGTAAGCCGACAACCAGTTCGATTTGTAGTCGAGCAGGTAGACGCGGCCGGCGTGCTCGTACACCAGATCGATGAACCCGGTCAGCAGGCCTTCCAGGCGCGCGCGCGTGCCGAAGCCGCTGCGCGCCGTCACCAGCCCGTGTTCGTGCAGCCGCGCCAGCAGCACATCGACGGCGGCTGGGGCCAGGTGGAAATGGAATTCGAGTTCGCTGCAGCGTGCCGCGGGTGCGAGATCGGCGAGACGGACGCCCTCCGGCAGCGCGGCGTTGAGCGTGTCGCGCACGAGCCGCGCGAGCAATGCGACGCCTTCCACGAGATCGGCCGCGCTGCTCCAGTTGCCGTTGCGCAAGGCGGCTTCCAGCACGGCAGTCTGGCCCGGTGGCGGCGATTCGCCGCGCCAGTCGCGCCAAGCGGCGAAATCGACGGTTTCCAGCGCTTCATGCAGCACGTTGCCGAAGCGCGCGCCGGCGAAGCGATTCGGCGCCTGCACGGGTTCGGGTTCGTCGCCGGCGCGGCGCGCCTCGGCGCCGCCGGCTTCGCGCACGAGGGCGGAAAAGCTGTGCATGCCCCAGTCGCGCGACAGCAGGCGCTGCGCACGCGCGGGTGGCGGAAGCGGCGGCAAGGGAGGCAACGGCGGCCTGCCGGGCGGCAGCACGGTGGCGGCCGCCTGCACTGTGATATCACCCGGCGCGCGGGCGGTGAGCGCGGCGAGGCGCGCGCGCAGTGTCGCCGCGTCGAGCTTCGCCGGCGCCGCGCCACCGAACAGCAAGGTCGCGAACGCCGACTTGTGCGTGTCCTTGAGCACCCCGAAGCCGACGAGGGTGGCGAGGCGCGCGCGCGTCAGGCCGACGTAGAGCAGGCGCAGACGTTCGGCCGCGGCTTCGGCCTTTTCGGCGTCGCAGGCGCGCTCCCAGGCGTAGCCGTCGGTGCCTTTCAGATGTCCGACGCGTCCGACGCCGGGCAGATGATGGTGCGCGATGGCCACGTCGCGGCTGCGCACGGTGCCGCCCGGATGAGCGAGGAAGGGCAACAGCACGATCGGGAATTCGAGTCCCTTGCTGGCGTGCAGCGTCAGCACCTTCACGCGCGCCGCATCGGATTCCAGGCGCAGCAATTCCTCGTCGTTGCCGCTGTCGGCGCGCGCGATGCGTTCGGCCAGGTGCCGCGCACAGGCGGCGGGGTCGCGGCCGGCGCAATCCGCCTGCAGCGCTTCGCCGAGCTGCAGCCAGTTGGCGATGCGGCGTTCGCCGTCCTCGACGCCGAGCAGGCGCGGCGCGGCGGCGGCGCAAAGATCGTTCACCAGCGCCAGCGGACCGTTCCGCTCCCAGCGCTGGCGCCACGCCAGCGCACGATCCTGCCAGGCGCGATGCACGTCTCCGTCTTCGTCGAGCGCGGCGATGGCCGATGCGGACAGGCCGAGCAGCGGCGTCGCCAGCGCGGCGCGCAGGCGCGCGTCGTCCGCCAGTTGCAGGCACGCCTGCAGCACCGTAAGCAGATCGGCGGCTTCGTCGCTGTCGTACAGGCTGTCGCGGCCGGCCGCCACGCTCGGCACACCGGCGCGCGCGAGTTGCCGCTGCATCAGACGGCCTTCGCGGTGCGAGGCGACGAGCACGGCGATGTCGCCGGGCGCGACGGGTTTGCCTTCCAGGCGTGCGTGATCCGGCTCGAGCAGCGCGCGGATGCGCGCCACGCAGGCGATCGCGGCGCGCTCGCGTGCAGCCTCGGCCGAAGGCGATGCCACGTCGCCGGCCTCGTCCCAGACCAGCACTTCGAGCGCGGGCGCGATGGCGCCGTCGCGCATGAAGGCTTCGTCGCGCACGGTGCCACCCGAATCGACTTCGACGAAGTCGATGTCGTCCTGGCCGAACGGCGACGTTCCGGCGCCCGCGTACAGGGCCTGCACGGCGCGCAGCACGGACCGGCGCGAACGGAAATTGTGGTGAAGCGATTTCGCCTCGTCCGCGGTTTCGCGGGCTTCGAGGTAGGTGAACACGTCGCCGCCGCGAAAGCGGTAGATCGCCTGCTTCGGATCGCCGATCAGCAGCAATGCGCGCGCCCCGCCGTCCGGCGGCGCCTGCGCGAATACGCGGCGGAAGATCGTCCACTGGCGCGGATCGGTGTCCTGGAATTCGTCGACGAAAGCCAGCCGATACTGCTGGCGCAAGCGCTGCGCCAGCGTTTCGCCGTGCGGGCCGTCGAGGGCTTCGGCCAGGTCGCGCACGAGATCGTCGAAACCTTGCAGCCGGCGTTGCCGCTTCAACGCCGCCAGGCGTGCGCGACCTTCGTCGCGCAGCCGGTGCACGAGGGCGATGCGGCGTTCGGCGGCCGTCGCCTCGAGTCCGGCGGCGGTCGCTACCCACGCATCCACTGCATCCGTGAGTTCATTGCGCGGCATCGCCACTTTCCCGACGAACTTCGCGGTCACCGCCCTGCCCAGGCGCGTGCTGCCCACGACGTCGAGATCCTTCGGCGCCTCGCCCGCGCCGCCGTCCGCGGCCCAGTCGCGCAGCGCGGCGAAGATGCGCTCGACGCGCGCGGCGCCGTGCGTGCTGCGGTTGATGCCGCCGGAAGCGAGCGCGGCGCGCAGCGCCGTGCAGGTTGCTTCGCCGAGGCGCTCGCAGGCCGAAACCAGATCCACCGTGATCGTCGCGAGCCGCGCGCGCAGCTCGCGCTCGGCTGCGGCGTCGATGCCGGCCGGCGCCGGCAACAAGGCCTCCACGCTCCACAGTTCGCGCAAGCCTTCCGCCAACGCGGCGGGCGATTTCCACAGCGCGGCCAGCGTGCGTGCATCGTCGGCGTCGGTGCACACGGCGCGCCACAGGTCGGTCGCCACTTCCTCGCGCAGCGCGGCCTCGTTCGCGATCAGCGCGACGTCGCCGGGCGTCTGCCCGGCCTCGAGCGCATGTTCCGCCAGTGCGCGGCGGCAGAACTGGTGGATGGTGAACACCGGCGCCAGGTCCATCGCTTCGGCGGCCTGGCGCAATCGGGCGCGCAAGACGTCGCGCGCTTCGCCGCGCGCGAGCGCTGCCTGCACCAGCGCCTGCGTGAGGGTGTCCTTCGGCTCCGAAGCGTCGGCGTCTTCGCCGTCGGCGAATCGTTGCGCCAGCCGCAGCCGCTCGCGGATGCGCAAACGCAGCTCCTGCGTGGCGGCTTCGGTGAAGGTGACGGCCAGCAAGGCGTCGATGGGCAGCCGCAGCTCGATCACGGCGCGCGAGTACAGCGTCGCCAGCACGAAGGTCTTGCCGGTGCCGGCGCTGGCTTCGACGAGCCGCACGCCCTGCAACGGCAGGCTGAGGCCGAGGTCGCGGCCGTCAGTCATCGGCGCGCTCCGCGGCCTCGGCGGCGAAGGCTGCGAACAGCGTCGTCGCCAGTACGCCGAATTCCTGCAGCGCCGAAGCGTCGCCGTCGAGGAAGGGATCGTGCCCGCGCAGTGCCAGCCGCACCCAGGGGTCGCGTCCTTCGGCCCAGGCGCCTTCTTCGCCGCCGGTCCATTGCCGTGCCGCATCGCTGCGTGCCTTGTCGACGTTGCCGGAGGTGGCCGCTTCGTGCCAGGCCCAGGCGGATTTCGGCATCAGCGGCAGGGCCTGATTTGCGGCCCGCTGCGCGAGGCCGACGAGGCCTTCGAGCGCGACGCGTGCGGCCTCGGGCGCCAACAGCGGGAGTTCGCGCGGCGACTCGCCGGGCACCAGCCGATACACGGGGCGCGCTTCGCCCATGGCGTGCCAGAGCAGATGATCCAGCCCGAATTCCAGATGCGCGCCGCCGTGCGGTTTGCCGGGACGGAATTGCACCAGCCCGCGCGCGTGCACCGCGTCGAAGCGGCCCGAAAGCCGCGTGCCGGCGAGGTCGAGTTCGTAGGATATCGACTGCGGCGGATCCGGCGCCCAGCGCCGCGCGGCACGCGCGCAGCCGCCGGCCTGGTCGAGCGCATTCGCCAGCAGTTCGACACCTGCCGGGCCCGGCGGCAGCCAGCCCTTCGCGAGCAGGCGCCGCCGCAAGGCGTCGGGCTCGCCGTCACCGGCGCGCAGCGCCGCGAACACGCGCTGCGCCAGCCCGAAGCGATGGCGCGCGTCGTCCAGCGCGAAGGGTTCGCTCTCCGGCAGCGGGTCTTCGGCCAGCGGCAGGCGCAGGTTCAAGCGCTGCTGCAGGAAATGCCGCGGCGGATTGCGCAGCGCGCGCAGCAGCAGATCGCGCGTGAGCAGCGGCGGCGCGGGCAACGGGGCCGGCACGGTATCGACGAAGGGCGGCCGCAGCGTGCGCACCACGCCGGCCGTTTCCGCGGCCGCGCGCCAGTCCGCATGCCAGGGCCGGCGGCGCGCGGCAGCTTCCGGCGCTTCCTTCGGCCAGGGCACGCCGAACGCCTGCGGGGCGAACGGGTGCAGCGGATGGCGCAGCAGCAGGCGTCCGGCGGCGCGGGCCTGCCTGCGCACCGGCGTATCGGGCTTCGCGTCGTCGCCGGGTGCGGCGTCGGGCGGCGGCACGCTGCGGTACTTGGCGGCTGCATCGAGCAGTTCGGCGACCACTACCGAAGGCGATCGCGGCTCGCCGCTGCGCGGGTCGCTGCCGACGAAGCTCAGATAGAACACATCGCCCGCGGCGGCGAACAGTTGCAGGAACAGGAAGCGATCGTCCTCGCGCACCGAGCGGTCGCCGGGCGTGCGCGGCTGCGCGCGCAGTTCGGCGGCGAGGCGGTTGAGCGCGCCGCCGGGATCGCGGCGCGGATAGGCGCCGTCGTCCATGCCGAGCAGGCAGATGACGCGGAACGGGATCAGCCGCATCGGCACCATGCGTCCGAAGGTGACGCCGCCGGTGAGGAACGGTTGCCGGGTGTCGGCTTCGGCGAAGCCCGAGTGGAACCAGGCGGCGATCACCGCGGACGGAACGTCGCCCGCGGGCTGCGCGGTGTCGAGTTCCTTCCCGAGCGTGGCGATGCGTGCCAGCAGATCGTCGATGGCGAGGCGGTCGTCGGCTTCGGCCGCGCGCTCCGGCAGCAGGTCGCGCACCGTCGATTCGAGCACGCGCTGCCATTCCGCCGCCGGGTGCGGTGTTGCCAGTTCGCGCGCGAATTTCGCCAGGGCACGCAGACCCGCGAGCAGGCCGTCGAGGGCGGCGAAGTCGCCGCCTTCGAGCTGCGGGCAGGGCGCCAGGCCTTCGAGATCGCCGTCGCTGCCGGTGGCGTGGCCGAGCAACAACCGATCGAGGGCCCACTGCCACGTGAACTCGACATCGCCGGGCGCACCATTGGCGCGGCGCTGCGCGGGATCGCGGCCCCAACGCGCGCCGGCATCGCGCAGCGCTTCGCCGAGCCGCTGCAAGGCCGCGGCATCAAGGCCCAGCCGCTGCAGCACCGGCGCCGGAGCCAGCAACGCCAGGCCTTCGGGCAGCGTAAAGCGCGATGCCGGTAGCGCCAGCAGTTGCAGCCACCACGTCGCCAGCGGACGCGCGGCGAGCGTGCTGCCGTCGGCCACGGCGAAGGGAATCGCCTGCGGGCCGCCGAGTGCCGCACCGAATACCGCGTGCACCAGCGGCGCGTAGGCATCGATGTCGGGCGTCAGCACGGCGATGTCGCGCGGCTGCAGGGTGGGATCGGCTTCGAGCAGCGTGCGCAGCTGTTCGTGCAGCACCTGCACTTCGCGCAGCGGCGTGTGGCAGGCGTGCAATTGCAGGCTGCGGTCGGCCGGATCGAAGGCGGCGGTCGGCTGCGCCGGTGCCGGGCGGCGTTCGAGCAGATCGTCCTGCATCTCGTGCAGCAAGGTGCTGTTGCCGTAACCGGCGTAGGCCGCGATCTCGCCGCGCGGATGCACGGCCTCGCCGGCGAACAGCAGGTTGACGAAATCGCGTCCGGCGGCGCCGTTGGCGATCAGCAAGGGATGGTCGCGATCGGCCGCGAATACGCCGTCGGCGTCCGCCTGCAGGCGCGCGCGCGCGCCGGGCAGATCGCCCCACCAGCCGCGCACCGGCGAGACGAAGAAGAAATGCAGTTCGCCCGCGCGCGCCACGCTGGCGATCACGCGCAGCACGTCGGGCGAGACGTTCTGGCAGGCGAAGGCGAACACGCGCGGCGGCAATCCGCGCGGCGGTTGCGCGGCCTCGCCGTCGTGCTTCTGCAGATAGGCGTGCAGCCGGCGCGCGCGATGATCGAGCCCGGCCGTGGCGCGGCGCCAGAGTTCGGCCTGCCAATCGCCGGGATCCGCGCCATCGTCCCAGCGCAACAGCCAGCCGCGCCGCCAGGCCTGGTATTTCTCGAACGCCACCGCGACCTCGCCGGCCAAGGCCCACGCCGCCAGCGCGCGATCCGGTCCGCGCAGCGCCGGCCGCAGCGGCGCGAAGACGGGCGCCTGCATCGCGTCCTCGTCGGCGAGCACCGACCACACGCGCCAGCGCAGCGTCGTCGCCGCGGCCACGGCGCGATCGTCGTCCGGCAGATTCGCCTTCAGCGCTTCGGAGACGAATTCGCCGGGCGTGAGGAAGCGCAGGTTGGCGGCGATACCGTGCCCGGCCGCGAGCGTCTTCTGCAGCCAGCGCTTCATCGCCGGCTGCGGGATCAGGATCGTGTCCGGCGCCAGCAGGCCGAGGCCTTCGCAAGGCTTCGCCAGTTCCGCCGCCAGCACGCCCGCCAGCACGGACAGGTCGTTGCCGTGGTAGAGGCGGAAGTCGGAAGCGGCGGACATGGGGCCGAATGATGCCCGACTCGGTCGCATGCGTTGCGACCGCGGAGTACCCTCTCGCCCCGATGGCGAAGATCACGCATTACGACAAACCGGCCGGCGGCTGGGACGCGCTCACCAGCTCGCTGCACCACGTGCGCGAGCAGGGCATCGTGCTGAAGGGCTCGCGCACGCTGCTGCGCGCCAACCAGCCCGAGGGCTTCGACTGCCCCGGCTGCGCCTGGCCCGACCGCAATCCGCATTCGACCTTCGAATTCTGCGAGAACGGCGTGAAGGCCGTCGCGGCCGAGGCGACGAAGCGCCGCATCGGCGCGGAGTTCTTCGCGCAGCACACGGTGGCGGAGCTTTCCGCGCAGAGCGACCACTGGCTCGAAGCGCAGGGCCGCCTCACCGAGCCACTGGCCTACGACCCGGCCACGGACAAATACCTGCCGATCGCGTGGAACGCCGCCTTCGCCCTGATCGCAGGCGAACTGCAGGGCATGGCCTCGCCGCACCGGGCGCTGTTCTACACCTCGGGCCGCGCCTCCAACGAAGCGGCCTTCCTCTACCAGTTGTTCGTGCGCGAACTGGGCACGAACAACCTGCCGGACTGCTCCAATCTCTGCCACGAAGCCAGCGGCGTGGCGATGACCGAGCAGATCGGCGTGGGCAAGGGCACCGTCACGCTGGAGGATTTCGAAAAGGCGCAGGCCATCTTCGTGTTCGGCCAGAACCCGGGCACCAACCATCCGCGCATGCTGGGCGAACTGCGCGCCGCCGCGAAGCGCGGCTGCCGCATCGTGGCGGTGAATCCGCTGCGCGAGCGCGGCCTGGAGCGTTTCGCCAACCCGCAGGACGCGCGCGAGATGCTGACCGGCGGCAGCACGGCGATCGCCTCGCACTACTACACGCCGCGCATCGGCGGCGACCTGGCCCTGCTCACCGGCATGGCGAAGTGCGTGTTCGACTGGAACGCCGTGGACGAGGCGTTCGTGGCCCAGCACACCGACGGCCTCGACGCGCTGCGCGCCACGGTGGATGCGGCGTCGTGGGGTGACATCGAAGCGCAGAGCGGCCTGCCGCGCGCGCAGATCGAACAGGCCGCGCGCGTCTATTGCGAAAGTCCCGCCACGATCTTCTGCTGGGGCATGGGCATCACCCAGCACGTGCGCTCGGTCGCCACCATCCAGATGCTGGTGAACCTGCTGCTGCTGCGCGGGAACATCGGCCGCCCCGGCGCCGGCCCCTGCCCCGTGCGCGGGCATTCGAACGTTCAGGGCGACCGCACCATGGGCATCTACGAGAAGCCCACGCAGGCCTTCCTCGACCGCCTGCGCGACGCCGTCGGTTTCGAGCCGCCGCGCGAGCCGGGCCACGACGTGGTCGAAAGCATCGCGGCGATGGAGCGCGGCGAGATCGACGTGTTCTTCGCGCTCGGCGGGAACTTTGCAATGGCCACGCCCGACACCGCGCGCACGCAGGCCGCACTGCGGCGTTGCCGGCTGACCGCCCACGTCTCCACCAAGCTCAATCGCTCGCACCTGGTGCGCGGGGCCAACGCGCTGATCCTGCCGTGCCTGGGGCGCACCGAGATCGACGTGCAGGCCGACGGGCCGCAGGGCGTGACGGTCGAGGATTCGATGAGCATGGTGCACATCAGCACCGGTATGAACGCACCGGCTTCGACGCAGCTGATGTCCGAGCCCGCCATCGTCGCGCGGCTCGCCCACGCCACGCTGCCGGCGTCGCGCGTGCCATGGCTCGATCTGCTCGCGCACTACGACCGCATCCGCGATCTGATCGAGAAGGTCGTCCCGGGGTTCGAGGACTTCAACACCCGCGTTCGCGTGCCGGGCGGCTTCCACCTGCGCAACGCCGCGCGCGAGCGCGAATGGCGCACACGCGGCGAGCGAGCGCGCCTTCTGCCGCACGCCCTCGTCGTTCCCGCCCTTCGACAGGCTCAGGACAGGCCGGCCTTCGGCCGGGCGGGAACCCAGGTGCCGAACGCCGCGGTGTTTCAGCTGATGACCGTCCGCAGCCACGACCAATACAACACCACGATCTACGGCCTCGACGATCGCTACCGCGGCGTCGGCGGCGAGCGCCGGCCGCTGTTCATCTCCAGCGACGATCTCGCGAAGCACGGTTTCGCCGCCGGCGAGCGCGTCGACCTGGTCTCGGTCTGGCACGACGGCGAACGCGAGGCGCAGGATTTCCTGCTCGTCGAATACGCCATTCCCGCCGGCTGCGTGGCGAGCTACTTCCCGGAGACCAACGCGCTGGTGCCGCTCGACCACGTGGCCGAACGCGCCGGCACACCGGCCTCGAAATCGATTCCCGTGCGGCTGCGGCGCCGCGATGGATGAGCTGCTCGAAGCGCTGCTCGCGCTGATTGCGGCGGAGGAAGGCATCTCCACCGCGCGCGCCTGCAAGCGGCTCGGGCTTTCGCGCAGCGAACTGCAGCGACGACTGACGCGCCTCGGCCCGGAGATTTCGATCGGCGGGCTGGACCTCGTGCGCGTGCAGGCCGAAGGCGACCGCGAAACGCTCTGGCTGGTGCGGCGGTGAACGACGGCCTGGTACGCGTCGACGCCTTGCGGTTGTCTGCCGGCGGAGCGGATGCCGTACGCGAAACGCTGACGGAGGAAACGCCGGTGGCGCTGCTCTACAACGGTGTGCCGCATGTCGTGATGATGGCGACGCCGGCGGATCTCGCGGACTTCGCCGTCGGGTTTTCACTGACCGAAGGCATCGTCGAGAACGCGCTCGAAGTCGAGGTGATCGATACGTTGCAGCGCGAGCGCGGCCTGGCGCTGCATCTGGCGATTCCCTCCGCGCGCTTCGAGGCGCTGCAGCAGCGCCGCCGGGCGATGGTGGGCCGCACGGGCTGCGGGCTGTGCGGTGCCGAGGCGCTCGACGACGCGGTGCGCCCGGTGCGGCGCGTGGACGCGTCTTGCCGCGTGTCGCGCGAAGCCTTGACGAGCGCTTTCGCACGCCTCGCCGCGGCGCAACCGCTCAACCGCGAGTGCGGCGCGCTGCACGCGGCGGCGGCGATGGTGGGCGAGGACCTGCTCGTGCGCGAGGACGTCGGCCGCCACAACGCACTCGACAAGGTCGTCGGCGCCCTGGCGCGCGCCGGGCTGCGCGCCGATGCGCTGCTGGTGACCTCGCGCGCGTCCTACGAACTGGTCCACAAGTCCGCGGAAGCCGGCGTGCCATTGCTGGCGGCCGTATCGGCGCCGACGGCGTATGCCGTGCGGCTGGCCGAAGCGGCAGGGCTCACACTCGTCGCGTTCGCGCGCGAAGACCGCATGACGGTGTACGCCGGCACGCTGGCGAGATGACCTCCGCCGCCCCCGCGACGCCCGTCCGTCAGGCCAGATAGAGCTTCTCGAACTCCTCCACCGGCACCGGGCGTCCCAACAGATAGCCTTGCAACTCGTCGCAGCGCAGCAGTCGCAGAAGCTTGTCCTGCTCTTCTTCCTCCACGCCTTCGGCCACCACTTTCAGATCGAGCGAGTGCGCCAGGCCGATCACGTTGGTGACCAGCGCCAGCGTCTCGGGCGAGGTCGCGATCTGGCGCGTGAAGCTCTGGTCGATCTTGAGCACGTCGGCCGGCAGCCGCGACAGGTAGTTGAGCGAGGAGTAGCCGGTGCCGAAGTCGTCGATCGCGATGCGGCAGCCCATGTCGCGCAGCTGGTTGAGCACGTGGATGTTGTGGCGGATGTCCTCGATCAGCAGGCTCTCGGTCACCTCGATGTCCAGGCCGTGCTCGTGGTGGTGGTGCTCCATCAGTTCGCGGCAGGCTTCGACGTAGCCCTGCTCGCGCAACTCGCGCGCCGACACGTTGACTGCAATGCGGTGATCGCCCAGGCCGCTGTCGCGCCAGCGGCCGAGGATGCCCAGCGCCGTCGACATCACCCAGCGCCCGGCGGGAATGATCAGGCCGGTCTCTTCGAGCAGCGGCACGAACTCGGCGGGCGAGACCAGGCCATGCTGCGGATGGCGCCAGCGCAGCAGCGCTTCGGCACCGGAAAGCCGGCGCGAGCGCGTGTCGAACTTCGGTTGCAGGAACAGCACGAACTGCTGCTCCGACACCGCCACGCGCAGTTCGCGTTCGAGCATCACGCGGCGCTCGGCACGCTTGCGCAGTTCGTCGCTGTAGTCGAACACCGTCAGCCCGCGGCGCGCGGCTTCCGACAGCGCCGCGGTGGCGCTGCGTTCGGCGGCTTCGAAGTCTTCGCCGTGTTCGGGCGCCAGCGCCACGCCGCCGCGCAGGGCGAAGTGGATCTGCTCGCCGTCGATCACCAGCGGTTCCTGCGCGCAGCGCAGCAGGCGGCGTTCGGTTTCTTCCGTCGCCTGCGCCAGGCCAATGCCCGAATCGTGCGCGAACAGGAAGGACGGTCCGCCGGCGTGCGCCAGCAAGCCGCCGCCGAACTCGTCGTCCAGGCGCGCGCCGAGCGCCGCCAACAGGCGATCGCCGAAGGCGCGGCCGCGCGCATCCACGAGTTGATCGAAGCGCGTGAGCAGCAACGCGCCGAGCAACTGCGAACCGCGCGCCAACGCCGCATCGAAGGACACCGCGAAGGCCGCGCGGTTCGACAGGCCCGTGGTCGGATCCTTGTAGGCGAGGAATTCCAGGCGATCGCTCTGGGCGATGAAGTCGCGCGCGTAGGAGATCTCGTCGGCCATGCGCTCGAGCAGCGCCAGTTCCTCGTGGTCGAAATCGCGCGCCTCGTCCGAATACAGCAGCAGCGTGCCCCAGGGCGGGCTGCCGATCGGCAGGGCCGCCATGGCGTCCACCCCCAGGCGCTGGAAGCCGTCGCGCACGAGGGCGTCGAAATGGCGGGCCTCGCGCGTGCCCAGGATGAGGGTGCGGCGCGCGGCGTAGGCCTGCGAGGAGGGGCGCGTGTCGGGCGCGGGCGCGAACCGCGCCGGGCCCAGCGATTTCAACAGCGCGATCACTTCGGGATTGCCGGCCGCATTGGTGCAATGCAGGTGCGCGTCGTCGCAGGGGCGCATGATCACCGCCGCCATGAACTGCCCCTGCTCGACGGCAAGGTGGCAGGCCAGGTCGAGCAGGGACTGGGTTTCGCGCGAACGCAGGATGGCCGTGCTCAGCGCGCTCAGCACCGCGTGCATGCGCGCCAGCTGGCGGATCTTTTCCTGCTGCTGCACCTGCAGGGTCACGTCGCGTGTGATGCCGCGGAAGCCCGAAAGCCCGCCGTGCTCGTCGAGCACCGGTTGCGACGTGCTCTCCACCCAGACCATGGTGCCGTCGCGGTGCCGCAGGCGCACCGGCCAGTTGCGCCAGCCGCGCTGCTGCGCCACGCATTCGGCCACGTAGCTGCGCGCCTCCTCGGTGTCGACCACGAAGCCGAAGACATCGAGCCGGCGCAGTTCTTCCGGCGTGACGCCGAGCAGGCGCTGCACGCTGGCGTTCGAATAGGTCACCTGGCCATCGGCGGTGAGTTCCCAGATCCAGTCCTCGGTGCTCTCCACGATGGCGCGGAAGCGTTCCTCGCTCT
>CAMLOR010000040.1 GCA_946481615.1 uncultured Aquimonas sp.
GCGGGCGCCTACGCGCCCGCGACACCTTCCCATGGCGCGCCTTCCCAACCGCAAGCAGCAGGCCGTTCGGTTCTTCACGAACGGCAAGGCTGCACAGAACGCCTACGGTCTCTATGACCAGGTGGGCGCCATCGTGCGCCGCACCGACCGGGCCGCGAAGCTGGCGCGCGCCAGCACCGCGCGACGCGTGCAGCCGATCGCGCGCGAGGAAGTGCTCAAGGTCTTCAACCTCAAGCCGGGTCAGTTGTCGGGGAAATTCCGCAGCGTCACGACGGGTGACACGATCCGCCTGATGGCCAGCCAGCGGCGGCTGCCGGTGATGGCCTTCGGCGGACGGTGGGCGGGACGCGACGCGGACGGGGCGACGGCGGAGATCCTGCGCGGCAAGCGTGAGACCTTCGACAGCGGCTTCATCGCCGACGTGAAGGGCCTGCGCAGCATCCGTGTGCGCAAGCGCACGGGCGGCAAACGGGCTCCGCGCGGTCCCCTGCAGATCCTGCGCGGACCGTCGGCGCGCGACATGGTCACGGGGCGCCGCACGGATCCGGAAACCGGAAGTCCGCTCGGCGTCTACGGGGAGCCGCCGGCCAAGCGCATCCTCGCGCGCCTGATCGATTTCCACATCGCCGAATTGCGGCGGCTCTACGCCGTGGAGGCGAAGCGTGGCTGATTCCTTCAAGGAAGTCATCGAGGTTGCGCTCCGGGCGACCACGGATCCCAATCTCCGGGCGCTGCTGACGCAGCTGCGCGACCTGGGCGCGACCGGCGATCTGACGGCCAACCAGCTGGCGGAAATGCAGGGCACGGTCGGCGCACTCGTCGACGCCCTGCAACAGGCCGGCGCCGCGGCCCAGGATGCGGCTCGGTTTCGCGAGCTCACGGACGAAGTTTCGGCGACGCAGTCGGCACTGCAGGCGGCGACGAAATCGCTGGGCGAGATCTCGGCCGAGCTGGAAGGCGTCGAGAAACCGACACGCGCGCTGCAGCGCTCGTACAAAGATGCGAACCGCGAGGTCGAACGGCTCGAGGCGTTGCTGGCCACGCAGAACGGCACACTCGCGCGCCTCGATACCTCGCTGCGGAGCGCCGGCGTCGATACCGATCGGCTCGCCGACGAGCAGGCGCGCCTGCGCAGCGAGAGCGAGCGCACTGTCAGTGCCCTGCGCGCCCAAGCCGATGCGGTGCGCAGCCAGGCCGAGGCGAACCGCGCACTGCGGCAACGCCTAGACGAATCCGATGACGCCTTCCGGCGCCAGGCGACAGCCAACCGGACGAGCGCCGAGGCGCTGCGCGGCTACCGCGAACGCGCGGCGCAGGCCCGTGCCGAGACGAAATCGCTTGGGGACCAGGCCACCGCCACCGCCGGTGTCATGCAGCGCCTGCGTGGCGTGTTCACTGCGCTGCTCGGGTTCATCACCTTGCGCGGTGCGGTCGAAGGCGTCAGGAACCTGCTCGGCCTGGGCGACGCCGCCGAGAGCGCGCGGATCCGCCTGGCCGGGCTGTACGGCTCGCAGGAAGCCGGCAACCGCGCGTTCGCGGAGCTCAAGCAGCTCGCTCGCGACAACGCCCAGCAGTTCGAGGCGGTCCTCGACGCGGCCACGAAGCTGAAGGCCTTCGGGCTCGATCCGCTCGACGGCACGCTGCAGACGCTGATCGACCAGAACGCGAAGCTCGGCGGCAGCCAGCAGACGCTGGAGGGCATCATCCTGGCGGTTGGCCAGGCCTATGCGAAACAGAAGCTGCAGGGCGAAGAGATCCTGCAGCTGGTCGAGCGCGGCGTGCCGGTATGGGAACTGCTCGCCCGGGCCACCGGCAAGAACGTCGTCGAGCTGCAGAAATTGTCCGAGCAGGGCAAGCTCGGGCGCACCGAAATCAAGCTGCTGCTCGACGAGATCGGCCGCAGCGCCCAGGGCGCCGCCGCGAACAATCTCGGATTGCTGTCGTCGCTGGTGCAGGGCCTGCGCGATCGCGTCAAGGAATTCTTCCAGCTCGTCTCCGAGAGCGGCGCGCTGCAGTTCTTCAAGGACCGCCTGTCCGCGATCACGGCCGAGATCGACGGACTGGCGCGGGACGGTCGCTTGGCCGACTACGCCAGACGCGTGTCGGAAGCGATCGTCTCGGTGGCCAAGGCCGTCGAATCCGGAACGCGCTTCATCGTCCAGCACGCCGGTGCGCTGCTCGAACTGGGCAAGGCCTACGCGGCGATCAAGTTCGCCTCGTTCCTGGTCGGCATGGCCGAGAGCGCGCAGCGCATGCTTGCTGCGGCGGCCGCGGCGAAGGCGACGGCCGAGGCGGTGGGCGGTCTTCGTGGCGCGCTCGCAGCGATCCCCAGCCAGGTCAAGATCGCGATCGCCGCGGTCGGGATCGAGGCTGCAGTCAGCCAGTGGGCGAAGTTCGCCGACCAGGTCAGAGAGGCTGAAGAGATCGAGCAGCGCGCGCGCGACACCACCGTCGCGAACGCAGAGGCCCGCAATGTGCTCGCGGCGCGCCTGCAGGCCGTGGTGGCGCTGTACGCCGCCTACAAGGGCGAAGTGATTGCAACGGACAAGACCGTTGCCGACTCCACCGAAAAGGAACTGCGGTTCTACCTGGAGCGCCTCGAGGGCGCCCGCAAGTTCTACGCCGCGCTGCGCGTCGAACGCCGCCGGGCGAACGATGAAGACGGCGCGGCCGAGGCGACCCGTCGACTGGGCGAGTATAAAGCCGCGATCGACAAGGTGGCCGCGCGCCTTCGTGCGCTCGACGAAGCAAAGAAGACGGCATTCGGAGTCCCGGAGAACAGTCTGGCTGCGGCGCTATTGCAGCTGGGCGTGGATGCGGAAACCGCCGGCGTCAAGGTCACCAAGGAAGGCGAGAAGATCGTTGCGGCATTCAAGCGCGTAGCCACCGAGGGCAATGCCAGTTCTGGACAGGTTCGTGCTGCGTTTTCGAAGGCGCTCGACTCAGCCACAACCGTTGCAGAGATCCAGGCGCTCGAGCAGAGCCTGCGCACTGCCTTTGAAACCGGCAAGCTCTCCGCAACCCAGTACGCCGTCGAGGCCGGCCGTGCCGCTCAGAAGACCGCGGAAATCACCGCGGCCTCGAAGACAGCACAGGGTGCCGTCTTGGGTATCGGCGATTCCGGTGAGGCCGCGGCGAAACGGACGATCGCCGCACTGGAAGCGGTCCGGTCGACGCTCATCTCGGCCGCGCAGACCATCAACGACGAGTTGAACACGGCGCTCCGTCAGAAGGCCGACGACAGCGTCATCGCCGAGCTGACCAAGCAAGCCCGCGAGGCCGACGCCGAGCTGACGAAGGTCAACAAGCAGATCGCCGACGCCAAGACGCAGATGCAGTCCGCTGGCGACAGTGGGGCGAAATCCTTTCAGCAGGCGACCGACTCCGCCCAGGAAACCGGAAAGGCCGCGAAGGACATTGGCACGCAGGCTGCGGCCGGCGCCGACGAAACCGCCACCGCGATCGGCGGCGTGCTGGGCCAACTCGTCGCGATGTACCAGAAGTTTTCCGCGATCAGCCCCGCCGCGGCCGAGCTGTTCAAGACGATGTACAACGGCGCGGTGCAGACGGCGACGAGTCTCGGCGACGTGGCCAAAGCGATCGCGCGGGCGGAGAAGTCGACCGACGCCGCGATCGCCAACCAGCGGTTCGCCGCGCAGCAGATGGGCGAGGCCTACGAGCGCGTGGCCGAACTGGGCGAGGGCGCCGGCCTGGCGTTCCTGCAGGCCTCGCGCGTCGGCGTCGAGGGGCTGCACCAGTTCGCCGATGCCGCACGCCATGGCCGTGCGCAGCTGGATCTGTTGAACCAGTCGGAACTCGACCAGCTCGCGGCGAGCGCGGAAAAGGCTGCACAGAAGGTGGCGTCGATCCGCGCGGCGGCTCAGGCGGCCACCCAGCAGCTGGAGCAGCTCAACCGTTCGATGCAGGACGAGGCCGACCGGCGGGAGGGCAATGACATCGCCATCCTCGAGCGCCAGCACCAGGACAACCTGCGTCGCATCGAGGAACTCGCGCGCGCCGCGGGCGACAGCGGACGCGCCGCCGCCGATGAGGCGCGGCGGCGCGAGGAAGAAGACTACCGCGCCGAGCTCGCGCGGCTGCAGGCCGAGACGAAAGCCAAGGAACAGGCCGCCCGCGAGCAGGCGGACACCGCCATCGCGGAGACCGAACGCGAAGCGGCCGCGCGCAACAAGACCGCGGAATCGGACGGCGGCCGCGGCGGTGGCCTCGGCACGCCCGGCCGGGCGGTCGAATTCGTGCTGCGGGTGCGCAACGAGCAAACCGGCGCGCAGCAGCAGCTGATGGAGCTGGCGCAGCTCAGCGAGTTTGGCGACCTCATCACCCAAAAGGTGGTCGAGACCCTCAGCAGCTACAACGGACTGTCGACCCGATGACGACCCGCCTCGACACCATCGCGTTGTCTGACTCGCTCGAATGGCCCGACGAGTTCCTCTGGAGCCCGGTCTCGCAGCAGGTCGAGGTCTCCTCGGGCGGTTCGCTCGTGATCGAGGAGTCCGCGCAGCTCGCCGGGCGCCCGATCACGCTGCAATCCGGCAGCAGCGGCGACACGTACTGGGGCGTGGCCACGCTCACGACGGTAACCGCGCTGCGCGCCCTGGCCGATACGCCGCGTACGACGCCCATGGAACTCGAGCTCGAGGATGGCCGCACCTTCGACGTGCGCTGGCGCCACGGTTCGAACGCCTTTGAAGCGCGCCCCATCCAGCACATCGTCCCGGCTGAAGCCGGCGACCTCTACCTGATCACCCTCCGTCTTCTCGAGGTGTAACCCTGTGCCCGACGTCAAGCTCCTGAAGCCCGAACGCCTGTCCGACAACCCGGACGGCGGCGGCCTGTCCACTGGCATCGAGATCGTCGACGGACAGATCAACAATCTGTTCCCCGACGTGTCGCGCATCGATCGCGTCAACGGCGACGTGAGCTTGCGTAAAGTCTTCGTGCAGGCGGACACGCCCGACACCGAGCTGTATTCGGGCCTGCACCTGGTGGTGCAGACGCCGCCCCAGGATCCGCGCGTGGACGTCGTGATGTTCGAAACCGGCAGCTGGTCGGACGAGCGCGACGCGGCGCGGCAGCAGATCGAGCGCTTCCTCGACGAGTCGGTGATCACGCGCCTGATTCCGTACGACCGCCAGCTGCAGGGGCAGCGCCTGGTGATCGCGTTCCAGCGCAAGGAGGTCACGCTGCCGGAAATCGGCGACGTGCTGGTCCTCAAGAACGAGTCGACCGAGCAGTCCGAGTTCATCCGCATCCAGGCGCTCGAGCACGAGGTCCAGACCTTCTCCGACGACGGCGGCGACTTCGAAGCGCGCGTCGTCACGCTGACGATCACGCAGCCGCTGTCGCAGGAATTCGCCGGCACGCAGCCGACGCGCTACTTCAGTGCGGACGCGGATGCCAGCGTGTTGCGCAAGACCGTGGCCAGCGATGCGGCGCGCTACTACGCCACCGTGCCGCTGGCGCAAGACGCGGCGCCGGGCGACCTGGTCATCAAGCTGGCCTCGGTCTACAACCAGCTGGTGCCGGCCACGACCAGCGAGAGCGGCGTGACGGATGCCGAGCCGGCCGGCGCTGCCGTGGTGGCGGCCGCCGGACCGGCGTACTCCTTCTCGGTTCCGAACGTCGATCCGTTCGTCACGTACACGTATGGCGTCGGGATCGGCATCAAGCCGGGCACGCTGACCATCGCCGTCACCGCCGGTCCAGGCACGGGGCTATCGGTGTCGGAACAGACGGACGGCACGTTCACGGGCGATACCGCACAACTCACGGAGTTGTCGGTGGACCACGCCCGCGGCACGATCGCCGTGCAGGCGAGCTACAGCATGGTTTCGCCGGCCACGCTGACGTTTACCTTCACGCCGGCCGCGACGATGTCGCGCTCGCCGCTGTCGTTCCAGACGCCGATCAAGCTCAACACGCGAGGTTACGTCTACCTCGCCACGCTCAACCCGATCCCGGCGCCTGGCACGACGACGGTGTCCTATCGTGCACTGGGCCGCTGGTACGAACTCGTGGACGATGGCACGGGCGCGCTCGTGGGCGAGGCCGGCACTGGCAGCGGCCTGCTCAACTACACGACGGGCACCGTCAGCGTGTCCCTGGGTGCGCTGCCCGACATCGGGAGCAGCGTGATCTTTGCCTGGGGCGGCACCAGCGAGCTGGAGACGCGCACCGGGGACACGGCCATCCTGGCCCCGCGCATCGAACTCACGCTCGCCAATGACGTCGACCTCGATTCCCTCAGCATCGGCTGGTTCGCCGGCGGCGTGGCCAAGACCGCCACCAGCAACAGCAACGGCACGCTCAGCGGCGATGGCAGCGGGTACGTCGACGCGTCGCTGCGCAAGGTCGTGCTGCGGCCGACGCTGATTCCCGACGACAACACGACCATCACCGTCACCTACGGCGAGCACGACGTGCCCTACGTCACCGAGGTGTTCGAACCCACCCCGGTGGCGGGCCTGGCCACCGTGACGACCTCGGATCCGCCGAAGCCGGGCACCGTGCACGTCGCTGTCAACATGGAGCGTGGCGATGGCGCGTATGGCTATCTGTTCCGCGATGACGGCGACGGCAACTTCCGGGCGACCGATGCGTTCGGCGTGGAGGTGCCGGCGCCGCCCGAGCTGTCGGCGATCACGATCAACTACGCCACCGGCGAGATCGTCGTGCCGACCACCGTCACGCGCACCGCCGGCGAGGCGCAGTACACGCAGCTGACTGACGCGCTGCCGCAGCGCACGGTCGACACCGACACCGGGTATTACACCGCGGCCGCGGTGCCGACGAAGAAGGCGACGAGCTATGCGCCCACCGCCGGCGACTGGGTCTTCGATGGCGTGATCGGCATCACCTACCTGCCGGACACGGCAGGCGCGGGTCCCGACCATGTCGAGGAGTTCGACATGCCGGCGCTGTCGCTCGACCTGACGCCGGGCGTGACCAACGCGATCGTGCCCGGTGGTGTCCTCTTCGAGTTCGGCGGCCGCCGCTACTTCGATCGCGCGGGGACGCTCTACCACAGCGTCGTCGCCGCGACCGGCGCCGCCACGGTGGGCGGCACGATCAACTACACCACGGGCGCGATCATGCTCACCGATTACGCCAGCGGCAGCGCGCCGGTGTTTTCGATCAAGACGCTGCTCACCGAGGTCGCGCCCCTCCCGCTCTCCGTGCTGCACGCGCGTACGCCTGGTTCCCCGCTACGGCCCGGCAGCTTCTACCTGCAGGCCAACCGGATGAGCGACGGCGCGCTGATTTCCGTGATCGCCGATACCGACGGCAAGCTGGATACCGCCGACATGCACGGCTACGTCGACGTCGTCACCGGCGTGTTCTCCGTCAGCTTCGGCGGCTACGTGCTGGACGCGTCGCTGTCGGCCGACGACAAGGCCGAGCCCTGGTACAACGCGGCCAACGTCGACGGCGGCGGCTACATCTTCCGGCCGCGTGAGGTGGTGCCCGGCAGCGTGCGCTTCAACTGCGTGGTGCAGACCTCGCTGCCGCTCGACCCGGAGATCATCGGTGTCAACCCGGTACGGCTGCCGCTCGATGGCCGCGTGCAGACCATCCGGGCCGGCAACACGCTCGTGATCCACGACACCCAGGCCATGACACTGCCCAATCCGCTGGATCCGGGCGAGGCCGTGGATCTCGAGCGCACCGGCTTGGCGAGTGTCGTCGTCTACGATCAGGCGGGGCTGGCCGTGCCGACGTCGAAGTACACCGTGAATCTCGCCACCGGGATCCTCACGATGGCCGATCCGCTCGACCTGACCGGGTTCGAACAGCCGCTCGTGGCGCGGCACACGATCGAGGACATGGCGCTCTGCACCGACGCCCAGATCACGGGGGAGGTCACGCTCGCGCAGCCGTTGTCCCACGGCTACACCGCCGACAACAGTCTGTGCAGCTCCTCGCTGATCCTGAACGACGTCCAGGCGCGCTACGAGAACCTGTTCGCGCAGAACACCTGGACGGGCGTGTGGGACGACGACCTCATCGGCGACCCGCCGACCAGCGGCGCGCAGTACAACGACGTGACCTATCCGTTGGCGGTCACGAACCACAACGCCATCACGCAACGTTGGCGGCTGCAGTTCACGTCATCGACCGCGGGCAACATCGTCGCCGAAGAGCTGGGTGTACTCGGCACCTTCTCCACCGCGGCCGACGTCGCGCCGCTCAATCCCGCCACCGGCGAGCCGTATTTCGTGCTCGACAAGGATGGCTTCGGCGGCAGCTGGGCCACCGGCAACGTGATCCGCTTCAAGACTGTCGCCGCCGGCGGCCCGATCTGGCTCGCGCGCACGGTGCGCAGCGGCCCCGCGACGAACGTCGACGACTTCACCGGCCTGCAGACGCGCTGGGACAAGGACTGATCCATGCCCGGCACGACCAACTTCCCGACGTCGCTCGACGCCTTCCCCGAGATCGGCCCGAACGCTGCGGAAAACGATCTCGGCATCGAGCACGACGTGGTGCACGATAACGTGCACGTCGCCCTGGCCGCGGTGCAGACGAAGGTGGGGATCGACGGCAGCGCGGACACCAGCTCGCTCGACTACAAGGTCGCGGCGAATACGGCGGCGCTGGCTGCCAAGGCGCCGATCGACAGCCCGACCTTCACGGGCACGCCGGCGGCGCCGACGCCGAGTGGCTCCGACAATTCCACTCTGATCGCGACGACCGCATTCGTGCAAGGCGTCGTGGCCACGGCCGTGACCGGCTTGCTCGATCTGAAGGGGAGCCTCGACGCGAGCAGCAACCCGAACTATCCGGCTGCCTCGAAGGGCGACGTGTACCTGATCACGGTTGCCGGCAAGGTTGGTGGTGGTTCGGGCAAGTCGGTCGACGTCGGCGATGCGGTGATCGCCAGTGCCGACAACGCCGGCGGTGCGGAAGCCAGCGTCGGCACTAGCTGGTTCGTGCTCGAGCACAACCTCGCCGGGGTCGCGCTGCTGGCGTCACCGGCCTTCACGGGAACGCCCACCGCACCGACCCCAAGTTTCGGTGACGACTCCACGAAGCTGGCAACGACGGAATTCGTGCAGGACGCGGTTGCGGGCGGCGGTGGCGGCTCGGGGATCGTGCAGTCCATCGTGGCCGGCACGGGCATCGCTGTGGACGACACCGACCCCGCCAACCCGATCGTCTCCGCAACGGGGGGCGGCGGCAGTGGCTACGCCGAGGGCACATCGTTTCCCGGCACACCTGCATCGGGCGACAAGTTCTATCGCACCGACCGCAACCTGCTCTATTTCTACGACGGTACGCGCTGGCTTACGGTGCAGCTGTACGAAGTGCCCATCGCCATGCAGCAGGACCGGTTCACCGGCGGCAGCGTCACGGGCTTCTTCGCCCTGTACCCGGTGCGCACGGACTATCAGATGTTCCTTACGACGTTCACGCTCTGCGTCTACGCCACGGCCGCGGATGGAAGCAACTACTGGACGTTCTATCTGGACTGGCAGAACGCAGCGAACGCCGCCACCAACCTGGCCACGGTGAACAACAGTGCCGGCCCCGCGTCGACGTGGAATCGGCTCACCGCGACGATCGATGCGCCATTGGATGGCAACGCGCGCGTGCTCTATCTGCGCGCGACGAGTACCGGATCGGTCGCGAACAATTTCTTCACCGCGGTGTTCGGCTACCGACTCATCGGGTGATCGGTGACCCTGTATCGCAAGCCGGCGCCGTACCGTAAGCCGCAGACTTATCGCGGCAACGAAACCGCGCCCGGCGTGGTCGCGCCGAACACGAGCGCCGTGCATCGCGCGGGCTGGACGGCGTCGTCGGCCGCCTTGGCCGAGGCCCGCCTCGTGTGGCGCCGGAGCCATGCCAACGAAGGACACGCAACGGTGCCATGGTCGGCGCCCCAGCCCGACGCCGGCGTCATTCGGTTGCCGGTGCGCGACGCCGGTGTGCACGCCGCCTCGAAACGCGTGCGCTGGTCCTGGCCGCCGCCGAAGTACCGCAAGGCCCAGCCCTACCGCAAGGCGCGGGCCTATCGTTCGGTGGGCATTTACGAAAATCCCGCGCGCGCCTCCGAGGCGGCGCTCCCGTGGGGGCGGGTCGCGGCGTTCGAACGGACGACGGGGTTGCCCTGGGGCGAGACGGCCGAGCATCTGCAGGACGCCACGCGCGCGCCGTACGCGGTCGCGGCCACCTTTAGCGAGACGAAGGTGCTGCCGTGGGGCACGTACGTGCCACGCGGCCGCACGTTGCGCGCGTGGTGGGACAACATCCTCCCGCGCAACGCGCTGATCGCGCTGCCCTGGGGGCCGCTGGGCAAGCACCAGCACGGCGTCCACTTTCCCTGGCCGGTGGAGCCCAACCCGGGCGACCCGGGCAGCGACCCGATCACCGTCCCTATCCTCCCGGTGTATTTCATGATCCCGACGCTGTCTGCTGTCCGGCTGCCCGAGCGCACGCCGGTGCCGCTCCTGGCCGCTACGTTGCGCACCGATGCCGCCTCGTGGGGTTGGGCCTTTTCGGGCTCGATGCCGTTCGCCGACTTCGCGCTGGTCAATCCCGCCACGCGCGAGACCCCCGTCGAGCTCGAGGTGACGATCAACGGCTATGTCTGGACGGTCCTGGTCGAGAGCTTCACCGACAATCGCCGGTTCGGCGCGCGCACGGTGAGCCTGCAGGGCCGCTCACGCTCCGCGATCCTGGCGGCGCCGTACGCGCCCACGCGCTCGCGCCTGCAGGCTGCGGATCGCACTGTGGCGCAGCTCGGCGACGAAGAGCTGACTGGCACCGGCTGGACGCTGTTGTGGGACGCCGTCGATTGGCTGGTGCCGGGGGGCACCTGGAGCTACAGCGATCTCGCGCCGATCGATGCACTGGTGCGGCTGGCCGCCAGCATCGGCGCCCGCCTCGAAACGGATCGCGAACTGCTGCAGCTCGCGGTCAAGCCGACCTATCCGATTTCGCCTTGGTTGTGGGAAGCGGCCACCCCCTTCGCGATCCTGCCGAGCAGCATCATCACGGCCGCGGACGGTGGCTGGCAGGGCGGCACGAACGCCAACGGCGTCCACGTCTACAGCGAGAATGCCGGCTTCGGCGCCCTGGTCAAGATCGCCGGCACGGGCGGGGAGGTTGCGGTGCCGCAAATCGTCGAGCGCCTGGCTGTCTCCGCGGATCCCGCGCGCGAGCGCGGCCGCCACGCACTGGCGGTGAACAGCAAGATCAAGACCGAGCAGGTCACCCTGCCGTTGTTCCCGTCGCCGGCGGCTCCGGGCTTGATCCCGGTGGGCGCCCTCCTCGATGCGAGCGACGGCACCGCCACATGGCGCGGCCAGACGATGGGCGTGCAGGTCACCGCGCAACGCGCCGGCACGGCCTTCAGCGTGCGCCAGCAGCTACAGATCGAGCGGCACTTCCGATGAGAAACCCGTGGCGCGAGTTCCAGGCCCTGCTGCCGGCGTCGGCCCTCTACGTCGTCGAGGTCACGGCGCACAACGCCGATGGCACCAGCACCGTGGCGTTCCCCACCGGCGAGAGTTTCACCGTGCGCGGCCAAGGCGTCGCCATCGGGAATTTCGCCTTCGTGCGCGATGGCGTGATCGAGGGTGAAGCGCCGGCCGTGGCGCCGATCACGCTCGAGGTGTGAGCGTGGGCTCCGGACATGCGCGTCACGAACCACCGGTCACGATCGGCGAACTTTTGGCCGCGCTGGGGCCGGCGCCGCGAACTCCCATCGGCCGCGCCCTTTATTCCGCGCTGCTGGCCGCGGCGTTGCTGGGGCGGGTGCCCTAGTCGCCGCGTGTGCGCGGCATGCTCACGCTTCCGGTGGCGCGGGCAGCACAGCGCGGGCCGCGCGGTCCAGCAGGGCGAGCACCGCCACCAGCGGCAGCAGTCGGATCGCCTTCTCGTTGCCTGCGTCGGCCGCCCGCCGGAGGGCGGCGATCAGCGTTTCAGTGGCTTGATCATCCATGACATGAGCGTGCCTGCGCCGCGCGACTGACGCGACCAGCGACTACTGTCGCACGCCTAGGATTTTCCGGAAGGTTGCGTCGGCAGGTGTCGCGCTAACGCCTAGGCAGGTCCTCAGCGACGCCGCACCCAGCGGTCGGGAATGGCGCGCAGGGCCTTGGCCAAGCCCTCCGAACTTTCAAGTGCGAGCTCGCTGGGGCGTTGACCCTCGATCACCGTTGCGAAATCCCAGTGCCCAGCCTGGTCGCCGAGGACGTATTCGCTGCAGCGTCCGAATGCGTTGTGACGCGCGGCGCGCTCCTCAAGAAGACACCACGCGAGAAACACCTCGCGCGGATCGCTGCCTTTGCCGCGCGCCACGGTGAACTCGGGCGAATGATAGTCGTGGGGCGAGCCCACGAGCCTGCCCTTGAGGACGCCAAGCAGCAGCACCAACTTACCGGTCAGCTCTGACTGCCTCTCCGGCGAGCGAGGCAAGCCGCTTGCCAGTAGGGTGCTGGCCTTGTGGCAGACGTCCGCCAGCTCGATCCGGCTCATTTCGAGATACGGGTTGCCGCTGGTCGACGGCTTGGTGAATCTCACGCGGCTTTCCGGTGTTCGTAGTAGGGGCGTTCGCGATCGTCGAGGATCGCGTGCATGCGCGCCAGGTCGCCCTGCGGATCCAGCCACGCGTCGACGTGCTCGGCCTTGATGGGGATGACACAGCGGTCGTGCCCGGCGGCCGCGACTTCCGCCGGCGGTTCGTCGGTGATCGCTGCGAACGACAAAAGCTCGTCCTCGCCTTCGCCCCAACGCGACCACAGGCACGCGACGTACATCGGCTGCGGCGGATTCGGCCGGAACTCGAGCACGACGTTCTGCTCGGCCTCGCCGGGCGCGAGCTCGCGTTGCTCGACGCGGTGACGGCTGACATTCTCGTAGAACGCGTCGAACACCACGATGCCGTGTGAGTAGCCGAACTGCTCGCGCCAGAATCCCTCGAGGTTGTCGCGGCGCGCGTTGTAGGTGCCCGGGTATTTCTGATCGTAGAAGGCAGGCTTGCCGGCCGGCCGACACTGGTAGCGCATCGGCTTCACCACGCGCCGGCCGCTCTCCATGACCATGACCGGCGCGTACCAGCCGGGGTAGATGCGCGAGTCGCGCGGCTCGAGCGTCGTGCGCCGCAGATCCGCGAGCCGCCCCAGCGCGCGCTCCACCTTGCTGGTGGCGATACGCTGGTCCTCGAGCGCCTTCTTGGTGGTCTTGGTCTGCAGCGTGCGCTCGGCGTCGGCCAAGCGCTTGCGCTGTTGGAAGATCTCCTGCTCGAGCTTCGTGGTCTCGGCACGGTTGCGCGCGACGATCGCCGCCCAGATGTCGCGCTCGGCGTCCGTCTGCGTATCCGCGAACGCCAGATCCATCGCCTTCGTGGTGCGGACGGGCACGTTGCGGGGTGGGTCGCCGTAAAGGTGGGCGAAGTGGTGGATCGAGATATCGCTGTTGAATGCCCGGCGGTACTTCCGCCAATCGGCCCAGGTTTGCGCGGAATAGCACATGGTTGGTCTCCCTGACTCCATGATCGTATCGCCATCTGCTCGCGCGAATGGACGAGTGCCAGCCTCGCCCGCCGGGCGTGACAGGCCAAGCTCATCCGCTAGCGCGCGCGGGCCGATTCGCCGTACAGCTGAGCCATTCGGCACGTCAGTTGGAGCTGCCCAGGGTGGGCGGGAAGGATTCGCAGTTCGTCGCGAACTGTGAATGTCGTCTCACGCCAGAATAGATTATCCACAGCCCAGTTCACACCTGTGGACAAATTCTGTAGCCAAATCAACCGGGTGGTTTTCCTGAATTGCTGCGGAAAGACGGTTGACTGTCTGTCAGCCGGGGCGTAGTTTGTGCCCGCCAGCTCGCCGAGCTGGTGTGTTTTCCGCTCTATGGGGTCCCTGAAAAGGAAAAGCCCCACCTGACGGCAATCAGGCAGGGCTGGGAGTCACTTCCCCCTCGATCTCCACGCTGGCGCGTGGGCTGAGCGGGCTGGGGGCCCGTTCGGCCCGCCTATCATCGATAGGCAGGCCTTTGCCGTCAAGCGTTTTTGACGGCCTCGCGCTGGCACGGGGATCGCCTCTAGAGGCGTTGCTCCATGACCATCGAAACTGATTCACCCGCAGAACCGCTTCCGTCCGCCGCCGCCGTCACGCTCGTCGACGACGGCGGGGAAGTTCGTATCGACTCCCGGCACCTGGCCGAGTTGCTCGAGATCCAGCACGACAACGTGATCGAGATCCTGCGCGAATATGGCGAGGATTTCCTGCAGTTCGGGGTTCTTCCGTTTCAAACGGAGAAACCTATTGCCGGGTCTCGAGGCGGGCGCCCGCGCCGATATGTGATGCTGTCGGAACATCAGTGCTACCTGCTGTTGACGTACACGCGCAACACTCCGCGCACTCGGCAGCTCAAGGTCCGCTTGATCAAGGCCTTCGAGACCGCGCGGCTGGGAAACCACCTTCGCTTGGCGGAATACCTCCCGAGCTATCACTCGCTGCATGACCGCTTCAGCGTTCTGGCGGCCCAGTCCTCGAATCAGGACAAGGTCCACATGAACGTCAACAAGCTCGTGAACAAGACCGTCGGCATCGGGCCGGGGCAACGGGCGACGTTGCCGATGGGTACGCGGTCTGCCGTGGTGGTTGCCCAGGAAGTGGCGCGTCAGGCCACGGAAGGATGCGTCGACCACCACGACGGCTACCAGCGAGCAAAAGCACGGCTTGAAGCGCTTCGTCTGGCGATGTCGCCTGGATCGCTGCCGACGAAGGCAGCGTGATCGTCAGGGCCCCGCTTCGGCGGGGCCTTTTTTCGTCGACCCTTTTTCAGGCGCAGGGGCCTTGCAGTAGTCGGCCCATGCCTGCATCAGTTCGCGCCGCTTGGCCAGCAGCTTGCCGCGCCGGTAGGCCGCCTCGGCGTCGTCGCGGATCGCGTGCCCGAGCGCCATCTCGGCCACCTCGTTCGGGAAGTGCGTCGTCTCCGCCGCCCAGTCCCGGAACGACGACCGAAAGCCATGCACGGTCACGTGCCCGAAGCCCATCTTCTCGAGCAGCGCCAGCAGCGCGCCATCGGTCATCGCGCCCTTATGGCTGGCGAAGATCTCCGCGTGCTTGGTGCGCTTCACGCCGGCGAGGATCTCGAGCGCGCGATCGCTGAGTGGCACCACGTGCTCGCGGCCGCCCTTCGTGTGTTCGGCGGGCACCACCCAGCGATCGTCGCGGATCTCCGACCAGGCGGCCAGGCGCACCTCGGCCGTGCGCGCCGCGGTGAGGATGAGGAACTCGAGCGCGCGGGCCGACACGCTCGAGCGCTCGCGTAGCGTGGTCATGAATGCCGGCACGGCGGCATAGGGCAGGGCGGCGAAGTGGGTTTCCTTGCGCACCGCGCGCACCGGCGGCAGCAGCTTGTCGAGATGGCCCCGCCAGCGCGCCGGGTTCTCGCCGGTGCGATACCCCTTCACGGTGGCCCAGTCCAGGATGCGGCCGATGCGCTCGCGGATCCGGGTGGCCGTCTCGTTCTTCGTGGCCCAGATCGGCTGCAGCACGGCGAGCACGTCGTCGGTGGCCACCTGGGCGACGGGCAGCGCCCGCAGCGCGGCCGCGTGGTTGGTGAGCGACGTCGACCACTGTGCGGCGTGCTTGGCGTTCTTCCAGCCGGCGCGGTGGTCGGCGATGTAGGTGTCGGCGCAGGCGCCGAAGGTGAGGCCGGTCTGCGCGGCCTGGGCGCGCTTGCGCGCGTCGATCGGGTCGACGCCGGCGACGAGCTGGCGGCGCGCCTGTAGCGCGGCCTGGCGCGCGTCGGCCAGGCTCACGACCGCGAGCGGCCCGAGGCCCATCTCGCGCGCGCGGCCCTGCCGCGTGTAGCGAAAGATCCACGACTTGGTGCCGCCGGCGGCGACCTGCAGGTAGAGGCCGTCGCCGTCGGGGTAGTAGCCGGGCGCCGACCGCGCCGCGATCGCGCGCGCGGTGAGCCGATTGACCAGCCGCGGCATGCCGTCCTACCCCCGTCTCTACCCCCGTTTGGGCAGGCGGATCATAGCGGACGGCAGCGGAGCGGGGTGGATGGCCTCTTGAGGCGGGACGCGGGTTTGCGCCACAATGGCGGAACGGAGCGGCACGAGGCGGACCCGTCTGGGAGCCCTCTCACTCCGCCACCGAAGAAAAGTCAATATATTGACGAGCTTCCGTGGCGTCCGCATAATTCCGCTTCTTCGCGCCCGTAGCTCAGTTGGATAGAGCACCAGGCTACGAACTTGGGGGTCGGGAGTTCGAATCTCTCCGGGCGCGCCATACGAAGAATACGCAACGGGCCGGTCGTTCACGCGACCGGCCCGTTTCGTTTCGCGGGCCTGAAATCCGGTGCGGCCAGCGCTCTGGATGATCCCTGGCGCGTGCCCGCTTCGTACGTGGACTCGAACCCACGCACGAGGACACCGCCATGCTCCGGAAGATATTGCTCGCGACCGCGCTTTCGCCTGCGCTCGGTGCGGCCGCCGCCAACATCGACGGCACGATCGACACGGGCTACGGCGGCACGGCGGGCCGCTCCTCGATCGGTTTCCTCGAATCCGATCGGCCGGCGCTGCGCGGCATCGCGCGCTCGCCGTTCGCGCGCTACTGGCTCGTCGCCGACGATCCGGTCGACGTCGGCGCGATCTATGTGTCGCGGCTGATGCTCGACGGCACGCCGGATGTCGCCTTCGGCGATGCGAACGGGCGGCGCCGCACGCCGGTGCCGGGCGGTCTCGGGCCGGGCCTGCCGGCGATCTCGATCGAAGGCAATCTGGTGCAGGCCGACGGCAAGCCGCTCGCCTTCGGCGGACTGACGCCGCGCGATGGCGTGGCCGGCGCGTTCCCCGGCCTGCTATGCCGGCTCGCCGCGGCCGGCAATTTCGACGTGTCGTTCGGCACCGGCGGCTGCCGTCCGCTGCGCACCTTTTTGTCGAACGACGAGATCTGCCGCGTCACCGACGCGGAGGAAGCGAACGACGGCAGCTTCGTGGCGATCGGCAACTGCGCCGGCGCGACGTTGCCGACGCGCCCCTTCATTGCTCGCGTCACCGCCGCCGGCATCCTCGACCAGGAATTCGGCGCCGGCGTCGGCCTCGTCACGCCGCTGTTGCCGGGCGTCGAGGCGGCCGGACAGTACTTCGATGCGGTCTCGTTGCGACCCGACGGCACCATCGTCGTGCTCGCGCAGGTCGATTCGGGCACGCAGCGCGATATCGCCGTGGCGCAGTTCGACGGCGGCGGCTCGATCGATCCGGGCTTCGGTGACGATGGCGTCATCGGTTTCGGCGGCACGAACGACGACCGCCCGGTCGATATCGATCTGCGCGCCGACGGCGGCATCGTCGTGCTGGGCCAGGCCGTCGTCGCCGATCCGTATCGTGCGACCGCGATGCTGATGCAGCTCACCGCAAGCGGCGAGCCCGACACGATCCGCTTCGACGATCTCGACGGCAGGCTCGGCGCGCTCTCGGTCTTGCGCGACGTCGAGTACGACGTGGACGGCAAGATCGTCCTGGGCGGATCGATCGAGGCGCCGGCTGCGCAGCCGCCGACGGCCGGCACGGATTTCTGGGTCGCGTTCGCAGGCTCGGTGCCGCCGCAGTATCCGCACCGCGTCATGATCTCGGCCGAAACGCGCACGTCGGGCGTGCTCGAAGCTCCCGAAGCGGACCTCGTGCTGCCGTTCGAAGTGGTGCCGGGGCGCATCACGCAGCTCACGCTGCCGGTGAACCTCGGGCTGGAACTCGACGAAACGGGCGAATCGTTCGCGAAGAAAGGTGTCCACCTCCGCGCACGCGATCCGATCGCCGTGCAGATCCAAACCGGCCGCTCGTTCACGCTCGACACCACCGCCGCATTGCCGACCGAAACGCTGGGCACCACGTACCGCGTGTTGAACTGGGATTTCGGGTTGGGGCAGGGCTCCTTCTTCGCGATCGTCGCCACCGAGGACGACACCAGCGTGACGATCACGCCCAGCGTCACGCGTCACGGCCGCGTTGCCGGCGTGCCCTACGTCATCGCGCTCGACCGCGGCTCGACGTATCGCTTCAACGTCGCGGACGGCCTGGAAAACCTGGACACCTCCGGCACGCTGATCGAGTCGGACAAGCCCATCGCCGTCCACTCCGGCCATACCTGCGGCGCGGTGCCGACGGCGTCCACCGATTACTGCGATCTGCTGCTCGAACAGGAAACCCCGGTCGAGCGCTGGGGCACGGAATTCCTCTACGCGCGCTACGTCGGGCGCCAGAACGGCGACATCGTGCGCATGCTCGCGCACGAGGACGGCACCGTGGTGTCGATCAACGGCGTGCCGTCGATCGAGCTCGCCGCCGGCGAGATCTTCGAGGCGACCTACACCGAGGCGCGCCGCATCACCTCGAACAAGCCGATCGACGTGCATCAATATGCGGTTGGCTGCGATCTGGCCAATGCCGACGAACAGGATTGCCCGGGCGATCCCAACATGCTCGAGCTCGTGCCGACCTCGCGCTGGCAGCATCGCTGGGTCGTGAACGCGCCGGTCGATCTGCAGTTCGAGCCCACGCATTACGTCCAGGTGATCGCGCCGCAGTCGGCGACGGCTTCGGTGCGCATCGACGGCGCGGTAGTGCCGGCGAACGCGTGGGCGCCGGTCGGCAACGCCGGCCATGCGCGCGCGGCCGTCACCGTGCTTTCCGGCCAGCACCTCGTGACCGCAGCTGCGCCGATCGTGGCGTACGGCCACAGCGTCGGCGAAGGCGAGAGCTACGCGCACGCCGGATCGAGCGCGCCGGGCGGCGCCGGGCTCGACACCGACGACGTGCTGATGCGGCTGTTGCAGGGCAGTTCGCGCGATCCGCGCTTCGGCGTCGACGGCATCGCCGTTGTCGACCACGCGCCGGGTTTCGAAACGGCGACCCGCAGCGCCGATCGCATGGCCAATTTCGTGGTCGGTTCCGATGCGATCACGGTGGGCACCGCGTCGCTCAACCGCAGCAGCGGGCAATCGCTCTTGGTAAGCTACCGCGTGATCGCCGCCGAACTTTTCCACGACTCGTTCGAATGAGCGTCGCCGCGCTGCGTGCGTCCAGGCAAGGCTGCACGCAGCGCACCTGATCCCGATCACTCGCGGGGAGTCCTCGATGAAACATCGCTGCCGGCTGCGGTCGGTCCTGTTGATCGCTTTCGCCGCGTCGGCTGCGGTACACGGCGGGGAGCCGATCGAGGCCGTGCTGGCGCACCCGCCGGTGGATGCGATGTACGCCTGCTCGGAACATTTCGCCGGCCAGTTCAAACATCCCGGCGATGCGTTGGGCGCGGACTGCGTGGTGCAGAAGCTGGTCGACGTGGATGGCCGCCTGTTCTCGCGCGCGCATGCGGGCGACGGCGCGCGCAACGAAGACTGGTACGGCTGGAACGAGCCGCTGCTCTCGCCTTGCGACTGCGAAGTGAAGAAGCTGCATGAGAACCCCGTTGTCAACCAGCCGGGCATTCTGGGCAAGCCGCCGGCTTCCCATCTGGTGCTGGTGGCGGATGACGGCACGCACTTCCTGTTGGCGCACATCCAGGCGCCCTTGGTGAAGCCGGGCGATCGCGTGTCCGCCGGCCAGCCCGTCGCGCGCATCGGCAACAACGGTTACGGGCGCACGCCGCATCTGCACATCGGTGCATGGCGCGATTCGACGCCGCTGCAGATCCGATGGGACCAGACGCGCATGCGCTTGCCGCCGGAGTTTCGCGCAGCGGGGAAGTGACGCGCGCCGCAGGTCAGGCGGCGCGCGCCGGCTTGCGTTTGTTGTTGCCCGCGACCTTCAGTTTCATCCCGACCGCGACGATGGCCTGGATCGCCGGCACCAGCTCCGTGCCGAGGTTCGTGAGTGCGTATTCGGCCGAGGGCGGCGAGGAATCGAGCAGGCGGCGCACGACCACGCCTTTTTCTTCCAGCTCGCGCAGGCGTGCGCTCAGCACGCGCGCGGAGATCTTCGGGATGTCGTGGCGCAGTTCGCCGAAGCGGCGCGGGCCGGCGCTCAGATACCAGAT